>CAMVTN010000006.1 GCA_947170415.1 uncultured Lachnospiraceae bacterium | reverse complement strand
TGATAGCCAAGCTGCTCTGCCTTATATGTCAGATAATACGGATCGACACCGATACAATGACCACCCACAAGTCCAGGGAAGAAATGCAGGAAATTCCACTTTGTTCCCGCTGCCTTAAGAACCGCCTGTGTATCGATTCCCATTCTGTTAAAGATCATTGAAAGCTCATTCATGAAAGCTATATTGATATCTCTCTGACTGTTCTCGATAACCTTTGCCGCCTCAGCGACCTTTATTGACTCCGCCCTGTAAACACCTGCCGCAACAACAAGGCTGTATGTATTTGCGATCTCCTCGAGGACCTCATCATTCATTCCTGAAACGATCTTTGTGATAGTCTCAAGACGATGAACCTTATCACCCGGATTTATTCTCTCGGGAGAATATCCAACGAAGAAATCTTCTCCGCATTTCATTCCTGATTCCTTTTCAAGGATAGGAACACAGATATCTTCTGTAACACCCGGATAAACTGTTGACTCATATACTACGATGGAGCCCTTTGTGAGATTTCTTCCGAGTGTATGGCTTGCGCCCTCAACCGGTCTGAGATCAGGTGTATGATCGGAATTAACGGGAGTCGGAACAGCAACGATATGAAACTTTGCTTCTTTAAGTCTTTCCTCATCAGAAGTAAAGTCAACCGCAGAATTCTTAATGCCATCGTTTCCAACTTCATTAGTCGGATCTATACCCGCTTTATATTTTTCAATCTTGTCTTTGTTTATATCAAAACCGATCACCTCGATATGCTTTGAAAATGAAACTGCGATCGGCATACCGACATATCCCAGTCCAACCAGTGATAATTTAGTTCTGTGATTTACCAGATCTTCATAAACAGACATAATTTCCTTCCATTCCGGAATCAACCATGACTCCGCCTCTTATTTATTTACAAAAACCAATTCATTATACACTCTTAGATGTTAAATGGCAAAACAGTTTTAATGTCCTGCCTACTCGCGATCTCCAAAAGTTATATCCTGCAAGCACGATGCAGTTTTTTATTTTATCCGTTCCCAACACGGGACTGCCCTTCATTGAGCCTTCTTTTACAAGCTTAAAGTATGCATCTGAACGATAGTCTTTTTCCGGCATTTTTTCCGGAAATGGTGACTCATTAAGTATTATCGATTTCTTTTCAGTTCTGTCATACATTATAGTCATAGTGCTGAATGTATGATCTTCCGTGTCATAGCCCACCATCAGACCATAGTCACAGCGATTTTTTATCTCTGACGGAAAAACCTTATTATAACCATCTCTGTGTCCCGCAAAATAAAAATTACCCAATGAGTAAAATACAGGTTTTCCATGCCTTATTTCATACGGCTGAGGACAGTGTGTATGATGTCCGATCACCATTTTTACCTGTTCTATCTCACAAAGTTTATCCGCAAGCTCGATATCAAACGGCATAGGATACATACTGTACTCAAATCCCCAATGCATTACAGGTATGATCGCCGTGTCCGGGTTTTCTGCAGCAAATCTCCTTATGATCTTTAGTATGAGCTCATTATCTCTTGGTGCACATCCACCGTGTCGTTCACCTGCATACACGGTTTCCTCTTCTTTCCATCCAAAATTAAATATTGCTGTATCACTATTTTTTTCTTTTATGATCGCAGGCCTGCAGGCTTCCTCCAGATCTTTTCCGGCTCCCGCAGTCTGTATTCCCGCATTATTTAGCGATGCAATAGTATCCTTCAGACCATTTTCCCCATAATCCATGGTATGGTTATTCGAAAGCATAACAGCAACTGTTCCAAGTTCTGATAATATTTCTATGCTTTTCGGATCCTGCGCCAATCGAACTCCACGTTTTTTTATTGGTTTATAGGACGTATCCGGAGCGTAAACCCCTTCATAATTTATAACCGGACAAAATTGCTTTTCTTTGAAGCAGGCGGCAATAGCTTTAATATCATCACTCTGATCCGCTTGATCATAAAAGAAATCTCCGGTGAATAATAATTTCATGTCTGTAACTCCCCTTTTCAGCGCAGTTGATAATTACTGATTTTCAAACTATAATGAACTCTTGATCATGAAAAACGACCAGAAAGGCATTCTAAAAATGAGTACATATTTTGAGAGAATCTTTAAGCCCTGCTTTAATGAGCTTATGAATATTATCCCGGGAAAGAAAAGTCTCTCGCAATACATGCGCATGGCGGGTAATCTCATCATGCCCGGTAAAACTATATATCCCGATATCGTTATGGTCATCACTACACGCTGCTCACTTAAGTGCAAAAACTGTAATAACCTGATGCCCTGCTACGACACGCCATATCATATAGATGCGGATCAGATCATAAGCGACATTGACCGACTTTTGGAAAATACCGATATGATCCTGAAATTCGGACTTATCGGTGGCGAACCTTTTGTTTACCCCGAGCTTTCCAAGGTACTGACTCACGTACTGAAGAGCGATAAGATAATGTACGTTTCTTTAACAACAAACGGAACAGTTATCCCAAACAGTGATCTGTTAAAGCTTATGGAGGATCCAAAGGTCATTGTCGAACTCAGCGACTATGGATTAAAGACTCAGAAGATCGATGAAATGATGCGCATACTTGCCGAACACAATATCAAGTGTGTCCCTGATAAGGTTTCAATGTGGGTTAGTCCGGGCGGAACCGAATTCAGAGGAAAAGACAAAGTACAGCTCGCAAAAGAATATCAGAACTGTTATTCATCAAAATACTGCCACACAGTCCTTAACGGCAAGATCTTCCTTTGTGCACGTGGTGCCCATCTATATGATCTGGGCTTCATGAAGAGTGATCATGATTATTTTGACATCCGTATCCCCCGTTCAAAGAAAGATTTTAACAAAAAGCTTCAAAATTTCCTTTTGAGCGATTATGCAGATGCCTGCAACTACTGTGATCACGCACTGAAAATACCGGTAAAACCCGGCGAGCAAAAAGAAGATTGATATTTCTTCCCATTTACACAGAGAATCCGGCAAAGCCGGATTCTCTTTTATTTTCCTCTTTTTTTCATTTCATGTTCAATCCTGTACTTTCCCTGTATCAGAAACCACTGCGGGGATATAAAAAGAGATCTGACATAATGCCCTAATGCACATATAAAGATTTTCAGACTTTTTTCCTGAGATGCACCTTCTCTCATGTAATGGGCAATGTGAAATTCCACATTAAAACGGGCATCCCGGTCCTTAATTATATCTTCTCTGTATTTCTTATATAGAAGCCTGTGTGCTTCCACATTTTTTCTCCAGTTAAGTGTTATCTGCCCTGAATCGTGCGCCTTATGATACTGATAAAGTCCCTCCGGCACTCCTATTACAGGAAAACTCCTGCTGATGCGGAGCCACATCTCATAATCCTGTCTTGCAGGCATATCGGTGTCAAACATTCCAACTTTTTCAAAAGTTGCCGCAGGGATCATTGCCTGAGATGTCGTACCTATCCGGTCTTCGTGAAGAAGCTCACGGTAAGTTGCATTAGGCACAAAATTATGTCCATGGATAATACCTCTCACCGGCGGGTCTGTTCTCTCATCTATCCTGTAGCCATCCGAATAACAAAGACCGGCTTCGGGATTAGCTTTAAGACATGCAACCTGTTTTTCTACTTTTTCAGGAAGCCACTCATCGTCATCATCGAGAAATGCTATATACTTTCCACTTGCATGACGTATTCCCGTATTTCTCGCATACTGGGCTCCGTGACCACCTTCTGTGGGGATCACCTGTATCTTTTCTGAAAGCTCCTTTACTTCCAGAAGTCCCTTTGAAAACAGTTCGCTTCCTTCTCCACGATTATCATCGATTATCAATATTTCTATCACAGGACACGTCTGGGAAAGAATGCTCTTTACTGCCCTTCCTACAGTGTCCTTATCTCTTTTATAACTGGTTATCACTGCGCTGACGAGCGCTCTTTCTTCTGACACTTAGTTCTGCCTTTCAAAAACATATAATCCGATATTTTTATCGAAAGATGTCTGTTCCCACTCATTACCGAGAAGTTCTGTATAAACATCAGGTTTACCGCTCATTACCTGATAGATATATATCTTATCAGCTGCATCGAAACGTTCTTTGATGTCATCATCGCCATTTGATACTACATGGAGTTCCTCGCCTTTCCCGCCGTATTCCATGTAATATTCTTCGAAACCGTCCGCATTTGCACGATTGGCATTGATAGCTACTACCGTACTTCCGCTTTTTATAGAATCAACAGCATTTTCTGAAGACAATATCTCATCTCTTACATTTCCATAAGTATTGTCATACGGTGCACTTACTTCTTCCTTTACGTCATAATAATAATTTGGTGCCCCGATAAAGAAAAGGATCATAAGTACTACTGAACTGTATATCATAAACTGGGTATAGCTTATCTGCAATCCGTCTTTTGTTACTTTGTCAGAGTCAGTAAATACATCGCTTCTGATACTTACGCGTATAACAAATTCAATTATATCCTGCAGGATCAGGCTCACTGTAAGGAGTGCCGCCGGAACAACCGACAAAAAATAACGTATTACAAAAATGCCGCCATTTGATGCTATATGCGCACTGTATATATAATCGCCTATAACAAATGCAAGGGGCATCATTGCAAACCCAAGCCTAAGAAAACCTTTATAAAAGTCCGGTCTTAACTGAAGAATTCTCCAAACCGATGCCATTACTGCCGCGATCATTCCCAGTATCAGAAGGATATAGATCGGTTTATCGTTACTCACAACGAACATGAGTGCAGTCGGTATTGATTCAAAAGTTGGTGTTTTGGGCCAAAACTCTGAAAGGTTCATTGTTCTCCGGATGAGCATCAGTATAAACCAGGGAAGAAGCGTACCACCGGCGATCACATACGAAAATATCGTGCAGATCCTGATCCTCTTTGCGATGAGTAAAACCACATCCATAAGAAAAAGGTAAACGATCATTATGCAGCCAAAATAGTGTGACCATGCAAGTCCTGTCATGGCAAGTCCAAGCACAATAACGCTTTTCCAGGATTCACGTCCCTGCTCTTCCTGTCTTTTTATGTAATAAAAAAGAACCATTGCTGTAAACAGCATCCAGAATGCATGTACACGGAATGTTAATCCGCATTTCTGCATGATAGTTGCTGAACTGCATGAGAGCACAGCCATGATATAACCTGTGTACTCATCGCCTATGGCAACAGCCATTTTTATCAAAAAAATTATCGCGCCTGTTGTGAGAAGAACGGTTAAAAACCTCATCCATCCTTCTCCATATGGAACTACTCTGTACCAAACAGCCGCAAGCAGTGGGAACAATGGGAGATTTGTCACTTCACTTGTCAGATAATAATCGAGTATCCCTCCAACTCCCAGTTTCTTAGCTATGAATCCTATCTGCGATACTTCATCAAGATTAAAATACTGTCTTCCCATGAAGTGAACTGAAAACATAAACTGGATGAAGACAAATATCCCGCATATAAGCCAAAAATGATGCTTTTTTATTGGTGTCAGTATCGTTGTTTCCTTTTTTGCTCTTCTCTCAGTCATATTTCCGTACCACTGTATTCCTTAAAATATTCTCCATTTTTCTCACCATAAAGAGAAACCCTATCTTCTTTTTTCGGATCAGATGCAGCTGCAGGCGGTCAAACAGCCCCATTCCGGATGCATCTACATTTTTAATGGCTTCTCTGTACGGTTCTCTCTCTATCAGTCTGTGAAAGCCGGTAATCCTGGTTCTTTCAGATTCCTTATTTAAGGGATGTGTATAAAACAGCTCCTGATACTCTCCTGTCAGGACCTTATAATACTTTCGATTAACAGCATTTATAAAACGACTGTCCTTTTCATACTTCTCAGTAAATTTCCTATACTCGGAAAGCGTCTTTTCCATGATATCCACGATTTCAGGGTTAAACCTCTTACTCACTGAGCTTCCCGATATCCTGTAATGATATCCGAGATACGGGTAATACCTGAATTTACTGCTGTGTTCCATAAGGTGCAGTACGAATACCGTATCCTGTCCTTTTTTCAGCCCCGGAGTATATCTCACGTGACCATCCTCTATTGTCTGTCTCCTGATAAGCTTTCCCCAAGGCGCACCAACCTCTACAGGTCCCAGCAGGGGATTTCCCTCAAGTACAGCGAGTTCAAGTGTTTCACGATTCCACAGACGTTCATCCAGGTTCTGAAGTACTCTGTTCATTTCACGATTTGTATAACTCGTTGCATATCCGAAAAACAGTATATCTGCCGGATCCCGTTCCATTTCAGTAAGAATGCTTTTAAGACAATCTCCTGAAATCCAGTCATCTCCATCTACAAAGAGAACGTATTCACCGGAAGCATTATCGATTCCTGTATTTCGTGCAACGGATGTACCGCCATTTTCCTGATGAATGACTCTAAGACATGTATTTTTACTCTGAAGCTCATCCAGTACCGCAGCTGTTTCAGCCTTTGACCCATCATCTACGGCTATCACTTCAAAACTGCCCTTTTCCATTCCGCTCTGTTTCTCGAGACTGTCTATGCATTTTTCGAGATATTCTTTTTTTATGTTGTATACCGGAATTATTATTGATATTTTTGCTGTCATTTCTATTTCCTATTTACGCGCCGCATCTTATGCACACAGTACATCTTTTAACTATTAGGAATTTCGACGAAATTTCCTATAAGTTAAAAACAATACAAACACCGATATCAGCGATACTATCGTTGAAACATAGAAGATCTTCGGCTGAACGTACTTTATCACAACTTTTACATCTTCACCTGCTGGTACCCTGACCTTTATCATACCGCTGTCACCTGCTTCTACACCGGTCTCTCTGACCGAAAGATCCTCAGCTGTCAGATATGCGTGATAACCTTTGTAGAAAGTCACAGGAACAAGGATATCCGAATCATCATCTGCTGTATATGTAAATGTGACCTTTGAATCCTTTTTATAATAGTCAGAAATCTGCGCCGTTTCGCTTTCAGCTTCCTTTGAAAAACCATTTTCGTTATATCCTGACGGAACATAGTCAGGCGGGAAATGATCCCCGGTATCTGGCGAAAACGCTGTGATAAAATCCTCTTTTGCCGTACAGATAGAGTCTATCGCCAGACATGAACTGAATATCCCGAATACTACAAGTGCGATCATCACGGCTTTCCTGTACTTTGACAGCCCATGCAGACGCACGCACATGATCGTTCCCGAAAAAACTATCAGCGCTTCCGCCACCTGCTGGAAACGTATTGGAAACTGAAACATACTTATGACGCGATCTATCATACTGAATTTTTGCAGGGTCTGCCATGGGAACCATGTAGTGGTCATGAACAGGGCAAAAGCTCCTGTAACATACATTAGTACCAGATATCTCTCAGTCTCATCCTTTTCCTTTTTACAGAGGATGAACAAAATACCTATCACAAGGCAGATAATCCCGGTAAAACCGATGTTTAAGCTTCCCTCGTGGTAATAACCCGTGGACTGCCCTCTTGTTCCCCAGGAATATCCGTCTCCCTGAGTCACCATAAAGAGCTGCGTCGGAAAGATCGCCATATTGGAAAAATCCCTGACTGCCAGTGATGCAGCTGTATCAATATCCGACAGATAATAATAAATAAAAGGTACTATAGTAAACAGACTTAAACCTATGAAAGTCGCTGCTGATAATAAAAATGCTGCAGCTCGCCCATCTTTAAGGCACTTTGGCGCATAAACAAGGCCAAAAAATGCACATACAACAACCCACATGATAATACTCAGTATGTGAGATGCCATAACACCGCTCATTCCTACTGCCAGCATCCACCACTGTTTTTTATCGCCCTCGATCATTTCATACAGACCGGCTATTATCAGTGGTACAAAAACCATGGCAAGAGATTCTCCGATCACCTCTCTGGTATACAGACAAAATATCCTATAGGACATAGTCGAATAAACCAGCGTAGTCAGAAGCGCATGTGTATCTCTGCCCGTGATACGCTTCGCACTATACCAGGCGCAGACTATGGTCCCGAGATTTATCAAAACCACTAATGTCTTAAATGCTGTGGGGAGAGAGACTCCGAGAAGTCTTAGACATGCAGGAATATATAAGAAAAGCGACGGATACATACTTCCGATCATTCCTTTTCCTTCATTAGCCTGAGTGTATAACTGAACCGGAAACTGTCCGGCCCTGAGTTCATGCATCATTCCCTCTACTCTTGCCAGATGGAAATTCATATCCTTACCGGTTATAAAGAGATTACTGTAATCAGGATAGTTTATAAAAATAAAGAAAAGAAATAAGGCTATCGGAATCCATTGTTCACTTAAGGGCTTTGAAAGAAAATCCTTCTTTCTCATCCAATGACCGATAAACAATACGGTCAGGATCAACACGATACCAAAGTATATGGAATCAGTCCAAAAACAGAAGTCCGCTCTAAGATATGCATGCTTTAGAGTTACCGTTCCGCTTCCCGGGTAAAGATAGTCTATCACCAGATCATACCGGTCATCATCCAGAGAAAACGGGATCCGTGTCAGTGTCTCAGAAGACGGGATCACCCATGTCTTTATGACTTCATCCCCGTCTTTCATCACAGCCTCAAAATCCGTATCTCCCTGATGATCCAGCTCAAGTGTATAACTTCCTTTTCCCAGATGAATTGCCGGCATCCTGCTGATAAGCGCATCTTCTTTTAACGGTGACTCACCATGAATTGTCAGAACGCCATTTGTATAGTCAGCCTCTTCTGCTGATTCTTCAAACTTATAGATGTCATAATATATCTCATCATCCATCTGAAAATTCAAAAAAGCCGTCATGGCGATCAATATGATCAGTATCATCTCGATCGCCCATATCTTCTTTTTTCCGGTTAATCCCAATTTTTTCATGAATCACATCGTCCTGTTAGTTTTACACTTAAGCGAATCCTGATTTGCCTTTCTTATAAACCACTCATATGCCAAACGGAATAAACGGATAAATACCGAACGGGGTATCTTCCTGTAAAGGATCTTTTCAAACTTTAATACAATGCCCGTATCCGCAGGCATCTTTCTGTAGCCCCTCCAGGGTGACAAGGCGATATATTTATCAAAAAGCGCATTGTCAGGATGCACATTGTCCTTATGCCACGGAAACTCTCCGACAAATCTGAAAAAATGAAAGATCACAGGTTTACGGAGTGCATCATGCAGTTCATCGAGACTGTAAAAGCCTCTGCTTCCGAAAGTTCTGAAATAATCTCTCAGGGAAAAAGCAAGATATGCAGGTTCGATATTGTACTCTGCCGGCAGTCTCATGATCTCACCCTTAAGAACAACATTTAAGAGATCCTGATCCGGAGACGGATACCATGCCCGTACATTTTTTACATGATTCGCGATCCTTTCCGAACAGCGATCACTCCTCCATTTCTTCATATCAAAGAGGATCACTCCGGAATTGTAGTAATAATCATCTTTTGAAAAACCAAGCCTTCTCTTATGGAGACGTACAAGAGAATCCAGCGACATTGCCAGCGGGTGCCCCTCCATATCGAGCCTGCTTAATTCATCCAATGGACCATTTACGATAGTATCTGCATCCAGATAAAGCAAACGTTCCACATCATCATTCAAAAGCCATGACAGAAAAAGCCGCATATTGGCGGCATAAGAGCCGCGGTACTTCGGCATGTTCATCTGTTTCATGCGAAATACAAGCTCCCTTGTGTCGATAAAGCACAAACAGCGATGATAACCTGCAGCCAAAGACCTGAGCTTTGCTTCCGATTCTGGTGAAAGATTTTCTCCAAGGATAAAGACTCTGATCCTGTCTGCATGACGGTTATTTTCAAATAGTGACGTAATGCTGGCACCCGCATATGGAGCGTATTTCTCATTAAACTGATACAATACATCAAGTTTCATGCTCTGCTGATCCTTCCTCTGATGGTCCATCCGTGTCTGACGTATCTTTATCAAAATTCAGGCGTCTTTCCTCAACCACCAGCGGCCGATGCATGATACGTGTATTGATATTAAGGATATATTCGCCCATAAAGCCGATGAAAAACAGCTGCAATGAGCCAAGCAGGAACACACCGATGACCATAGGCGCATAACCTGCCGAAAACTCATGCCAGTGTGTAAGTTTCATTACGAGATACACCAGCGCAACGATAAAGCTTGCCGCCGATGCAATAAATCCGGCAAAAGTAGCCAGTCTGAGTCCAACCTTTGTATAGGATGTAATGGAAAGCATAGCTGCATCGTAAAGAAGATAGAAATTGTTGCTCGTCTTTCCGGCACGACGCTTCGGCTGAGTAAACGGGATCTCTTTTCTCTTAAAATTATACTCTGCAACGATTCCTCTAAGGAACGGGATCGGGTCATCAAGCTGACGCAGGAGATTTATAAAGGATTTATCATATAGTCCCGTTCCGGTAAAGTTCTCAATAAGCTTTACTGTGGACATATTTCTGATCATCTTGTAATAGCATGTCCTAAGAAAATAGATAAGCTTATTTTCTTTACTGGTGGTCTTTATGGCACTTACGATCTTGTAACCTTCTTCCCACCATTTTACAAATTCCGGAATAAGTTCCGGCGGGTCCTGAAAATCACATGCCATAGAGATAGTTGCGTCTCCTGTAGTCTGGCACATTCCATAAAATGGCGAATTGAACTGACCGAAATTCGTTACGTTAAGGATCGCACGGATATGGCTGTTTCCATCACAAAGTTCTTCCAGTTTTTCACGTGTGCCATCTTCTGAGCAGTTATCGATGAACAGCAGCTCCCAGTCATAGCTTGAAAGCTGCTCTGTCATGATCTTTGTGATCGCTTCGCTTATAGGTCCAACATTTTCGATCTCGTTATAACACGGGATCATTATACTTATCTTTTTCTTACGACTATTATCTTTCATGTTTCTTTCCTAAAATAGGGCGTTACTGCGGGTTATATGCTCTGTGCTTCCTCGCGGATCTTTTTATACTCTTCTTCCGGAAGGAACGGGAACATATCATCAAGCGGCGGAGACACGATCGTTCCGTCAGGATTTACCTTTGAAGAAAGTTTTGGTTCAAAATTCTGATCCGGATCAACAAATACCTCACAGATAACCGGTCCTGTACTGTTTAAGACCTCATCAATCTTTTTGCCGGCATCCTTAAGTGAATCTATCTTTGAATATTCGAGTCCAAAAGCTGATGCGATCTTCTTAAATGACGGGAAACTAACACCGTTTCCGTCACTTATACCAACAAGCGCACGTCCCTTAAAGAGATTTGTCTGGGTCTGACGGATCGAATGATATCCGTTATTGTTAAGGATAAATATCTTCAGATTCAGATTGTTATACACTGCGGTCTGAAGCTCCTGGATATTCATCATAAAGCTTCCGTCGCCGTCAATACAGATGGTTCTCTTCTTTCCTCTAGCAACAGCGGCGCCGAGAGCAGCCGGGAAACCAAATCCCATAGCAGCTGAACCCGAATTTGTAAATATCCTCACACCCTTACGAACCTTAAATGTCTGGAAAGTCTGTACGCATGCTGCACCATTTCCGCAGATGACCACGTCATTTTCTTTCATGTGATCTGAAAGTTCTTCAAGGAAAGGATACGGATTCATGGGCTTTGAAACTTCACTGTACTCAGGCAGATTAGGTGAATATTTCTTATAAATATTTCTGCACCACTTGAGCCACTCCTGATGATTACCAACTTCATCGGTGGATGCGTGTGCAAGCTCTGAGAGCACTTCCTTTACATCTGCATGGATAGGCATATCGATATTTACCGTAGGCTTATGAAGCTCATTTTCATCGATATCTACCTGTATCTTATATGCATCTTTTGCAAACTGATGCTTATTGTAGCTAATGATACGTATATTCATACGGCATCCGAGCACGAGCAGCAGATCCGCATTCTGAACGATAAAGTTTGCACCTCTCTGTCCTACAGTTCCCGGAATACCTACATAATACGGATTTGCATCCCATAAGAGATCCTGTGCATTCCATGCTGTAAGGATAGGAATACTGAGCGCATGTGTTGCCTCCAGAAATTCCGGATATGCATCACCCAGACGAATTCCCTCTCCTGCAAGGATAACCGGTCTCCTTGCAGCTTCTATATGCTCAAGGATCTTGTCTGCGTCTGTTTTTCTGAATACAGGCTGTTCTTTATTTTTTGTGTTATCAGGTGAAAAACCTGTGAGATCATCTGTGTCTACGATAGCTGCCTGAATATCAAGCGGTACATCGATCCAGACAGGGCCTTTTCTGCCGTGGTTAGCAAGATACCATGCTTTTTCCAGCTGATAGCGGATCTCATTCGGATTTGTGATCATTACAGCAAATTTGGTAATGGATTTTACTATTTCTGTGATGTTACCTTCCTGGTCTCCAAGCTGACGGAGCGGAACATCTGTTGACCACATAGTAGTTTCACGCTTCACCTGACCTGAGATCACAAACATAGGTACAGAATCTACCCAACAGTCAAATGCTCCTGTTATGGCATTTGTTCCTCCGGGACCACTTGTTACACATACTGCTGCGATCTTTCCGGTAAGTCTGGTATACCCCTCTGCCGCTATAGCTGATCCCTGCTCGTGGTGATTATACACACAATGAAGATCGTCATGATGACCGAATGCATCATTTAAATGCATTGCACCACCGCCTGTAACAGTAAACACGGTATCTACACCATGAGACGCGAGAAAATCTGCTATATATTGAGCTATTTTGACCTTCATACTCTATCTCCTCTATACACCTATTTTTAACATTGTGCAGTATGTTTCAGAATACCATAAAAAATACCCTTTACTGCTTTTTTCTCAAATTTTTAATAATTCCGGTATTGAAAATGCCGATCAATATTACCAATATTACAGCCGCTGCTCCGCCTATCATTCCAATGCGGACATACGGAGTTTCATAGCGAAGTTCTATTTCATGACTTCCAGGCTTGAGCTCCAGTGCCATAAAGAACACATTGGCAGGGATGATCTCCGCTTCACTTCCATCAACATATGCTCTCCACCCTTTCATATATGGGATAGACAAAACAAGAGCCTTTGGTTTTGTAACTGTTATTTTTCCGGAAAGACAGTTTACGCCTTCCTCAATATCCGTCAATACTTCCTGCCCAAATTTATCCTGAGCATCCTGCACATCAGATAACGGTGATGCAACTACATCAAATTTTTCAAATGTATATGTTCCGGGATTACGGAACGTTACGGTAATCTCTTCCGGCGTAGAATCACTATAGCCTATATTTGCCAAAAAATCATGCCGTCCACTGTAAACATCACTGTTTGCCGTAATTATCCCTACTATACTCTGCCTTTCCCCATCATTAAAGAGTATTGTACTTTCTTTATCTGACGTATAAAAGGCATCCTCTGCCTTAACCTTTTGTTTTTCATATGCGGTAAGCTGAGACCATGCTCCGGCATCATATGTATCCTTCTGCTTCATGCCCTTAAACTGCAGATTCTTAAATAATACATGAATCTCTGCATTGCTGGCCTTCTTTAATTTTAGAGTCAGCGAACCGCCATGACGTATCACAAAGGAATTATCCGTTACTTCTGCATTTCCTTTTGTTACAACATCCTCTAACACCGACACCGCATTATCCTTAACCGATGCCTCCGGAAGACTGCTATGTTCCATTACTGCACCGGTTAATAAAGCAGCTTCTCTCTCCGTTTCCGACATCTCAGAAAACTTATCATACGGAATGTAGCTGTCACATGTAAACCCGACCGGTAACGCATCAGGATTCTCCCACACCGTAACATGCCCTACTGATGTGTCCCCCTCTGCAGCTTTTTTCGTGTAAAGCGGCGGAACCATCTTTTCAGAATCATCATTTGACAGATAGTACTTTACACCGGTAAGAAGCTCCAATAGACTTCTGTTTTCAACACCATCATAATGCCACTCCTCGGTAACATTAAAATAGAGCTTGTTTAGAAAATCCGAGCTTGCAGCATCTGTTAGTGAAAAATACAGTCGGTTTGTGTATTTTTTTCTAAGTATCGATGAATTTATAGTGATCGGCAGCGATGACTCGTCGATCCTGTAAAAACTGTTATCATTAACTTCGTTAAGCACATCATCCGCATTTTCTTCCAGAAGGTTCTTGTCCGCTGCATTAAAATCGAAGTAGTTTCCTAACGAATCATTCTCCGTCACAGAATATCGGTATTTACCATTTGCAGCTATGGATACCAATAACAATCCCAGAAGAATCATCGTACGTCCGGTGTTATCCTTCCAAAGTCCGATGTTCGCCATCATTATAGCTGCAACACATATCAGTATCAGGAAACATGTGACGCTTTCTGCATTTCTTGTAATAGGAAAACCTAATAACAGAACCGTCAGGCAGATCGATGTGATAAGTATCCTCTTTTTTTCCGTTTCACTTATCTTATCAAGCTCCGGGATAACCTTTGCAGCGATCATTCCGACTATCATCGAATATCCCCAGGTCCACCTGTTCGTAACATAGGAAAAGCCGGTGAGCGCAAAGGCACATGCCGGTATCATAAGCATAGCTGTTCCGATAATAAAGATAACCCTGTAGCTTTGCCACTTTTTTTCTTTATGGAAAAACAGAATCATTACAGCAAACATTCCTACCGCCGTGTAACCCATAAGTGTCCAGTATCCCGGACGCTGAGTATTCATGAAATTCGCAAAAAATTTCACATAATATGCCAGATCATACAGTAATGGAACTGCATGCTTCGAATTGAATCTTCCGGAATTAACTGTTGCCAGTATGAGCGGCAGCATTATTGGAAGTGACAGCATCACCCCCACGATCCCCGAACCTGCAAATCTTCCAATGACAGGTATCAGCTCTTTAAGATCTATCTTTTTATAGATCATTATATAACGGAATATACAATAAATAACGAGCAGAACCGTCTGCATATAAAAGAAATAGTAGTTACTGATGGCAGCAATCCCTATTGCAAGTATAAAAGGAATTGGATTTTTCTTTCGAAAGATCCGTTCAGCTCCATACAGTATCCATGGAAACCATGCTACAGGAAGCAGGAAACATGAATGCATTATGCCGAGTACCATAGGGAATGCTGAAAAGCAGTATATCAATGCTCCTATCAGAGTAGCACTCCTGCGATTTCCATGAAGTATCGAAAAGCAGGAAAATCCCAGTCCACCTATATATAATCTCATCAAAAAAAGAAGCGTATAGTAATGTTCTATGAGTGATTCCGGAACAAGCACCGATATCAGAACCATCGGATCTCCAGCACCGTAGTAATGGAACGTTGTCAGTATATCTGATCCGTAACCAACAGAATGATCCCACATCGGAAATACTAACCTGTGCTCTGTCAAAAATGTATGCATCACATTTTTCAGATACCTGCTGATATAGAGCAGTGCGTTATAATGCTGTTTTATTCCGTCACCATCCCATACCATCGTCTTTCTGTATAACGCAAAATAGCCGTACACCAGCAGTGCGGACACTGCAAAGAGTACGGTATAGCTGATCATATATGAGCATTTTTTTGCGCGAAATCGATCAAAGACATTCTCTGCTTTTTTGATGCAATCTCTCATAGATACCTCGACTGTTTTTTATGTTTTCTAAAACAGAGAATCCGGTATGACCGGATTCTCCAATTTTTACTTAAAAAATGAAGGGATTTCTGCTGCATTTGCAGCTGCTCCGATGGCTTGATAGCCTTCTATGTCGCCCGGTTCATGGAAGCCAAACCCATATGTGACTGCAAGGAACGGACTTCCTGCCTTTTCTGCTCCTTCTGCATCAAATATCGTATCACCGATCATTACTGCTTCAGAAGTATCTATTCCCATGTTTTCACAGCAAAGTCTGATGATATCATGCTTTTTCAGGTTATCGAGCGCATCTGATCCATAGATGCAGTCAAATACAGTATCTAACCCGAATTTTTCACAGATCCTTTCTGCCATATCTTGCTTTTTGAGCGTTGCGACCGCCAGTTTTACACCAGCCTTTTTTAACTCTTTTAAGGATTCGATAACACCTTCATAGGGGTCACATTCTAATACGTATCCCTTTTCACGATAGGCTTTTCTAAAGAGATTTGCTACTCGTATTGCTTCTTCCATCGGAAGGTCATAGTATTTCTGGAATCCCATCTGGATCGGTGGTCCGATAAACATATCTACTTTGTCACGGTCTACGAGCGGCAGTCCTGCTTCTTCTGATGCTGCGTCTACCGCATGTACTATTCCACGCTTTGTGTAGAATAGTGTGCCGTCCATATCCCAGAGTGCTGCTTTATACTTTAATGATGACATACTTCTTCTTTCTGTTGTTTCACTGACAAATACCGGACGTGTACCTCGTATAGTTATCTCATTCCGCGCTCGGACAGCTCGTATTTAGAAGATGTGAGGAAACGGATCTTCATCCCCTTGTCTCTTAAGGCACGGATTACTTCACCTGTGTAGTGATTGAGCTTTATTGCGTAGTCTGCGGCAAATTCGTATTCCATGCCTGAATCCGCATAGTTTCGTCCGGATTCCGGAATATAACCGTCAAATCCTGCGAGTACTACTTCCTTTACCTTTGTGTCGGCTAAAAGACGGAGAAGCATCGGCAGAGAGTTATCCGGGATTTCAAAATTCATGTCTACGAGTCCTGCGTAGTCTACATTGTAATCAAAGCTTCCTCTTGCAGGAGTTACGTTTGATGTAGCAACTATTTTGAGAGCCCTGCTTCCGCTTTCTGCAGAGAGCTTTGCAAGCCTTGATGACATCTGCATATATCTCTTTGCATTACTCAAAAAGATATAGTCAAGATGGAATCTCTCCGGCATAAAGTTTATCGCCATTGTTACCGGCGCTTCTGATGCTATGAAATCAGTAACTTTTTCTCTTTCTTTTCCGATAGATGGACCGGGACCGAGTACAAGTACGGTCTTTCCATTAAATGCTTCTGCCAACCGCTCTCTGTCTGCTGCATCACTTATTGTGTTGTTCTGATACTCAAGATACAGCTTCTCAATATATTCCTGATTAAAGGCAAGTGCCTCTTCCTCTTTGATCATGGAAAGTATCTCGTTTATAGACTTTACAGAAAGAGTCTTTTTCTTAAGGAGATACTGAGCATATTTTGGATGACAGTCATTACTTGCACAGAGGAAGTACTGCATCTGATATCCCCATGGATTTTTTTCATAGATCTTCATGTTGCTGGTATCTATCATCTCCCGAACCTGTCTCGTATGGTAAAGGGTAAACTCATGCTCATTCATCCATGTTGTGAGAAGCTCCAGCGGACAGTTTCCGGCAGACTTTCCGATTCCGTACGCTGAACCATCTATCACGAGATCACGCTCTGACTCCATTTCCATCAACGCAACCGTATTTGAAAACGCCTGCTGGAAATTGTTATGCGCGTGGTAACCGATCGCAATGTCCGGGAGCAGATAGCTATCGATAAGATCATAAATATGCAATAGCTTTGTACGATCCAACAATCCATAGGTATCCACAATATACATCGCTATAGGATGAAGATCATTTATCTCCCTTACAAGTTCGATCATCTCATCATCAGTATAACCTGTAACGGATACCGGCTGTGCTCCTACAAGATAACCCTTCTTTTTCAGCTCTTTACAAAATGCAATAGCTTCATGTCTGGTCTTTTTCTTTATCATGACACGGATTCCGTCTAAAACAGACTCCTCCGCATCCTTGATCCTGGACAGATCGCAGGTGCCATAATCGATCATTCCGAAAATCTTTGCATTTCCGTGGTCTAACCCTGCAAATATCTTATCCATTGCCTCGCTGTCGGGTGTCATTGTCCTGTCAGGATCAAAGGGTTCTCTTTCGTCAAGAAAACCTGTTTCGATATAATCAATACCTGCTGAAACTGAACGTTCAAAAAGATTTATGATATCTCCGCGTCCAAATCTCCAGTCATTTACAAAACCACCGTCTCTAAGAGTACAGTCAAGCAATCTTATATTTCTCATTTTGCTCCTTTATAACTGTTCAAAACCTTTTAGGTTCTGACAGTTACGCTCTTTTTTACTGCTTAGCCGCATGACGTATCACACGGATCATGCGATCGAGTCTTGCCTCATCCATTCCGGGATATACTCCGATCCAGAACGTATTATTCATGATGTAATCAGTATTTGTGAGGTTTCCTACAACCCTGTATGCCGTATCGTCGTTACGGATAGAGTCAAAGCACGGATGTCTCAGTATATTTCCTGAGAAGAGCATTCTGGTCTGAACGCCTTCTCTCTCTATCTCCTGTACCATTTCATTACGGCTGAGTCCTGATCCTTCTTTTACTGTTATCAGGAATCCAAACCATGAAGGTTTTGAATTTTCACAAGGCTCAGGAAGTATAAGCTTGTCGGACAGATCCTTTAATCCGTTATAAAGTGTCTCAAAGTTCTCTCTTCTGCGCTTTACAAAATTCGGGAACTTCTCGAGCTGTGCACATCCCACCGCTGCCTGCATGTCTGTAGGCTTAAGATTGTATCCGAGATGTGAATACACATATTTATGATCATACCCTTGAGGAAGTTCTCCATACTGACCGTCATAACGGTGTCCGCAGGAATTATCCACTCCTGAAGGGCAGCTGCATTCTCTTCCCCAGTCTCTCATAGAGCGGATTATCTTGTGCAGCAGAGGATTCGAGGTATAAACAGCTCCGCCTTCTCCCATTGTCATATGATGAGGCGGGTAGAAACTTGATGTTCCGATATCTCCGATCGTTCCTGTAAGCTTCTCCTCTCCATTTATTGTATAAGTGGTTCCGAGAGCATCACAGTTATCTTCTACAAGCCAGAGATCATGCTTCTCACAAAATGCCTTTACAGCACCGAGATCAAACGGATTGCCAAGAGTATGCGCAATCATTACGGCTTTTGTCTTTTCTGAATAGGCTTCCTCAAGACGTGTAACATCGATATTGTACTGAGGTATCGTCACATCAACAAATACCGGTACAGCGCCATACTGTATCGCAGGAGCGACAGTAGTAGGGAATCCCGCTGCCACTGTTATGACCTCATCGCCTCTCTTAATACGGCGATCTCCGAGAAGAGGGCTGGTAAGTGTCATAAATGCGAGAAGATTTGCGCTTGAGCCGGAGTTTACTATTGATACATAGGGAACACCGAGATATTCGCCAAACTTCTTCTCAAACATATTTGTATATCTTCCGGAGGTAAGCCAGAATTCCAGAGATGAATCCACGAGATTCAGGATTTCTTTTTCATCATAAACCCTGCTCGCGTAAGGGATTCTCTGACCTTCTTCGTAAGGCTTTTTCTCGCAGTGATACTTTTTCGCGTAGTCTGCTACTGCATCCAGTATCTGCTGACGCGCTTCTTTTTCTGTCATATTTTCAAAATTCATTTTATTCCTCATATCAAACCCTGAATACCGACTCTTCCATGTCCTGAAGGTATTCTTTTATTTCTCGCTCGGTCTCTTTTCGTACATCTCCGCCTGAGATATATACATGGCTCCAGAGAGCGGTTCTTTTTACTGCTTCTCCGACTCTCCATATCGGATGCCAGCCAAGCTTTTCACGTATCTTTGCGCAGTCGAGTTTCAGGAAAGATGCTTCGTGCGGGCCACCATCACTGTGATTTTCCCATGTAAGACCATCTCCATAGGCTTTGCAGAAAAGTGTCGCGAGTTCACCGGCACTCTTTACATCTGTAAGCTCCGGTCCGACATTGTAATAATCCGCAAATCTCTTTTTGTCCTCATACTGCTTTTCAGCGATCTCGAGATATACTGCCAGCGGTTCCAGAACATGCTGGAACGGTCTGGTTGCATCGGGATTTCTGATGATTATCGGCTTTTTCTCCTCTGCTGCACGTACGCAGTCAGGTATCAGACGATCCACAGCGAAATCACCGCCGCCTATTACATTTCCGGCTCTGGCAGTAGACACTGCAGGACTGTTTTCATCAGAAAAGAAAGACTTCACATAGCTGTGAGTCACAAGTTCCGAGCAGGACTTTGAATTTGAATAAGGATCATAGCCATCGAGAGGCATATCTTCCTTAAAAGCTGTATCATCGTCTCTATTCAGGTAAACCTTGTCAGTTGTGACATTAAGCACCGACTTTACCGAATCACATTCTCTGACGCACTCTAACAGATTTACGGTTCCCATCACATTTGTTTCATAGGTGTAACGGGGTTCTTTGTACGAAGTACGAACTATCGGCTGTGCTGCAAGATGAAAAACTATCTCCGGCTTTTCCTCCATGAAAACTCTGCGAAGATGCTCGTAGTCCCTGATATCGCCGATCTCTGAACGAAACTCATTTCCGTCAAAGAGCATATCAAAAAGTGCCGGTTCCGTAGGAGGCTCGGAAGAATAGCCTGTAACGACAGCACCTGCCATTAAAAGCATTTTTGTGAGCCAGCTTCCCTTAAAACCTGTATGACCTGTGATCAGCACTTTTTTATTTTTATAAAAAGAAAGATCTAACATATTACCTCTGCTAAAAAATCAATCCCATGACTTCCAGGGTGCCTGTCCTGATGCCCAAAGCTTCTCAAGCTGCTCTTTTTCTCTCTGAGTATCCATACATTTCCAGAATCCATCATGATGGAATGCCATGAGCTGTCCCTCTTCAGCAAGTTTCGGAAGAGGTCCCTTTTCAAATACGGTGTCATCACCCTCGATATAATCAAATATCGCGGGCTCAAATACCATATATCCACCGTTTACGACTCCGGCATCTTTTTCTTCTTTTTCTGCAAATTCATGAACCTGACCACCCTTACCGAGATCAAGTACGCCAAATCTCTGATCGACAGAAATCGCAGTGATGGTTCCGATACGGCCATGACTCTTATGAAATTCCAGGAGTTTCTCAATGTTCACATCTGAAACTCCGTCACCATAGGTGAGCATAAAAGTCTCGTCACCTATATAGTCTCTGATTCGGCGAACACGTCCGCCGGTCATGGTATGGAGTCCCGTATCCACGAGAGTGACTTTCCACGGCTCTGCGTAATGGTTATGTACTTCCATGGAATTTTCCGCAAGATCAAAAGTAACATCTGATGAATATAGATAATAATCCGCAAAAAATTCCTTTACCATGTGCTGTTTATATCCAAGGCAGATCACAAACTCATTAAACCCATAATGAGAGTACTCTTTCATGATGTGCCAAAGTATCGGCTTGTCTCCGATTTCTATCATCGGCTTCGGTCTTAAATGACTCTCCTCGGAAATACGTGTTCCGAGACCACCTGCGAGAATAACGACTTTCATACGATATTCCTTTCGTTCTATATCATCCCAGCGGGATCATTCACTACGAAAAATTTATAAAATCCTAACCCTACTATCATATCATGAGTTGAAGAACAAATGTGGACAAATTAATTCCTCGATCCTACCTCGTTTTATATAATGCTTACAAGGTTAAAAAACTTTCTTCACTACCTCATGAATCACAAACCATACTATAGGTATAACGTAGAATACTGCTGTGAAAACGCTGAAAGCAAAGGTATACAGAACAGCTATTAATCTGCCAACAGCTCCCTGTGATAATCCTTCAAACACAGTGTTAATTGTCATACCGCGTTTTTCTGCGATCATGAGAAGAATAACTACAAGCAAAGCAATTATCGTTATGATACTTCCGGGTATCAGTCCCAATGGACAGAATGTTAGCACTATCTCATTTTCGCCGTTTTCTATCGGTATACCTGTAAATATTCCAGCGATATCCGTAAGTTCTACCTTCTTACCATTTACTTTTGCGATGAAACCCGGATCACAGTGAAGCGGGATTATCGCCATATCGTTTTCTTCTGTCCCCCTGACAGTTGCTGTGAGAGAAGACTTTTCGACTTTTACGTCTGCTCCCTCAGCCTCCAGCGTATCGCTAAGGTTTTGCAGCTTATCCAGATCAAGAATGTAAAGATATGATTTCTCTGTACAATCAACGGTTACAGTTTCATCTTTATAAGATCCGAGATACACAAGGCTCGTATTAAACCATGATGGATAGGCAGTATTATCAACGTCTCCGATAGAAGGAACCGGAATCACCTGACCGTTTACACGTATCTCGTCCGTCTGACCGCCTTTCATGTATAGCGCCTTGTTTCCTGTAATCGGAACATCTCTCTCTGAAATTCCGTATCCATCATCAAAGCGGACCATGATATCATCGTTTGTACCGCTCACAGCATGGAAAAGCTCATTATTCACATCTGCAAGATGCATTTCCGCAGGATTGAAGTCCTCTATGCTGCTCGATCTTACAGCAATTGCAGAAGGAAGAACGGCATTATTTTTATATAATTCATACTTTCCGTTTGAAGTCACTGCTTCTCCGGTTTTCTCGGTTACTGCTGACATTCCCTCAAACGGAACTCTCGTGATCATCTCCGTTACTCCAAAAAGTGAATCCGTAAAAAGTGTTCCGCCTGCATCCAGAATTCTCATGAAATGCGTACTGTAGCCCAATTTTTCAGCACTCTTCTGCTGTGTGCCGGTAACAGTATTTGCCCAGCCGGTCACAGTTGCGCGTCCCATCACCATTCCATAGTTTGTATTTAAGTCTGTATCAGGATTTTTGAGCCGCCTTATTCTATCCGTTTCAATATTGGTTGTAAGCGGTAATGCCTCCGAAAGCTCCATTGCTGTCATCACATACTCACCTGACTGCTCTGGATCAGCAAAAAAGGTATCGGTAAAATGTGGATTTCCGCCATAACCGATCGACGCTCCGATGATAAGTTCTGCCAACGGCATAAGTATCATGAGGCAGCATGCTGTATTTCTAAAAAAAGCCTTATTTAGTGCCTTTATATTTCCGAATTTAATTACTACACATACAAAAAACAGCACAAAAAGTGCTATCGCAATAAACACCCAGGCTCTGCATAATTCCTGTACTGTCCAGACATCATGCTTGAAATAGTATGTCAGCACTGCAAATACAAAACCAGCAGATGCCGTTACTGAAAGAATAAGCGGTAAAATATATTTATTTATCTGTGCGGATTCATTTTTTTCGGAATAAAATTCACCTGCAAAGTAAACTGCCCCTGTAAGAATAGCAAAAGGGATCAAATATGCGCATCGTACCGGATAATGATAGTAGGTTCCGAAATGCCAAAGTATATTAATGGACTCAAACGGGATCAGAGCACACGGAATAAACACCATTAAAAGTACCGTTAACGTCCGCTTTATATCTTTTCTGAAATGAATGGCTCCGAAAATGATCACCGCCAGAGCACATTCCAGCCCATATATCTGCCACCATTTAACGTAATACTCATCTGCACCGATAGAATTCAGGATCGATACAATGGTATCTATCGGTCCACCGCTCAGATTAGAGTTAAATCTGGACGACATGGTCATCTGCAATACAGCCGGTATCAGCATCACTGCTGAAAGCGCCAGACCACCAACTGTTCCTGCAGCGATCTTCCATATCCTGTCTCTGCGTATCTCTGCATTTTCCTTTCCGTGCAGCATGATAAACATCCATACTCCGGAAAATATCAGGATATATATGAGATGCATAAATCCCAGGTAGTAACTCAGTGCTGTAGTAAATCCCAGCATCAATGTGTAGAAATAAGCCTTGCCGTCTTTTAACAGATACCAGACACTGAGTGCGAGTATCGGTAGAAATACTGATGTGTCGAGGTATGTCGGGATAGTGTAATGTGTCAGTGTATAGCCACAAAGACCGTACGCTACTGATGCAATAAATCTGACATGATACGGTGCTTCCTTTTTTACCGCTGTCAAAAAAACGTACATCGCAAGTGCCATTCCAAACAGGTGAAGTCCCATAAATACAGACAGGCTCCTCATCACCATATTTCTTGGAATGAATAAGAAGAACAGATTAAACGGAGAAATGTTCCACTGGATCGCACTTCCCATGGATAGATTCTGTCCCTCATTTATATACCAGCTATAGAAAAGAGCACTTTTTCCATGAAGTACGTCCCAGATATGATAATACAACGGAGCATTTGTCTGCCCCATGTCGTAATAGTCTATCCTGCCATCCCCAAAAGGAAATATTCCCTTTGCCAGCAATACAGCCATGAATATCGCAAATGTGAGCATAGCCGGAGCTATGCTCAGCAGGACTTTTTTCATTTTTATCTGATTCTTCATGTTCTTTATTCCAATCTTTATGTAATATATTCAAGACTTTCATTACGGCGCTGTTCTTACAGATACTTCTTTCCGCGCTCGGACTGCACTAACCTCACGCGCTGTCCTCATACACACGGAAATTTCTGCGAAACTCGTCGCTTTGCTCCTCAAACAGTTCGCATAAATTTCCTATTCGGACAACGTGTTCGCTAAGTGCTGCCGGCTGATTGCTGCAAGAAGTATCTGTAAGAGCATCGCCTACGATAGCTCTTGCGTCACTCAACCTGCACGTCCCCTATCAAATGCGTTATAATCATACCATGATGAATACTAACAATACAAAAAACAACCCAAACAATACTGAAAAGCACCTACACGTCCTGATAACCGGCGCATCCCGTGGGATAGGCCGCGCTGTTGCGGAGCGTTTCACTGAAGAATACGGTGAAAACGTATCACTCTGGCTTATATGCCATAAAGATGTCCATGCACTTGACGATCTGCCGGGACACCATTTTGCAGGCGATATCGGCAATTTCGACTTTGTAAAAAGCGTAATAGATGAAATGCCAGCCGTCGATGCGGTCGTTAATAACGCCGGTATCTCATGGATCGGGCTCCTGCAGGATATGACTCCCGATGAATGGAATACTGTCATACAGACAAACCTGTCGAGCGTATATAATACCTGCAAAAACGCTATTCCTAAGATGGTTCAGGCTCATTCCGGAAAGATCATCAATATTTCCTCCGCCTGGGGAAATGTCGGCGCTTCCACAGAAGTCGCTTATTCTGCATCAAAAGGCGGTGTAAATGCGCTGACACGTGCTCTTGCAAAGGAACTCGCGCCAAGCAATATCCAGGTAAATGCCATTGCCTGCGGCGTCATTGATACCGACATGAATAAGTGCTTTACGGAAGACGAGCGAAATGCGCTGATCGATGAGATCCCCGCATGCCGCATGGGAACACCACACGATGTTGCGGAGCTCGTACTGACCCTTTCAAACGCCAATGACTACCTTACAGGGCAGATCATCGGACTTGACGGCGGATGGATCTAATTATCCGTTTTCATGCAAAACTTGATCGCATACGTATAAAGTGCAAAAATAACGAGAGGAGCGATCTGCATCATTACGCGGTTTCCGGAGTCACTCATTCTGACTGCGAGCACTCCTCCTCTCGCCCAGCATACGGCGATCACAGAAAGCATCACTACCGGCACAACTGCCGATATACAGCTAAGCTTCCCTTTATTTCTCACAAAATCCGCTGCGATCAGGATAAACAGTACACCTATAACTACTCCAAAGATTCCCCATCCATTTCCCTGACGGACATTTAATATAAACGCTTTGATATCGGTAAGATAGCGCTCTCTGCTTATAACGCAGATTCCGGCATTTCCTAAAAGCAAAACACCCAAAAGCAATGTTGGTATATATTTTTCCGGAATAAACGGGCGTATCAGCACTATATATACGACCAGTGCAATGACCATGGCTATCATCATCGCCGCTTTTTTCCAGTCAAGGAAGCTGTAAAGCGGATCGATCCCCATACGACCAAAGAACATCATATAATAGCCCGCAACGGTGAGAAACAGCGGCAGACAATAGACTAAAAGGAGCTTTTTCTTTGATGCAGGATAAACCGATATCAGGACAGTCATGATCGTCACTATTACCCCACCCTCCATACGGAGCATGGATATCATTCCGATAAGCAACGCCTGTACCACAAGATAATCTGCCGAATCCCCATCCCCTGCCATCTTTACAGCCAGATAAAAGGCTAAGAAGAAGTATTCCATAAAGTAAGCATTGGACAATACCCACACAGCAGTTCCGAGAAACGGCTCGGATGTAGCGAGCACAAGAACTGCTATTCCAGCTGCAATCTTTGCATACTTCGGCTTCACGCCTATTCTTACCGCAGTTTCTCTGCATGCTTCCAAAAATATCAGCAGGAAAAATACATTCAGAACCCACTGTATGCCAAAGGTCTCATCAAATCCAAAAAGAAACGGCAGACAATTTACGATCGCTGTTGTTTGTCCTACGTTACTTAAAAAAGAATCAAGTGACGAAACATAAAATCCCTCAGACGTAAGGATTGACGGATAGGTCGAATAATAGTAAACCGAATCATTTGAAACAGCTACCGGAAAATCGCCTGATGCAAATACCATTGCAAGGATAACCACTGCAAAGCATGATGCCCAAAGCGACTTGAGGTCAAATGCTTCGATCTTTATACCGCGCTTTCTCTTTATCAAAAGGATAACCAGGAGTACAAGTGCTATAAGCAAAACAACATTTCGTACGCAAAACTCTACGCCGATAAGTAAAAGCGTATATCCTGAAAGTGCATAAAATGCAAGTCCTACGGGATAGGCAAGCAGCGCTTCCCATCTGTCATTTATGCCGTCTCTAAGCAGATGGATCAGAAGAAAACCAATAATGTATACTCCGATTATTACAAGTACCTGATTTCTGAATGCCGCACCAGAGCCTTGCTGTAAAACATCTATAACCTCATTCATTCGGCATCCTCCTTTCCGGTATCTGCAATAACACTTTCGTAGTAATCTTCACCCATGAGATACAGATCCTGATCCGGTCCCCATACGGCTACGAGCTTTTTCTCTCTATCATCATCCGCAAGATTAACATAGACATCCGGAAACAGGTCCTGACCTCTTTCTTTCTCCCTCTTCTCCGCAAATGCATGATAATACCATGAGTACCAGAAAGCCGTCGCCTGCTGCACATGCTCTTTATTTAAGGGAAAAGCATACCGCAGCATGTCATTTGCCTGACCAAGATGGATAAAATCATCCTGAACCGGCACAAAGTTCTCAGACACCGCATTACCGCTCACAATGTCATTATCAACCTCTACGCTTCCTGCAAATTGCCGAAACCAGAGTGTATAATCATTCTCAATGAGGTAATTCCGGTCAAAAGGATTTCCATCCATATCGTCTTTACCGTAAGTCCCATACATATCGTAGGTCTTTACTTCCTGTGAAACACGAACCGTGCGGTCTTTTAGATATACACGCAAAAACATATCCGGATACTGACCGTTAACCAAAAACGCCGGATCATACATTGTCTGAGTTTTGTGATTATATATCTCAAGTTCGCTCATTAGATGATCCGGAACCATGAAAAGATTTAGGAGGATCAGCACTATAGCTGCTCCTCCCACGATCGCTATTCTATTTCTCTTTTTCTTGTCCTGTCTCAATTTTTACCTCATCTAAAAAATGACATTTTACTTCTTTCTTATAAACTTCTGAAGTATTGACAGCCCATAATTAAATGACAAAATCAAGCTGTCTCTTTCTATTATGCAGACTGCGAGTATGAATCCTATCGCCATAACCGTCGTTATCACGATGCTGTCGATAAACGATGCCGCAAATGCCAATATGACCAAAAGAATGCCGTCAACCACAGTACGGATAAAGTCATATCTAACGCGGTAAACTCTCTCTGAAAAGAAAGAACCGATCGCAAAATAGATGATATAGGACAGTCCCGTCGTGATAGCAGCTCCGACTCCCGCAAGACGCGGTACAAGGATCGCGTTTCCGCAGATATTGAATACGATCGTCACGGCACTCGCGATATTCAGATACATATTTTTCTTTTGAAACTTAATGCCCTGCACAGTGATCTCAAACATCATTGCAAAGATAGGCATAAGTGTCAGGAACGGAATTATCTTATCTGCACCTCTGTACTTCGCTCCGAGGAGCAGCACGATCACCTGCCGGAACATGATGAGTCCGATAGCTGCCAGCACACAGAAAAAACGAACGATACGAAATGCCTGTCTGAAAAAAGCCTTCGTTTCCTCTTCTTTTCCGGTTTCGTATCGTTCCATTGCTACCGGAGACCAGTATGCCAAAAACGTATTTTTGAAGGTCACGAGAAGAACTATTATCTTCACAGCAGCACGATAAATGCCAAGTTCATTGTAATCCGACCAGGTTTTAAGCGCTATGCTGTCACAGCTCGATAATAACCACTCCATTAAGAGGACCATTATGAACGGGTATCCATATTTAATAAGCTCTATTATGGATACTTTTTCTGTCCCGTTCGTAAGTGCCTCACCATTTACAACCGGCTTTATCTTTCCTGTCCTTATAAGGAAATATCTGATCCCCAGAAACAGAGTCGTAATTCCCCATGAAACAGTCATGGCATAAAGCGCTACTCTAAAATCATTTCCTAAAAACCACGCTGTACCAAATATTAACAGGATATTTAATACTTTTTGTGAAATATTGATATTTGAGTAAAGTTTTCCGTTCTGCTGCATTCTGACATCAAGAAAGAGAAAGCGCTCAAACACTGAAATAATTGTATATCCTATCACAAGGATAGTGACATCCGGGCTTGTATTTCTCTTAAACAGCCAGTAATTAACATAATCCGCAGTAAACAGATAAATAACGATGAGACCCGCAACTATCATGAGAGTCGTTTTTAAGCAGCTTCTCATGAGATAATCGCGATCAATATTCTTTTTATAATAATAACGGATAAAAGACTGATCGAGTCCGAGTATGGCAAAGATATAAATGCACGAAACCGCAGCCTCAAACATTCCTGCTCTGCCGTATTCGTCCGTGGACATAAGCCTTGTGACTATCGGTGTCTGTACAAATCCAAGCAGCAGTACAATAAAATTCCCGTAAAAAAAGCTTAAAAAACTTCCAAAAGCTGATTTTTTATTACTCATAGTTATGTTTATTCTCCGAGGATCTCGCGGTATACCCGGAGATGTTTATCCAGGTAGGCTTCTTCCGTAAAGTTATCACGATAGCGCCTGTAGAAATATTCCTGAGATTTCTTAAGTTCTCCCGTATCATCCATTAAACGCTTTACAGCCGCTACGGCAACTTCCGGATGTTCCTTTGTATATAGGCAGGCCGGATCACCGATTACTTCCGGAAGTCCTCCAACAGCAGTAGAAAGTACCGCGCATTTACGGCTCATGGCTTCCACTGCAGCTTTTCCAAAGGATTCAAACTGTGATGTCATGAGGAAAAGATCAAGTCCGTAATAATAACGGCTCATTTCCTCCTGCGAGAGATCTTCTTCATAAACAAGATTTTCATCTCCGATGATGTCAGCTATCTTTCTCCTAAGTTCCGCTGCCTGAACGTCATCTCCCTTTTCAAAAAGAGAAAGCACCAGATGTACCCGAAATCTTAATCCTGCGTCATGAAGAGCCTTAACGAGTACCGGCACAAAAGGCCAGTCTTTTTCTATGCAGATACGCCCTGCAAATCCGATCGTAAATAAGCCATCACGTTTTTTTCTACTTTCGTCATACTCACTGAATACCGGGCTTATGGTGTTATATATTACGCTCAACGGACGGATCGACGAATTATCTTCCCATAATCTGCGGTTTTTCTCAGTTGTGGTGACCATCATCGAGGCACCCTTAAGTACAGGCATCATAAAGAGCTTTGACCGTGTCCTGTAGCCAAAGTACATTCCTCTGTCTGTGTAGAGATATGGGATCCTTGGAAAGAAATGCCTGATAAATCCATAGGTTATGAGCGATTCTGACATTTCGATATGAATGAGATCCGGCTGTTCCTCTCTAATTATCCTTAGAAATGCTCTGATACGTATAAAAAGATTTTTTACACGACTCTCACCCATTGGATAGGTTCTGACTTTGAAATCGTATTTTGAGTTTTTATCAAGGAGTTCCGGACAGATCACAACAGGCTCATAACCGCAATCAGGATTATTTACCAGAGCATTGCATATGCTGATCGTAGAGAGCTGTGCGCCTCCCGGCAGATCGATCGGATACTCCATTAAATAAACAACTTTTTTCAAATATAGACTCCTCTATTGTCACTATTGATTTATTCCCGGTACCAGTTATTGTACAGATATTCACAAGGCGAAAGGGGACCCTCGTTATAATGCTTCATTGACCCTGATAGCATTGCATCAGACATCTCAACTATCCTCGATGCTGCGACTTCCGGATTCCAGTATTTCTGCATATTCTGGTGCGCTGCACGGCCAAGTTCACGAGCTGTGTCCGGGCTCTTAAGAAGTGTTTCAAGCTTATCCGTGAGGCTGTCCTCATCTCCGCTCTTAAATACAAACCCTGTTCTTCCCTGTGATACCAGAAAAGGTGTAGCACCGGCCGCATGGCTTGCGATCACCGCACATCCTGCTGACAGTCCCTCGTAGATCACAGATCCCCAGCCTTCTAAGAAATTACTGGTCATTACAAAGATATTTGCCTTTTCCATCTCTGCCCTGGTTTCTTCAGGGCTCAAAAATCCCTTAAACTCTGTGATATCATCGAGTTTCAGGTCATGCACAAGCTTCATTAAATGCTTTTCTTCTACACCGTCTCCGACAAATTCCAGCCGGAAATCATAGCCTGCATCTCTGCATCTTTTCGCTGCACGTATCAGAAGATCTGCTCTCTTAAGTTTAAGGAATCGTCCTGCCCACAGTACTTTTACAGGCTTATTCCGGTCTTTCAGTTCTGAAAGCTCCGCAAATGACTTCTTCTCTCCTGTTGGAAAATATCCGAATTTATAGCACTTTCCTATATATGAGTGCATAAATTTATAATCTGATGCACAATATGCGCTCGCTGCAAGAAGGTACAGTTTTTTGTCCCTGTTTCTGTAATGGTTATGTACGAATTTCTTTGCAAGCCTGGGGATAAGTACCTTTATCCTGCCCTCTTTAAGCGGTCTTTCCGAATAGCGGAATGTAAGTTTATCAAGCTCCAGACGCTTTTCTATCATATCTTCCGGAGCTGTTCCCATGATAACCACATCACTTTTTTCCCCGAGTTCATATGCTTTTTTCAGATTTTCATCGGATTCATAGGACTTTAACACATATGACGGAGCCTTTCTGCCCCAGCCCATATCGGAACGAAACTGCTCCATAGGTTCGGTTTCTACGAAAGTAAAGCCATCTCCAAGTATGCTGTAAAAAGCATTGCAAAGAGCTTCCTGATGGTGATTGAAATAGTTTGAGAAAAAAGTTAGTGTTTTCATGGTTTTTCCAATTCTATATTCTTGTAACGTCGAAAATTTCAACAAGGGACATATGCTCACGCCAGTACATATTTTATAAGCTCAAATGCTACACACTCAAATATGTACAAAAAACTGTAATCATTTTCCCTGTATATCCTGAATCGACGCTTGATGCGTGGGATTATCTCCTTTGCGGGAATACGACTGCTGACGCCTCCCATCTGGAAGTCAGCGAGAACTTCAGGTACTGCGACTATTTTGTATCCGGCTCTCTTTACTTTGAAGTAAAGATCCATATCATCACTTATGTCACGGCAGCGATAACGGAATTTCTCGTACACTTTTTTGCTCACAAACTGCGTAGGATGATTCCAGTCACGGCTGGTGGTGTATTTACGCACCTTTGCATGTTTGATGAAGGTCTTTCCGTCCCTCATATGCATCCTGATATCTGCAAATGCCAGATCACATCCTGTTTTTGTAAAAGTCGTGATCATTGTGCTGACTGCTTCCGGTTCGTACCAATCATCACTGTTTATGATACCGATGATGTCACCGTGAGCACGGTCTATGCCCTTATTCATGGCATCATAGATACCCTTATCGGGTTCACTCTTTATATCAAGGATATATCCCTTTTCTTCAAATCGCGGGCGATAGCTCTCTATGATCTCCAGTGTCCTGTCAGTACTGCCGCCATCTACGATCAGATACTCTATTTTCCCGGCAGTCTGCGCAAGTACCGATTCTACAGTACGAGCCACCGTTTTTTCAGAATTAAAACACACAGTTATTATTGAAACTAACATTAATTCTCCTTATCACCGTCCTGACTGAACCCTTCTGTGGAGTCATCAGCGTTAAAGAGTACGAGCACCGTCTGGAATAACAGCCGGACATCAAGCAACAGGCTGAAATTCTCGATATACATGAGGTCGAGTATGAGCTTATCTCTAGAGGAAGTATTGTATCTGCCGACGATCTGGGCAAACCCTGTGAGACCTGCTTTCATACGGAGCCTGTAACGAAACTCCGGCATTTCTCTCTCGTATTCACTGACATTTTCCAGCATCTCAGGTCTGGGACCTACGAGAGACATGTCACCGCGAATGATATTCAATAGCTGCGGAAGCTCATCTATCCTGTATTTTCTTAAGAAATGACCGATCTTTGTTATGCGGTCATCACCTGATGTCGCAGAGAAGTTCTCCACATTTTCTTTCATGGTACGGAACTTATATATCTCAAAAACTCTTCCGTGAATAGTCGCTCTCTTTTGCCGGAAGAAAACACTTCCCTTGTCTTCCGCATGGATAAGAGCCGCGGAGATCAAAAACAACGGGCTCAGTAAGATCAGAAAAAATGCAGAGATCCCGATATCTGCCAGACGTTTTACTATACGCTGCTCAAAAGTCATCTTCCGTGCTTCATGTGCAAGAAACGGCACATCTCCGAACATCATCTCGCGGCTAGTCATTTCCACAATGTCCGAAATATCCGGATTAAGATATATATTTATCTGATGCTTATAGCAGTAATTTACAAGCTCTGTTCTCTCTCCTGCCGGGACATCATAGAAAAATACGGCATCTGACTCTTTTATAAGCTTTTTGATATCAGGATCATCATAGCGCACGATATTTTCTATAACATATCGCTGCTTGAATGAGCCTATGACACGCTCAATATTCGCCTTTTCTGCCACATTCGCTATTATGACTGTCGTATGCTCTTCCGGTGTCACATACAGATAAAACTTACTACCAATATAAACAAGCAAAATGACAAGTATCGCTTGCAAAACAAGCGACAAAATGAAAAATCCAAACGAAGTAAGTCTGAATACTCTTCCATTTGCGTCATTGACATTCATTATGAGGAATACCAGATAAGTCCCGACTGACGTAAAGAACAGGGTCAGTTCCATTGCCAGAACTATCGTCCTGTTTTTTCTCCGTCCCACATCAAAGCTTCCGTATATACGAGTCAATGCAAATGCCATTATGACATACATAACTCCCATGATGACGCTTGTTCTCGATAATACTCTGACCTGCCGGTTCTCAATTCCGAGCATAAAAAAGAAAAGCACCATGGAACCGCCATAGAGCAGAAATTTTATAAGTGTCTGTATGCTGTTCTGAAAACGTGTCAAAAATTTTTTCATACTCTGTAGACCGTTCTTAGATATTCTTCAAACCTTATTTCCGGGCTGTACTGTTCTGCCTGTGTCCTGCAGGCAAGAGCTGTTTTGTCAGCGTCTCGTGATGAAATATCCTCTATAGCGCGAAGTACACCATCCATGTCTCTTACCGGCACGACGATCCCCGTGTCTTCTGTAAGTGACTCAGGGCTTCCGCCTGTCTCATAGGTTATCACCGGTGTACCGCATGCCATAGACTCGAGATTGGTAGTCGGAAATGTATCTTCAAGAGTGAGATTAACGTATATGTCAGCAGTACTGTACCACTGCACCATCTCTTCTATACTGTCAGTGTGACCGATACCTATGACATTCTCCGGCAGATTTTTCATCTGTGCCGGTTTCAGTCCTATCATGACTATCTCAGCTTTATCTTTCAGGCGCTTTGCCATATCCATGAAGTCATCGATACCTTTTCGTTCCCTCCAGGGATTTGCTACACCAAGTAAAAGAAGTCCGTCTCCGATACTATATTTTCCCCGTAGATCAGACTTAAGTGGTCTAAACCTTTTCAGATCGATCCCTGTCGGTACAACGTGGACCGGATAATCCTTTAAGTACGACTTCTGAACCTCATCCTTAAGCCAACGGGACGGGGTTACAAGCTCCGTTTCAGGAATACCTGTAAAAAGTGCCTTTTTATCGATGTAATTTCTTTTAGACGCATCCATCAAAAAGGATGCCGGATACTGTCTTTTCTGCGGACAGTCATGGCATCCTTCCTCTTTCCATCTGTCGCAGCCGATATATGCAAAATGAGTGCAGTGACCTGTAAATGTCCAGCAGTCATGAAGTGTCCAGACTATCCTGTGTCCTGCTTTTTTCATATATTCGTCTTTCAGATACTTAAAAAGCATGCTGACATTCACATAGTACCCGTGAACATTGTGAATATGGATAAGGTCAGGATCTTCACTCCGTATAAATTCAATGAGTTTCTTCGTGACTCCCGCGGAATACATTCCATGCCTGTCCGTGATACGGCTAAGCACACCGTGCATATTTACATCCATATCAGAACCTATGCGATATGTACGATACCCTTCCGGTGCACTGTTTCTGCCGTATGCGCAAACACTCTCTATCCCTTTGGCTGCAAGGGCATCCATAAGTCCTGTGATGATACGTCCCGTACTTCCGTTTCCCACTATGGAATTTATAAAAAGGACTTTATTCACTTCCTCACACCCATTGCCTCTTCAGGATCTTCAAGTATCAGATCTATTACTCGCTTCTGTCCGTTTTCAAATTTCTTTGTAAGCTCTGCAGAACGCATCTCACGACGGACATTCGGTGTATTTACAAGCCAACGTATAGTCTGTATCACTGTGGTATCATCTGTTCTGCTTCCTAGACCGAGATTAATAAATCCATTCTGGATACCGGCAAATACATGCTGTGCTTCTCGCTCATTCTGTGCCAGAACGATAGCCGGAACACCCATACTTGCAAGCTCATAGATGGTACGTCCCTGACTGGTAATGGCGAGATCCGCATTTTTCATATACGCTGAAACACGCTTCACATCATTATGAACGAAGATTTTTTTCTCCGGTATATCCACCACCTGATCTTTATGTGCATAGCCAAAACCTGTGATGAAGTGGAATGCTGTCTCCGGCATTTCATCATGAAGTTTCTCTGCAATACTGTATAGACGACCTGTAAGATCCGCAGGATCAGAACCTCCGAAGATGATCATTATATTTTTACACTCTTCAGAAAACTTCTTTGGCTTCTCCTCAAGAAACTCATCACGGATAAAATAATAATCAGAGCCTTCGTACACATTTCCGGGACGATCGGTATGATTCTCATAAAGAGCATTTATAACCGCATCCGCAAGACGCGCGCCGCTTCCCGTATCTTCAAAATTCACGATCCTGTCAGTGTACTTTCTCTCTAATCGGATAAGATCCTCTTCCGTATCCAAAATGTCATTTATAACGATATCCGGCTTATATGTGGCAAGCACCTGCTCATATTCTATCTTGTTTGAAATAACCTCAAACGGGAAGAAAGAACTCTTAAGTCTTTCAATTCCCATTTCACTTTCAGCGTCGGTAACAAACAAAAGCTCATGCCCGATAAGCTTATATGCAAGGGACAAACATCTATAAATGTGTCCCATTCCGAGCTTTCTCTTTCCTACCGTTCTGAAAAGGATCTTTTTTCTGCCAAGAATAGCCTCCGCCGTGATCCAATCCTCGTATGTATCAATATCAACAGCTTCTTCCGGACTAGTCTCAAAAACAGATACATTTTCTCCTATGCGATTATTCTTTGACACACACTCACGTTTTGTAATGAGGAATCCGCCTGTCTCCAGATAGTTTTTTGGAAGGAACTGGGAATTAAGTCTCTTCTCATAATTCTTTACTATCTGTCCGTCTTTCTCCGTCCATGATAAATGCGGCTTATTAACAACACTTATCACTGTGTCAAAGTTATTTTTTTCGAAATAGTCAATAGCCGCCAAAACGGTCTTTGCCTTAAGGGTCGGAGAAGTTGCCTGCATAGTAATGACCGTGTCATAATGCACGCCCTTTCTCTCTTCCATTTTGCACACAGCGTCATGGATCACAGGATCAAGTGTGACTCCATCTGTCGCAAGAGAAGGATCTCGCATCACCACATCGACTCCGGTGCTCTCTACTATGCTTGAGAGCTCCTCGTCGTCTGTTGATACTACCACGTCCACGTCATATTTTTCTGCAAGAGTACAGGCATTATCAACTGAATAAAGTATCAGCGGTCTGCCATCCATAAGTCTTACATTTTTTCGCGGGATACGTTTTGAGCCTCCACGCGCAGGGATACACACTAAAATCTTCATGATTTAAAAAATTTCCTCCGAACGAAACAAATCGCCATGATTATATCATTCTTTTTTATAATTGCCAAAATAGCTGCGACTACCGCAAGCAACGCATATCTAAGGATCCAGTTCGGATACAGAACCGACAATGCGATTCCTGCTGCGCTCGTAAGGATCACCATCACAAAATAAAGACCGTCTGCATAAACCTTTTCTCTAAGCATGAATCTCGTGCAGATATAATGCAGTATCATCAGAGCAAAATATCCTGCAAGAGTTGTATATGCAGCTGCTATATATCCGTATCTCGGTATGTAGTATGCATTCAGACCTATATTTATGATCGCAGCGATCACAGAGTTTCCGGCGATCAATGCTGTCTTTTTAGTATAAAGCTCAAGATTTACATAGTTTGTATAAAAGTACTGACACAGCGTTCCAAGTGCCACCGGCGGAACGACCCACATGGAATCCCAATAATTTCTGTGAAAGAGGATTTTTACCGCTTCCGGTGCCGCTGCGACAAAGAAAAGTGTCATTACACAGCCGTAAAACATGAGCAATTTATTCTTCTCGCGTATCGCTTCTCTGTTTTCCTCATACATCTGCTCATTGAACCATGGAAGCCAAGCCTGCGAAACAGCATTAGTTATAAACATCAGCAGTGTTCCTATGGTATAACCCGAGGTATAAAGACCTGTATCCGAATCACCACAAATATTCTGTATCATGGTTACATCTATTCGTGATAACAAAATAAGAGCAAGACCATGAGGTATCATCGGAATACCGATCTTAAGAGCATATATCCAGTACTCTTTTTTATAAAGTGTCTTTCCTCGCCGCAGAAGATTTATATAACACCAAAGCGCTACCGCTGCACTGGGGATAACAGTTCCGAGGATCTTCATAAATCCACGGTCTGCGGGATTTATAAAAAGAAGTGCAAGCGTAAGTCCCAGTGTCGCAACAGTGATTATTATTGATATCGCTATATTTTCTTTATATTTGTATTCAAAGCGATATCTGTACTGCATATAGTCTATTGATGGATAGACCGCCAGATATGCAAACATTATAAATATCACCAATCTGGGGAATTTCAGAAATCCATCTGCCGGACAAAAAAACATGACGAGTATCATGACGATCAGACCAAATCCGCTTGAAAGCGTCTGGATAGATGACATGTATTCGTCAAATTCGTCCTTAAAATCTAATTTTGCCCGACCTACGCTGTATATCAGGCATAAACACGTGACCACAGTTATAATGGACACGTAACTATTAAAACTATTGGCGTAGCCGGTTTCTGCAGGTGTCAGGAGCCGCGTGTATATCGGCGCGGTTATGATTCCCACCGCGCGGATAAGCACGTTACTCAGTACATACCAGAAACCGGACTTTACAGCCTTGGTACTGTTATTTTCCATAAAATAATCTTTCGTAAAGTGACGTTGTAAATATTGAATATTTACAACTGTACTTCAAATTTATTTTTCACAGATCAACCTAACATATCCTGTGTAAGAATAGTATCTTCGCTGATATCTGCCGCTGCCTTCCTGCCTACAACCTTATCGATGTCAGACGGAGAGATACCTGTGCCGGGACGCTTAAATGTAAGCATTTCTTTCGTGATGACTGTACCCGCCTTGATGTCACAGTTTGTTACGATTGATCTTCTGGCATTTGCTCTTGCAGCGCTTTCTGTTTCCAGAGCCTTTATCTCACCATTTCCTCGGATCATGTCGAGAAGCTTGATACCATCAAGGATATCTCTTGCATCTTCGGGATCCATAGCATGATAATGATCATTTCCCACAAGTGATTTATTCAGCGTAAAATGCTTCTCGATCACTACAGCACCGAGATTATATGCTGTTTTCAGCACATCAAACCCGGGCTGTGGCTTTGTATGGTCGGAATAACCAATGTAGCAATCCGGAAACTCCTTTTTAAGAGCCTCGATCTTTAAGAGGTTTGCGTCTTTAAGCGGTGTCGGATACTCAAGAACACAGTGAAGCAGTGTGACTTTCTTATCATTAACGCTATGGATCAGGTCTACTGCACGATGGATCTCATCGAGGTTTGATGCACCTACAGACAGAAGGATCGGCTTATTTTTACGTGCCTGATACTCGATGAACGGCAGGTTGGAAAGATCTGAAGATGAAATCTTGTAAACTTCCATCAATGGCTCAAGATAATCTGCTGATTCAAAGTCAAAAGCTGTTGATAAAAACTCTATGCCGATCGAGTCTGAATACTCTTTAAGTTCTCTGTACTCTTTTTCACCAAAAGAATCGAATTTCTGGAAAAGTTCGTACTGTGAACCTGTCGGCTCCTCTGTTCTGTCCCAATATGCCGGTGAAGCCTTTGCTGCGAGAGTTCCTGCCTTATAGGTCTGGAATTTTACCGCATGGATTCCTGCTTCGGCAGCTTCTTTTATCATGAGCTTCGCCGCATCCATGTTGGAAATTCCCTTCTCTGCCGCAATATCGTAATAATTCACTCCGATCTCAGCGATCAGTGTAAACTTGTCCTCTTTCAGACGGTCAACAATGATACTTTTACTCATTTTTTCCTCCATCCTTCGGCACGTCATCACGGATCTCTCCGTTAAGCCACCTCTGATATCCCTTTTCATAGAAATAAAGGAGTTCCTGAAGCATTTCATCAAACTCCGGTGTTTCTTTTGTCTTACCTGCAAAAATATCTTCTGCGCCGTCCATCAGCTCAAAGATCTTTACTTCCGCGCCGGCTTCCTTAACTGCCTCCAGATAAGCTGCAGCCGAATGGATATTGTCGATCGCTCCAAATGAACGGATCGCTTCCGGAAGATCCTCATACGAACGGATCCTTGTAACACCGTCGATTATAGAGAACGGAACATCTCCAAATACGATAGATCTCTTTCCAAGAAGAGCAGCCTCATACGCTGCTGTTCCTGTAATGGTCACAACACCCTTTGCCTTTGCTATCCACGGCTTCGGATCCTTATAATGATTTATCTGAACTACACGGACATTTGCGATCTCTCCGGCTTTTCTGTAAAACTCAGGATCACGCTCACCAAGCATTGCCTGATGCTCTTTTACGTAAAGCTTCCAGCCAACCGGCAGGGACTTACTTATCTGCTCGATGAGATTCAACTCATCCACATAGTAGGACGCCTTTACAAAAACTGATGACTCAGGTATCAGGTGAAGCGGCATATATACATAGTCTTCACCTTCTACCGGAACTTCAAACAGATCATTCGGAACGAGGAATTTTCTCTTTCTCGTCATGGCATTCCAGTAATACTTAATGTAAGGCCATGTACGGGCATAGAGCATATTACTCTTTTTCTTTATCGCCCTGTTATTTCCTTTACGGTCCTGATCCATAAAGTAATTCCACTTGCCCCTCATCACGCGAAGTATCCAGAGCCAGCTGTCTCTCTCGTACTGCGTTGTGACAGAGCCTGCAAACTCCGGATTCATAATGTCTGATTTCTCACGGAAATCCTTTATATAATTTATAGACTCAGCCATCTCTTCATCAGAGAGTTTTAGCTTATCTTCGTATATTTTTCTAAAATACGGATCGATACCAAAAGAATTCTGGAAACTCGGATACTTCCAATAACCGTATTTACCATATTCGATAGTGAGATACGGGATTTTTCTCTTCCATGCAACCTCACAGAGAAGTGTTCTCTGAAGTTCAGCATTATCGAGATCAAGTATCACATCCGGCTGAAAATCATCCAGTACCTCAAAGATCTTTTTATAATTAAGCTCCAGCCAGTACTGATTTTCTTCATCACTGGTAACTGACCAGTACTCTCTCCAGTGATAATGTTTTGTGTTTTCCTGAGAGCTCATGAGCTGGAGACCCAAAGTCTTGAAATGAGTATACTCACGCTCGATCATTTTCAGGAATTCAATATCCGCAGGTCCCTTTGTCTTTGGGTCATCAGGTCTGTCGATAAGAATACGGCTTCTCTTTCCGTGACCTTTACCGTCAAGTCCGCCCTCTCGCCTGAATTTCTCCATGCCTTCCACGAACTTATCGCAGATATCACTCACATCATAGAGCTTACATTCAGGAAGATTTTCTCTGAATTCCCAGATCGTATGCTCATTGTAATAACACTTTGCAAATCGGCTCTCACTGGACATTATATAAAATGCACCGACTTTATTGTCCTTTGCGAGGTCACGCGCGAGAAACCATAACGGCTTTGAGTAGGTCTCACGGCAAATAAATAATATTTTCTTATTATGAAATACTGAACTTTTCATGCTGTTTCTCCGCGCGTTTTTTTCCGCGCATTGTTATATATCGTAATCCCGGTCTGAAATAGACCGCGAGAAATGCCTTTATACGGGTATTTTTGTTTACATAGCTGTTTTCTTTTGCATTCTTCCTGTGCTCACGGATATAGGCCAAATGCTCTGCCGCGCTTTCCTCCGTAAATGTTCCGTTCACAAGCGCATTCTGAATACAAGTTATGTGATCATACAGCAAAAATGCCTCGCACTGCTCTTTTAACGCAGGAAAATGCTTTTCTGTATAATCACAAAACTCTATGTCTGCTTCTGTATTTATCTCTGACATTTTTGTTATGCGTGACAGAGAATCTGAACGAACGCGGAAGTGATACAGCGGTGTCCTGTCAAAGACGATCTTATTGGCCTTTGCAACAATCCCGCCGATTATGTACCTGTCTTCCACATATCTGTCTGTCGGAAATGTCACATCTTTGAACAATTCTGCCTTAAAAAGCTTGTCCCAGCAGTGGAAAAAGAAGCCTGTTCCTTCAAGGATCATTCTAAATGCTGCCTCGGGATACAGCTCCTGAACAGGCTTATAGGTGTCTTTCACCGAGCCGTCCGGGTATTCGCTCCACTTGCCGCACACGGCGATATCTGCCAGATGCTCACTCATCATCTTCATCTGATGCGTAATAAATGTAGGCTCAACCCAGTCATCACCGTCCACAAACGCGATATACTGACCTGTAACCGCCTTAAGACCGTGATTTCTCGCATCACCTGCGCCGCTTTTCTTGATGACAACCAGATTGACCCGCTCGTCACCCGCAGTTTTTTCTCTGGCGATCTCATAACACTCGTCTTCTTCCGGGTGCTTCGGATTCTCAACCCCTACTACGAGTATGATTTCCAGATTTTTCCAGTCCTGGCTTAAAAGGCTGTCGATGCACTTAGGCAAAAAAGGTGCGACATCTGCTATTATTGAAATGACCGATACTTTCGGTCCCGATTTTGTTTTTTCTATTTGTTTATTATCCATAATCGTTTTATTGTAGCACGATTGCACTATTTGCTCAAATAAAATGACCGGCAGATAATAAAGATTTTTTGCAAGAAGTGACGACCGCCCGAAGTGGTACATCATACACGTGAACACATCGCCTCGTCGTCAGCGCTCAACCGCCTATTCTCAAATGCTTCGGCAACTTAGGTTACTGCTCACTCGCTTTCAGCTCGCTCACGTAACGGATTTTGTCAATTAAATCGCCTGCGATAATGGGCAAATTCCAATGGCTACTCAACTTTCTTGGTCGTAAACTCCGCAGATGCGACAACTTCTTTTATACAATAAGGTCTGACCTTCTCTCTAAAAAAACTCCCGCTATAAGGCAGTAGTTCCTACCTTACACCAGGAGTTGATCATCCCAAGTTATTCTATTGTCTTTACCGTGCATTCAGCTTACAGATTCTTCTGAAGTTCCATTACAGCCTGGAGAGATAATCCAGTATTTATTGCAACCTCTTCCGGCGCACTTCCGGATTTGAGGAAGTTCCTTGCAATGTTCTCTGATACACTCTTTGTTACTGTTGTGGTGACCGTCGCTGTTGTCTCAGCAACTTTAGCAGCTATTGCATCCAGTTTTTCCTGTTCTATTATCTGCTCTACTTGTGTCTTCATAAGCATCCTCCTTATCTTTTTTGCAAAAGGTTTTAATATCACCTTATCACAAAAAACAAGTAACCCCTTTAATACAAAAACTCTTTGACGTTCATCGTCGATATTGTCTAGAAGATTGATTACTCTTTCGATTGCCTTCTGTTTATCCTCTTTCCTCTTGTATGTGAGAGGAACAATTATGAGCTGCATCAACTCCCGATCATCAAGCTTTCTTTTCTTATCAGACTCTTCATTCACTCTCTCGAAAATCTCATCTCCATCAATCTCTGACAGAAATGCTTCCTCGAGATGCATCTTAAAGGCGCCCATGTCAAGTTCTGGTTTTGTCCGTTTTCTCGTTACATCTGCTGTATAGATGATCAATACCCTGAGTTTTGGGTAATACTTAAGTTCATTATATAAAGTCTTCGCAAGCCTTGCAATGTAACCCAAATACTTAGACTTCTTTTCCTCATCATAATCGCTTTCATAGTCGACTATCA
>CAMVTN010000005.1 GCA_947170415.1 uncultured Lachnospiraceae bacterium | reverse complement strand
TCGGGGGTGGCGGTCGACGGCGTGTGCTCGGCCTCCGCCTCATGGCAGATGCCCGAGGGCATGGAGCTGAAGGGCTCGCCAGCCGACCTGCGCAGTTATCTTGACGGCGGGAACCAGGTTGACGATGTCTATTTCATACTGGGTTTCCTGGGCGGCGAGGAGACGCGATTGCTCTATGGCCTGTGCCAGCAAAAGGGTGTGCGTTGCCTGGCCGTAGCGCCCGGCGTGGGCACCTTGTGCCGCCGCATGCAGGCCTCGCAGGTGGGCGATGCCGTAGTACTCAGCCTGTGCCGCGAACCGCTCAGCCGTTGGTGGAACCGTATGCTGAAGCGCTGTCTCCGAGTTCACGTACAAAAATCTGCGGTTCTGCATTCTCCGCAACATTTTCCTCTGCCTTAAATACAGCTCTTAAAATCTCTTTTGCTTTCAAAAGATCTGAATCATAGCTGATACCAACAGAAAAATCCAGCTGACGTTTTGCCATCTTCGTCACATTTGTAAGTGAAGTATTAGCAAGTGAGCCATTGGGGATCATTATCGCCCTATTATCTATGGTATTCAGAACCGTATAAAAAATCTGGATATCCGCTACAGTTCCTTCGTTTTTATGCGCATCTTCTATGATGTAATCGCCGATCTTAAATGGCTTCATCCAAAGGATGATCAGTCCACCCGCAAAGTTTGAAAGGCTTCCCTGCAGCGCAAGACCGATAGTAAGACCCGCAGAACCAAGTACTGCTACAATAGACGTCGCATCGATACCAAAGGTCGATGCAACCATCATTACCACGATAACGTCCAGTATCATTTTTACAAAGGTCGTGATAAAACTCACGATACCCTTGTCATCAAATGCCTTTGACAGCGATTTACGAAGGATCTTCGTAGCAAAATTTACAACTCTTGTTCCAATGAACAGGATAACTATGCAAAGAACCACTCTGAAACCAAGGTTCATTGCCTTTGTCGGAAGCCCTGACAGGAAAGTCTCCCAAACAGTCGGGTTTTTAAGATTTTCCTGCAGGTTATTAAGATCGCTGATCTGAGAGATCGTCTCGGAAAGCTCCTCAGCTCCGGAAACTGTCAGTGTCAGCAGTGCATTATTTATCATTTTAACTTTCTACCTCAAAAATCGAAACTCCGAGCGGAGGAACTTTCACACGGATGGAATTATCTCTGCCATCCCATTTCAGCTCTTCGCTCTTAAGGATACGGTGATTACGGAAATCAAATCCACCGTACTTCTCCGCATCAGAATTAAAAATCTCTTTATACTTGCCTGCAAAAGGCACACCTATGCGATATTCCTTTCTCGGAATATTCTCAAAGTTCACAAGTACGATCAGAGTATCCTCTTTCTTTGAAGTCTTTCTAAGATATACGAGGATATTCTCATTTGCAGACACACAGTTTATCCACTCAAAGCCATTTTCCTCATGAGCAAGCTCATGAAGCGCCGGTCTGTCTTTGTACAGATGGATCAGATCCTTCACGACATTATGAAGTCTCTGATTATCAGTATTCTTTACCAGGTCAAAATTAATGGACTTATTCTCGTCCCACTCTTCCTGATCACCCATGTCGAGTCCCTGTGAAAGGATCTTCTTTCCGGGATGGGTAAAGAAAAATGCCATGGATGCTCTGAATGCAGACAGTCTGTCATCCCACGCGCCGGGCAGCCTTCCAAAGAAAGTTCCCTGACCTCTGGTAAATACATCATGTGTCATAGGCAGCATATACTTCTCGGCATAAGCATAAACCATGGAGAAGCAGAGCTGACCATAGTGATGTGTGCGGATTATCGGGTCATAGTGGATATAATCAAGGAATGAATCTCTCCATCCTTCATTCCACTTATAATCAAATCCAAGGCCCTCCTCTTCCACAGGATTTGTAACTCCCGGCCAGCCGGAATTATCCTCTGCCACACTGATGACATCAGGGCAGTGTCTGTGAAGCGACTTATTCATCTCACGGAAGAAATCGATAGCTTCCAGATATTCCTTTCCGCCATAAATATTCGGAGACCACGGTCTGTTCTCACGTCCGTAATCAAGGTAAAGCGCCGCAGCTATTCCGTCTGCACGGATACCGTCCACGTGATAAACCTCAGCCCAGAAAAGAGCGGAGGACATAAGGAAACTCCTTACCTCAGGCTTTGTAAAGTCAAAGGTTCTGGTTCCCCATTCAGGATGGAAGCTCCTGTTCGGATCTTCACTTTCGTAAAGGCATGTGCCGTCAAACGATGCCAGACCGTGCTCATCCTCAGGGAAATGTGAAGGGCACCAGTCAAGAATGACACCGATCTTCTTTTCATGCATGTAATTTACAAACCATGCAAAATCTTCCGGAAGACCGAATCGCTTTGTAAAAGCGTAATATCCCAAAGTCTGATATCCAAATGTTCCGTCAAACGGATGCTCCATGACTGGCATCAGCTCTACATGGGTGTATCCCATATCAAGCAGATACTTGGCAAGAGGAGCCGCGATATCACGGCAATTGCGATAGGATCCATCCTCTTTCTTAGGCAGAAATGCACCGAGATTCATTTCGTACACAGCCACAGGGGCATTGGCATTCTGCCGCTTGCCTCTCTCCTTGATCCAGCTCACGTCATTCCAGGTAAAACATCCGATACTGCGTACCACCGACGCAGAATCAGGTCTGAGTTCTGTCTCAAACGCCATAGGATCGGCCTTAAGTGTAACTTCACCGTTTAACACCTTTATCTCATATTTATAAAGATCTCCATCCTCAACTCCAGGGATAAAGAGCTCATAAATACCGGATTTATCAAGTTTTTCCATTTCATGGACTCTGCCGTCCCAGTCGTTAAAGTCACCTACAACACTTACGCGCATAGCATTCGGTGCCCATACTGCAAAGTGGATACCTTCAACACCATCGACCATCATTCTGTGAGCACCCATAAACTCCCAGAGATTGTCTGCTATACCACTGGTAAATTGAACTTCCTGTCTCTCAGTGATTATCCTCGGAAATGAGTACGGATCTTCTACAACTTTTTCTTTTCCATCAGGATAATGTACCTTAAAGATGTAATGGAACGGATACTTCTTTTTTAATAAAACCGCAAAGTATCCTGCTTCATCTGCCAGTTCCATAGGAACATCTTTCCTTGCGCGGTCAGCACGTACCGATACGCCGTCAGCCCCCGGAAAAAAGCAGGCGATAAGCGTATTATTTCCCTCCGGATGACTTCCGAGGAGCTTTTTCGGATGGCTCTCCTCGGAATATGTGATAGCCTCTATCTCAGCCCAATCCATCAGATCATATAACTTACTGTTCATACTCATTTAACTGTCCCTCATTACTTTTATTACTATATTTTTACTCTTCCACCTGTTCAAAACCGATGTATGAACAATCCACTGCGAAGTTTTGGTTCAAACCATGTTGATTTCGGCGGCATCAGTCTCCCTGCATCCGCAACGGAGAAAAGCTCACTGATATCAGTCGGATAAAGCGCAAATGCAGCTGCATACTGTCTGGAATTTACCTTTTTCTCAAGCGCGCCGAGCCCGTGAATACCACCGACAAAATCAATCCTCGAATCCGTCCTCGGATCTTCGATATTAAGGATCGGTGCAAGAAGTTCATTTTGGAGAATGGAAACATCCAGTCCTTCTACCGGATCATCCATTATGATCTCAGGACGTACCGTGAGATGGTACCAGCTGCCGCTCATATACATACCGAAATGATGCTTCTCAAGCGGACGATACTTTTCGTGGCCAACCTTTTCAACCACAAACTTCTTTCTCACACGGTCAAGGAAACGATCCTCTGAAAGTCCGTTCAGCTCCCTTACCACTCTGTTGTAATCAAGGATCTTCAGCTCATCCTCAGGGAAAAGCACTGACAGGAAGTAATTATATTCTTCCTCACCGGTATTGTTCAGATTTTGCTCTCTGCGCATCTGCCCTACCTTTACGGCAGACGCACAGCGATGATGTCCGTCGCAGATGTAGATCGCATCTATCCCCTGAAAAGCCTCACGGATCCTACGGATATTGCGATCCTGATCAATGAGCCAGACTCTATGACCAATGCCATCGTGGCTCTTGAAATCATACACGGGTGCCTGCTGCTTTATCTGCTGCACGATCTCACGTATCACATCATTTGACCTGTATCCCAGAAATATAGGACCGGTCTGCGCTGAACACGCATCAACATGATGAATACGGTCGATTTCCTTATCCTCTCTGGTATTTTCATGCTTCTTTATCACGCCTGTCTCATAATCTGCAACAGACGAGCACGCAACGATACCTGTCTGGACTCTCTTGTCCATCGTAAGCTCATAGATGTAATACATAGGCTTATCATCTGTCACAAATGATCCGTTTGAGATCATCTCGTTCAAGAGCTCGCCTGCCTTTGTATATACACGCGGATCATAAGTATCTACGCTTGGCGGAAAATTCGTTTCTGCTCTGTCAATACGCAAAAAAGACAGAGGCGATTTTTTTATCTCTGCTTCTGCCTCCTGTCTCGTATATACATCATATGGTAAAGCTGCGATATCCTGTGCGAGATCCTCTCTCGGACGCACAGCGCAAAACGGTCTGATATCTCCCATTTTTCATTCTCCTCAATTATAATGATGTAAGGGTCAAAAGTTTTGTGGGTCCCAAGGTCTCAATCCTCTTTGTGCAAGCACAATCGGATTTTGACCTTTTGACCCTGACATCATAAAATCCCTGTATAAATAATCATACAATAGTATAAATCAAAAAAAACACAGGGTCAACGAAACGTATCGTCATTACGAGCAAAAAAATCCGGATCATTTCTGACCCGGAATTCTTGATCGTTTATCAAAATATGAATGGTTGCAGAAATTCCATGCACTGTTCAAGCAGCGCAATAGTAACGAAGAGTCCAGCCGTGTTCTCCGGCATGACGAGTGAGATACGCTCTCTTCGGAGAAACGGCCTTTGCAAAAAGTATAGCTGCATAAGCTGTTTCAAAGTTTCTGACTATCATATCTTCCTTTCTGACCTGGGAACTGATCCCTCAGGCACGTTTGACACGACTACATGATCCACCATAAACAGTAAATCCCGTATTCAACAAATATTTCGGTTTTTTCCTGTTTAAGATTAATTGACATTCTATATAAAATATATTGTTTTTATGCGGATACTCGATGAATAATCGGTGAACTTTTTGTACAAAACAACCCGAGAAATGCCGTAAATACGTGCTTTTTTAAAATTGCTTTTATATGTCCGTTTGTATTTTTAACAGCGCATTTCACACATTTTCACAAAACGAACATTATAATCGAAAAGACCGTTGTTGGAACCCCCATTCCAACAACGGTCTTATCTCATACATGGTAGAATTTTATATTCAATATACACCCCTCAGTGAATATTGCCCGTGGAGACGTCGCGTCTCGCCGATGTATACAGAATACCAATGTTTTGTATATAATTCAATATGTGCTTCTAAGTGTGCCACCTACCAATAATGATAGTATTTATGCGGCTTTAAACAACTTTCTCCCTTACTTAAACGTTTTCTTTTTTTTGACATTCCCATACTTTCAGCAACGTACAAAAAAATGTATAATGCGTCGACACAGTGTTTATTTTTTTAGTTCACATCATCAAAAAAACTTTTATATGTTTACAGTATTCAAGATTGACGATAAGCTAAACATATACATGACCTATTTTGAAAGGAGTACCTCATGTCAATCCTCGGAGATAAGCTCAACCAATATATAAAAGCCAGCGGCTATACTGTTTACAAGCTTTCTCAGATATCAGGCGTAAACAGAACAACCATCGTACGTATGCTGAACGCAAATCGTCTCCCTGAGCGTAAAAACATGGAAAACCTTATTCCCTTCTTAAAGCTCACACCTGATGAGAAAAAAGAGCTGTGGAACACCTACGAAATGATGAGCTGTGGCGAGGACATTTTTTATCAGCGCCAATATGTGCTCAGCATGATGCTCGCCATTTTTAATCCACCGGAGAGAAAGCACATATCTGCTTTTCGTGCTGCAAAGGTTGATACAGGCGAAGGCTTTGATCCTATAGAAACCCCATGTATACTGACCGGAAAGTACGAAGTAGCACACGCAATGTCTCTCGTGATCTTAAGCGAGGAAGCGAAAGATATACTGGTTTTTGCACCTTTTAGAAACGACTTTCTTTCTGAGTTTTTCGGTCATTTCAGCCGCAATATATCCCAAGAAGTACATATCAGACACTTTATGCACTTCATAAAAAAGCCCAGAGACATCACTCAGGTAAACTATAACCTCTCTGTGCTCTCACATGTGCTCCCCCTCACTCTGGCAGATGACATAGACTACCATGCACACTATTCATACATAAATAATACTGTGGATGCAGAAAATGATATCATGTTTCCGCACTTCATCATCATTGGCAATATGCTGGTAGAGCTGTCCTTTGATTTTTTCAGTGCACGCTTTACCTCAGATCCTGAGATCGTGCAGCATTACCGCTCTACCTTTAACAAACTGATGCTCCAGTCCAGCCCTCTTGTCCGCACAAGGGATTCCTTCTCAGAAATGATCGAGGACTTTACACTGGCTGATTCTATTAAAAGCGGAACCTATGTAATCTCTCCTCAGCCGCGGATGATGAAGATTTTCGATAAAACCATCCTGTCGCACATACTCAGGACTGATAAAAATGAGCAAAGCTACTTTACTCAGATCTTTCAGAACCATATGTCAATGCTTACAAATGTAAAAAATAAAGTATGCTTCTTTCCTATATCCGGCCTCGAAGAACTGGTTTATGAGGGCAGGATCGCCGAGATGCCGGAACAATATGCGCGACCTTTCTCTCTTGCCGACAGGCTTATAATTTTAGAAAGACTGCGTGTGGAATGTATGAAAGAGCAATGCAAGGTCCGCATCATGAACCCGGTTAATTTTCCCATGCGTACCAAAATATCAATCCAGGCAACAGCAGAACGTCGTATCCTGCTCGCAGCTGCCAACCGCGAAAAAAATATCTTCCGCTATCTGGAGATAGACGAACCAACACTTACAGAATCTCTTGTGGATTTTCTGGAATACATGGGTACAGATCCTCAGATTTATTCTGATTATATCTATTCACGAGAAAAAACTCTGGATACCATCGACTTTTATCTGGGGAAACTCGAAGAAATGATTAAGGCTGAAGAGTAAACGTACTTTTCCTATCCGCACATCGCGTTACAGCGCATGTAATAAGTAATTCCATCGGAATTTCTTATAAAACAAGTTACGCTAGGCTCGATAAGACCTCGCCAAGCGAACTTGCATAGCACGCACTAAGCTCGAAAATACCTCGCTAAGTGCTCCGCATAACAAGGATCGCCGGCAGGTATACTCTGCCGGCGATTCTTTTCGCAAACGGACGGAAGCGCCTCCGCCTCCTGTTCCGGTTGTTCCGTATCTATCATTTTTTGTTGTCTACAAAAAATGCTTCCGTATTGTTTGCTGTGGTCGATCCACGCATCTGATTAGCATAGGTACTTAGCCTATTAACATTTCTCCTGCGCTCACCAAGCTGTTTACGCTTATCACTAAGAAGTGATGTTACATGATTTTTGTGCCTTGCTTCCTCTGCTCCGATCTTTACAGCTTTTTCTGTGATCACTGCGATGAGATCCTGCATCCTGTGGATCTCATCCTTGTACTCCGCCTTATTCTGAAGGAGCTCGACCCTGACCTTTTCATAAAGGGTTTCAAAGCCGTCATCCAATCGGGACAATTCAGCTGCAAGTTTACCTATCATTTCCTGATTATCATGAAGTGCGTCGAGATCAGGTTCTTCGGCTGAAAGTATCTCCTCCTGTTCAGCATCACACTCCATTACTCTGTCAAGTACTTCAGATTTTCTTTCCAAACTTTCGATCAGAATATTCACATACGTGTTTTTCATCGTCGTACCTGTCTTCCGGTTTTATGCCTGTCTGCGGTTACTTGCGAGATCATGCGGTGCGAGTCTCATCACTTCTTTCCACGCATCCCTCATGGTTCTCATATGTGTAGCACATTCTTCAAGGATTTCTTTTTCCTTTGAAATATTTGCTTCAACGAGACGTCTTCCGACATACTCATAAACCACATCAAAGTCCTTTGCCACCGGATATTTAAAATCCAGAGTTCTTCGAAATTCATCAATGATCTTTTCTGCCTTCTGGATATTAAGGTTTGCTTTCTGTGTATCCTTGTCCTCTACAGCTTTTATCGCGATGTTGATAAACTTGATACAGCCTTCATAGAGCATCAGTGTAAGCTCCGCCGGAGAAGCGGTAAGGATCTTATTCCTGTTATACTGTGCATATGCATCTGAAGCTAACATAACTTTCCCTCCAAACATCACCTGTTTCCAAGCACCACGTTCTCGAATTTATCCCATATTCAAAAGAGATGATATTGCACTACTGTTATTTTGAAGTTTTGCCAGTGCTGTCTCCATTGCCGTAAACTTACTATAATAGTAATCTTCCAGGTCTGAAACGTACTTTTCCTGCTTTGTTATCTCACTGGAAAGATTATCATATTCTTTCTGAAGTAGCTTATCATTGTAAACCTTGTAAACACTTCTGGTGCTCTCAATGCTCTTCATGAGTCCGTTGGTTCCGAGTCCATTGTAGAGCTTTCCTGTGATCTCAGTCATAAACTTCATTACACGATCAGGGTCGGAAGCAAGCATCTTCTTAAGGGCATCCTCATTGTCCTTTGTGTTTTCATCATCGCTATTACCGTCGATGTGATAAGCACCTTTCTCATTATCCGCTGCAGTAAAATAACCAAGAGTAGCTATTCCAAAGGTTGACCAGCTGTCTCCGGTCTTTGAGGTGGAGGCCATTGTGTTCTTAAATAAATTTATGAGTGTTGATAAGCTGTCATCCTTACGAAGGAGTGAATCCTTGATCTTTGTTTCCCACTTCTCAACCTGTTCATCGGACATCCCTGATTTGTCATCGTCCGAAAGAACATCATAGCCCTTTGCGCTATCCGCATTATAAAGCTTATCCATTTCATTAATGAGTGAATTATACTCATCAAAGAAGTCAACGATCTTATCATAGATCGCATCTATATCACGGCTTGTAGTAACCGTCGTTACAGAACCAGCTGCACTTGTTGACTTTGCCTGAATGGTCATTCCGTTAACAACAAACGAATTGCTGCTTGACTTATATGTTGCTCCATTAAGCTCTATCTCCGCATCGGTTCCCTGAAGCTTTACAGGAACTGCGTCTCCTGATTCAGATGTATCATATGTATGCTTTCCGTTTGCGTCGGTGGTGTAGGTATAATACATACCCATTTTCTGAAGTGCATCTTTATTTCCATCATTGCCAATTATCTCAAAATTCTTATCTGCACCACTGTCGCTTGAACTTAGGAAGAAGCGCTGATTTGTCTCATCAAAACTTGCATTGATGCCAGCGTTTTTTAACTCTCTTACAGCCTGTGCAATAGTCATTGTGTCATCAAGCTGGACTGTTTTTGTGGCTGTTCCGGTATTAGCATCCTTACCGATCGCTACTCCAACTGAAAATGATCCTGAAATACCAAGATCTGACAGTTTTGAACTCTCTGTAACCTTTCCGCTGTCCGATTTAACTACGCCGCCTGTAAGATATCCGCTGGTTGCCAGTGACTTAACAGCTAGTGTCTGTGTTCCGATGGCACTTCCACTGTCAACGGAGACTGAAGCGATTGATGCATCTGCAACAGTTGCTGTTTTTGTATTAAAGGTATTCTCCATGCGCATTTCCGACAATGCGCCGGTATAGAAACTGTATACCTTTGAGTTCAGTGTTTTCCATGCATCCTGTTTCCAGCCGAGCTTTGTCTGCTGATTTTTCAGTTTTGTTGTTTTATAATTTGCAGCCGAAACCAGCGCGCCTACAATTGTTTGCGTATCCAGCCCCGATACAAGACCTGTCATTCTCATTATATCTGACATAATATCTTCCTCACTTTCCATACACATTGCCGACTATCACCCAGTGATTATTCCGGCAATACCTGTCATCGCTTTTCATCCACCAGAATGCCTGCCATTTCCCAAATCTTTGCAAGCATATCTAAAGTCTTCTCCGGAGGAATCTCCTTAATGACTTTCTTGGTGTCTTTGTCCACGATCTTTATCGTGACTCTGTTTGTTTCATCGTGAATACCAAAGATCGCCTCGGAATGTGAAAGCATATTTTTATTGATATTTTCTACTTTCTTTCGAATCTCTTCATTCACAGTCCTGCTATTGCCTTGCGCTACCGAGACTTCGTCTGATATATCTTCCGCTACCTGTTCTACTGCCGGTGCATCCTGACCCCGTGCAACATCGATATCAATCTCTGCGGTCTGAGATGTTGATCCTGCCGTATAAGGAACTGTGCTGTTCATTTGATTGATCACTGCCATTGTTCCACCTCCATGTGTAAAAAACTACAATAAAACCTAAAAGAGCCGCCTCCATGCGTTGCTCTCCATAACAGAGATTTCCCAACTTTTGATCTAGAGACCGTCCCAACGGATCTTAAATCAAAAAAGGATGTCGGGAGAGCTCTCCCGGCATCCTGCCAGCATATCTCTCTATGGCTTTTATCGGTCAAAAATCGCCTAACCATTAGAGAAATACGTATTATTTTGATAAACAGCACGTTTCTTTATAGAAACTTTACAAAAATTTCAGAAAAGTTTTTTAAGTTCATCTACCTGTTCAGCTGATACGGAAGCGCTGTTTGCCTTCTGTATCTCAAGATAGATCTCTTTTCGATAGATAGGTACTTCCTTTGGTGCTGAAATTCCAATCTTGATCTGATCCCCACGGATATCCAGCACGGTAATCTCAATATTATTATTAACTACCAGGGATTCTCCTTTTTTTCTGGACAAAGTAAGCATCACTGCACCGCCTTTCCGTCTGCTTCTTCTTTGGCTTTTGCCAGGATGTCATAGATTGGGAAACGGATCTCACACGAGTTGTCATTGAGGATCAACTGTGCGCCCTTTTTGGTTGCAGCGTTGATGATTATCGGTGCCATCAGATTCACTGTCATCTTTTTCAGATCATGCGGTACGGTAACAGTCACCAGCAGCACTGTATCTGTTGATGTCAGCTCACCAAGAGGAGTCAGCAGATCGTCTTCTATCACCGGATTATAATCAGGCTTTACAATGAGCGGATTCATTACCGGCATATCAAACGCAGGCTCATCCAGTGACTGCAGGAATCCGAGGCCGGATCCATCTGATTTCTCCGAATCATGAAGCAGAGCAAAGCGCTTCATGTCCGGAAAACCGACAATCCCACCGGGAAACTCGATAATCTTCTCATCGTCAAGGTCGATCTTGCCAAATAATCTGGTTGTTACTTCCATACTTTCTCCATTCCGGAGCATAGCAGCCCCTTTTACACATCCCCCAAAAACAGTCTGTCCTTTCCTCCAATCTGTTTCCTTACGTATTAGTATAACAGACGTATGTACAAAAGATTGTTTGAAAACAAGTACCTGACTGTTTTTTCCTACATTTTTTTGTTCATTACAACACCGGAGGCCGTTTTTTACCGGCCTCCGGACATATAGATTTTTATCAGATATAGTCCACCAGCGACTGCTGCGAGATACGTCCGGTAACCATCAGCGCTGCATTGTAATACAGATTTGCCTGTGATACTTCTACGGAAAGCGTTGAAAGATCCACATTCTCGTTTTCTGATGCCTGAGCTTTTACCGTGGTCTGATTCTCCGTAAGACGATTCTCTATAACTTCAAGTCTGTGAACCGTCGTTCCGCAGTTTGTTCCGGCAAGGTTAACCTCGTCATAATACTTATCTGCCTTGGAAATACCATTACTGAACATGGTATTTACCTTCTGAGTTGCATAATCCAGTTCCTTTTCCGCAGCTCCGAGAAGTATCCTTATCTGCTCCTGTTCATCATCAGTAGCGTATGTCTCCACATCTTCCTGCATCTTTTTCAGTTTTTCAACCTTGGCCTCTGCCTTGTCAACAGCATCCAAAGCATCTTCCAGCTCATCAAGATCTCTTAACACGTTAATATCAAAAGCATTTTTGGCATTTGTGTTGACTTTTACTGACTGACTGCTTCCTACGGAATAATTCATCTCCTGAAGATAATCATTATAGAGTATAGGTGTATTGTTTTTATCACCTACCTCTGTACAGCAGAAATAGTGCTCCGGCTTCACATCTCCCTCATCCCAGTTACTTTTGTCGTATGCAAACTCAATATCATCGACCTGCGCCAGCTGCATCTGGGTCTGCGCGGTAAAGATCAGATTTCCTGTGACAGTATTGAGATATACTGTTGTGTCTGTATCACCGGTAAATACGGCCTCAGAATCGTCCTTTATAGCAGTAACAGTCATTGTTCCTGCAGCTGAATATGTATTTGTAGAAGAATTATAATTCTTTAATGTCAGTGTATAAGAACTGATATTATCCTCTGCGCCATCCGGATAATTATACTTGTACGTACCGGTCGTTACAGCATCGATATTATCGTAGGATAATCTCAACCGGTATTCCGAATACGCCTTTACCTGTGTCTCATCCGCAGTACTGGTTGCCGTGGGAGAAACTCCGATAATATCTCCATCCGTGATTCCCGAGGAATACGTTGTTCCTTTCTGATAAGAAGTATAGGTATAACTCTCAACATTATCGATCGTGAAATGTTCTGCAATTCCCTTGTACTTGAAAGGATGCTCCGGATCCACTGCTGAAACCATTCTTTCGTCAATATTATTATCTGTGAAAGTCAGACTGTCAGATGTACGATATCCTGTGAAAATATATCGATCCTCATTGGTCGAATTTCCTATTGCAAAATACTCTATTGCATCAGCCTTCAGTTTTTCAAGATAGCTTCTTTTGTCGCTATTGGTGTTCGTACTGTTTGTTGCAGCGTCATACTGCTTTTTAAGGTCTCGCATGATCTCTTCTGCAGAATCCAGCGCAGTCTGCGTACTATCAGTCCAGCTCTTCGCATCAGACACATTTCTAGCCAGATACTGAGTGATGGAAGCGAGAGACCCTCTGAAACGCAGCGAACGGATGGCGATTATAGGGTCATCCGACGGATCGTTGATCTTTTTTTGGGTAGCCATCTGTGTATTAAGGGCATCCATTACTTCCTTATTGTTATTGATATTGAATAAGGAATTGTTGTTTATCATCTTATTGGTAATTCTCATAAGCGTACTCCTTTATACACTTTACACACCGGTCTCCAGTATCAGACGATCGTAGATTTCTGTCATTGTCTGGATTATCTTTGCATTGAGATTATAAGCGTTCTGGAATTTAACGAGGTCCAGTGCTTCTTCATCGTTATCAACTCCGGATACAGCTTCTCTCTGATTTGAGATCGCATTCTTGATATTCGTCGCATTCGCCGTGAAATTCTTTGCACTTGACGAATTGAGCGAGATATCAGTAAGTATAAGTGACAGGAACTCAGTAGATGTACATCCTCTGTAAACCATCTTTGACTTATTATCCTTAAGCTCTATAAGTTCCTTAACTACATTATCGGCAGAAACATTAATATCACCATTCTTTGTTGTAGTACTCATACGAGCCGGGTCGTCTATGATATCCTTATTTACATAGACATTTGAGGCCTGCAGATCGTAATAAAGCGACTCAAGATTCAGTTCATCTGCAAGAGTTCCGGATCCTGCCTGTGTTATAGCTGTATTTGATGTATCCCCTGCAGCTGCGGTATAGTACTCACCAAGATCATTGAGAGAACCATCTGTAACACTTCTCCACTGCCAGAATGAGATGTTCATCTCATCGCCGTAAAGATTTTCAGCACTTTCATTCACCAGATTATTTAAGCTTCCATGCTCCTCTGTGTAATTAAAGCGGTACGCAAACTGGCGCACCCACTGATTCATCTGAGCCTGATAATAAGGGATTCCCTGATATTCCACACCATTTCCGACTTCACAAGATTTTCCTGCGGTCACATTATACATAAGACCATGAACGTCATCGCCCGCTTTATTTTTATATGTCACATCACCAAAGGTAAATGTGGCTGTCGTGCTTCCCGGTGTAAATTCAACTGTCCATCCGTCATATTTGTACATCGTTCCGCTGATACGGATAGAACCTTTATCTGCAATGTTCAGTTTGGAAATAAGTGATTCAAGAGTCTCGCCAGCTTCAACCTTTACGGTCATCGTTACATCCGTTGCAGTTACTCCCGTTAGCACATTTCCTTCTCTGTCGCGGGCGTCTCTTGTCTGGGTAAATCCAACGTATGAACCTGTAAGTGCCTCTCCGTTATCACCATCTCGAAGTTCAAAAAGCGCTTTCAGGCTTCCGGAAAGATTATCTGCAAGAACAGAAAATTCATTTCCTGTAGATGACCAGTAAAGATCATAAAGTCCATCTGCATCGGTCTGATGATATTTTTCATCAGTATCTCTTGCTCTTGTTTCAAGTGTATTGTATTCATAGCCATCTACAAGACTGCAGCCATTACTTATCTTTACCTGATACCTGTGCGCTCCCGTCGGATGATCCGGATCGCCGGCGTTATAGATTTCTGTCTCGGTCACTTCTACGTCAACGATCTTTGATAACTTATCAACTATCAGATTTCTCTGATCTCTGAGTTCATTTGCAACACACTGTCCCTGTAGCTCGATAATATTTATCTGCTTATTAAGAGAAGCTATCTGTGCTGCGTATTCATTCAGCTGATCCACCTGCGACTTTATCTCACTATTCAGGATTTCCTGCTCTTTAGTGAGATTGTCCGACATAGTTCTAAAATACTCTGCCAGAGTCTGTGCCTTACCTAGAAATGATGAACGGGTAGAGGTTGTTCCCGGATTCTTTGCGAGATCCTCAAGTCCTGCATAAAACTCCTCTGTATATATCTTTGTAAAACCCTTTATCGTTACATCGTCCTTAAAGTACTTTTCTATTTCAGACATATAGGTTTTCTGAGCTTCATATCTGCCTACATCTGCCTCATTTGCTCTGAACTTTATATCGTAATATTCATTTCTGAGCTGCTTTATGGCGGTTACGGTTACACCGGAACCTGCCATTCCGTATGTGGTATAAGTCCGAAGAGCATTTGATGCCTTCTGCTCCACCACCTGCTTTGAATATCCTTCTGTCTGAACATTTGCCGCATTATTAGCAACGGTGTTATTTGCTGTTTGATATGCGGTCAGACCTGAATAACCGATCATCAGACCAAAAAACTGTGATGTCATATAATACCCCTCCAAAAACTCAAATAATGCTCAGGAGATTATCCAGCATTGCATTTACTGTATTTATGTATCTGCTGCTCGCATTGTATGCATTTTGGTAACGGATCATCTTTGTAAGTTCTTCACTATCAGATACACCCATGACCTTCTGCCTTTCGTTGTCTGCTGAAAGCACAGCTACCTCCTGCGCTTCTGATGCCTCTTTATATGTATTTCCAATATTTGCATACTGGTTTACTATTCCTATGTAGTACTCTTCAAAGTTCAGCGGTGTTGCTGTTCCGGGATTTAATGTACTGAATTTATCAGTAAATATCTGTCCCAATGCATCTGCAACTGCCTGATTAACTGACTGATCTGACAACATAAACCCATTATTCAGATGTGTGGGTTCCAGAAGAAGTTCCTGATTTATCGTAAGGTTTGATGTAGTATAGTCGCCGTTTGAAGATATAAGCGTGAAAAGCGGTGGATAATCATCCGGATTGCTTACTGCCTCCTGATTTATCACAGTCGAACCATCTGCCGAATATCCCTGCACCAGATTATTTATCATCGACACCATTCCATTTATCATGTGATCAAATTCTGTCATGATGGCTGTTAATGACGATCCGGCAACCTTATCAAATGTCTCCGCCGGAGTCAAAGTAACAAGATTTCCGTTTTTGTCTGTTTCAGTGGACACTTCCATGTCCTTATAGGTCGCTACCTTTGTTCCACGCGAGAAATACAGTGCCTTTAGTGAACCGTTATCACTACCTATATCGGCTGAAATCGGCTGAGTAAGACTAAAAACTTTCTGATCTTTATACATCGGCCATACAGGTGTGTAAAATCCTGTTTCTATATCTTCATCCAGGATCTTGGCTTCCATCTTATTAACAGTTCCGTTTTTTACGAGATCGACCCCTTCAAACTGCACATTAACTCTTCCATGGAGATCTTCAGCGTACTCGATCCTTCCCATAGCAGATAGTTCATCAAGGAGCTGATTTCTGGCATCTCTTAGATCGTTTGCGTCCTCGATCTTTCCGGCTTCGACCGCTACGATCCTCTCATTAAGATCTGCTATCTGTTCTGCATATTTATTGATCTTGTCTACCTGATCTTTTATCTGCTGATTCAGATTATTCTGGTACTCAGCCAGCCCGTTATAGATCATCTGTGCTCTGTCTAAAAACTGCTTGGCTGTCGTAACAACTTTTCCCTGCATGGTCGCATCCGAAGGTTTTGTAGCAAGATTCTGAAAAGCCTGCTGAAATTCCTGCAAAGCTTTCTGGAACTGCTCTCCCTCCGTTTCACCAAAGTGTACATTTATTTCTTCTATTACTTCATAACATGTGGAATAATATCCTGAACGGCCGGTCTCTGTACGATACTGCCTGTCAAGAAATGCATCTCTGATCGCACGGACATCCTGATAGTTAGCGCCCATTCCAACCTGGAGATCATTATTAAAAGAATGGCCAACCGTATTATAAATACGGTTTGCCTGATATACCTGCTGACGGGTATATCCTGTAGTGTGTAGATTTGCAAGATTATGCGCAGTTGTATTCAGAGCATACTGACTGGTCTGAAGCCCTGATACACCTACATAAAAAGAACCCATAAGCGGCATCTTGTTCACCTCGTCCTTTCGAAGCAGACCCGCTATATGGGAGCCCGCCTCACTGCTTGGCGTCAAAGCCGCTCTGGGCACTTCCTAATACATTTCCCGCAATAGCTGCGTTACGTGTATATTCTCCTGTTTCCGGTGCATCCCGCAATTCACGCTGGAGCGCCAGATTAAAATCGATCATGTCCAAAGATTGTCGAATCAGTTCGCGGTTCTGGTCGTTAACCACCATAAGCTCACCGATTGTAGCTTTGAGCCTGTCATGGACACGTGAAAGTTCTTCACGTTCCTTTGGTCTTTTCTCAAGCATCTCAATCAGATAGGAAAGCTTCAAAGTCTTAACATCCCTGTTAAGTACATTGGCGATGTCTTCCATCACCGTCTGTCGCTCATGATCAAGCTGAGCAACCTGATCCAGAACAACCTGTTCTTCATCCGTGATTTTTTGAAGTTCCGCAACATTACCCGTTACAATAACAGGTGTTTTTGATTTGGACAGACTAAGCAGCTCTGTGTATTTTCCTTCTTCCAGCTTGAGAGTCTGGATCAGTTCTTCCATCAGGCTTGCCACTTAACCTGCCTCACTTTCTTCCCGCGTCCGGGATAAAATACGGTTTACAGTCCGAGTTTTTCTAACAGTTTATCTGCAAAGCTCTCGCCTGAAACATCATAAGTACCATCCTGGATCTTTGATTTCAGCGGAGCTGTCAGCTCTTCGCGGATGTCCGGGCTATCACTTACTGCCTTTTTTACTGCCTGAATATTCTGGCCGATTCCGGAAATCTCAACCGCGTCACGTGCGGAACTGATTTTTGATGCTCCGCTTGTCTTTGTTGTCTTCCTTGTGCCGTATACCTGCTGTACCTGAGTATAAGCCTCTACACGCATAACAGACTCCTCCTTTCTTGAAAATTGTAAAACTCGAATATTGTATACAGTTTTAATAACTGTACATTTTTGATTTACACCTTATGTATCGGATTAAAAATTATTTACTTTAGAGTATAATCCAAAAAAGTTTGAAATGAGACACAATTCTAGCATATCATTGTCTAATGCCTTGACTTTACAGCACTTTTTTCATAAATTCCGACAAAACTACCTCATTTTTATTAAGCGATTCCGTCACATTGATGATTCTCTGGTTTGAACTTCCCCGAAATCTTAGTGTTAAATCCTTTTCTTCTATATGGAATTCTCCGTCAACAAGTATATCGACAAGAGATAACATAGGATTTGTATACTCTGTATGGCATCTTTTGTTTTCCGGATCTGTGAGTTCTTCCCATGTATATCCCGAAAATGCCCAGATCGTCTTATCCGGATATGTTTTTCTGATCTTCTGGAGAAATGGGTACAGTACCTCCTGATTAGAGGGTTCCCAGGGTTCTCCCCCGAGAAGTGTGAGCCCGTCAACGTAATCCGGCTTTAATGATTCTATTATTTCGTCCGCCACTCTGTCTGTGAAGGGCTCGCCGTAGTTAAAGTCCCATGTCTCGGGCTGAAAGCACTCTTTACAATGATGTGTACAGCCTGACACGAACAGCGTTGTCCTGACTCCGTTTCCGTTTGCGATGTCACAGTATTTTATATTGCAGTAGTTCATACATCTCCTTTTTATCCGTATTCATAGTTATAGCTCCGCACCCTTTTAGATACGGAGCTATTTATCAATTTTTCAAAATCTTTAATGATGTCAGGGTCAAAAGTAAATTTTGCCCCTTACATCTTTTTAATTATAAGTGAAGCACTCTCTCTCTGATTTCCTGGGTTCTGCCCTGGTTCCAGAAGTTTGTGCCGATGTAGCCGCAGGTTCTGCGGGCTACGTTCATCTTGTTCTGATCACGGTTTCCGCAGTTCGGGCACTCCCATACGAGCTTTCCGTTTTCATCCTCGACGATCTGGATCTCTCCATCATAACCGCAGCACTGACAGAAATCACTCTTTGTATTGAGCTCAGCATACATGATGTTTTCGTAGATAAACTTCATTACAGAAAGTACTGCCTCGATGTTATCTGTCATCTTCGGTACTTCTACATAACTGATAGCTCCGCCCGGTGAAAGCTTCTGGAAGTCGGATTCAAACTTCAGCTTTGTGAAGGCATCGATCTTTTCACGAACATTTACGTGATAACTATTGGTGATGTAATTATGATCAGTTACATCCTTTATCTTGCCCCAACGCTTCTGAAGCACCTTAGAGAACTTATATGTCGTACTTTCAAGCGGTGTTCCGTATACGGAATAATCGATGTTTTCTGCTGCTTTCCACTCATTGCACTTGTCGTTGAGTTTCTGCATTACTCTCAGCGCAAATGGCTTTGTATCAGGATCTGTGTGTGACTTTCCTGTCATATACATGCACATCTCATAGAGACCTGCATAGCCAAGGGAGATAGTTGAATATCCACCATATAAGAGTTTGTCGATCTTCTCGCCCTTTTTCAGTCTGGAGATCGCGCCATACTGCCAGAGGATAGGAGCTACATCAGATGTTGTTCCGAGAAGTCTCTCGTGACGGCATCTCAGTGCTTTGTGGCAGAGTTCAAGTCTCTCATCAAGTATCTGCCAGAATTTATCCATATCTCTGTTTGATGAGCAGGCTACATCTACAAGATTGATGGTAACCACACCCTGATTGAATCTTCCGTAATACTTACGCTTTTCGCCTTCCGGAGAGAATCTGTCAGGTGTTAAGAAGCTTCGGCAGCCCATGCAGGGATATACATCGCCGTTTTTGTATTCTCTCATCTTCTTTGCAGAGATGTAATCCGGAACCATTCTCTTTGCTGTACACTTTGCTGCGAGAACTGTGAGGTTCCAGTATTTACTGCCCTCAGTGATGTTGTCTTCGTCGAGTACATAGATCAGCTTCGGGAACGCAGGTGTGATATATACACCCTTTTCGTTCTTTACACCGAGTATTCTCTGTTTCAGCATCTCCTCGATCACAAGTGCAAGGTCTTCTCTTGTCTGACCTTCCTCAGCTTCATCAAGATACATAAATACGGTGATGAACGGCGCCTGTCCGTTTGTGGTCATCAGAGTTGTAACCTGATACTGGATAGTCTGAACACCCTGCTTTATTTCTTCGGCAGTTCTGTGTTCCGCAATAGCATCGATCTTTTCAAGATCAAGAGGGATTCCGTTTTCTTCAAACTCTCTCTTTACGATCCTGCGGTACTTCTGACGGCTGATATCTACAAATGGTGCGAGATGCGCCAGAGATATACTCTGTCCGCCGTACTGTGAACTTGCGATCTGAGCGATACACTGAGTCGCAATATTGCAGGCTGTAAGGAAGCTTCTCGGCTTCTCTATCATAGTGTCACTGATAACCGTACCGTTCTGGAGCATATCTTCCAGATTAACGAGACAGCAATTATACATGTGCTGTACGTAGTAATCGGAATCATGGAAATGAATGATACCTGCCTTATGTGCTTCTACAACATCATGCGGAAGCAGAAGTCTGTCTGTAAGGTCACGGCTTACTTCTCCTGCCACATAGTCACGCTGTACTGATACGACCATGGGATTCTTATTGGAATTTTCTTCCTTTACTTCCTCATTGTCATATTCTACGAGAGTCAGGATCTTATCATCCGTAGTATTGCTCTTACGTACAAGTTCTCTCTTATATCGGTATACCGTGTAGATAGTAGCTACGTGGAATGCGCCTTCTTCCTGGATAGACTCTATAACGTAATCCTGGATTTCTTCCACTCCGGCTTCATGATCAAGATCTTTCAGCTTACGTGCAACCTTTTCCTCTACTACTCTTATCTGGCTTGCAAGCAGCTGATCCTTCTCACTCACTTCATTGTTTGCCTTCTCAACGGCAGCAATGATCTTGGAGCCATCATACTCTACTTCTTTACCATTTCTCTTAATGATATTCACAGCATTCCCTCCATGCTCATATGTTAATGATGTCATTCATGGTGCATCCGGCTAAGCCGGAATACTTATTTTGCGTACCTCGACGCACATAAAAGCGACCCACAGAGCCACTGTGGGTCGCCGAATCCGCAACATCTAGTATCGCACGCCACATTTGGCACCACATCTAGTATTATAATACTGGATATAGTAAAAAATGTGAAGTCGCAATTTTGCACAAAATTATGTTCGATATACAGTATACAGAATCTTATTTACCAAAATACAGATCAACACCATTAGCTATGCCTGTTACCATTTTGGACTGATATGCGGCATTTTCCATATTTACGTCATCTGCCGGATTTGTCATAAATCCCATCTCAAGGATAGTTACAGGCATTGTGCACCAGTTTATTCCTGTCATGGTATCGCTTAACTGCACTCCGCAATTCTTCATTCCTGTAGCAGCACAGTATGACGCAAGTACATCCTGAGAAAGCAGCTGACTACCTGCAGAAAGAGCGCTTACATAAGGATTTCTGGCTGAAGGAGCGAGTGCCAAAGCGCCTGATGCTGAAGCGGATGAAGCTCCATTAGCATGGAGACGAATGGTTATCTCTGCACCTGCCGCTGTCGCATACTGAGCTCTTTCCTTATTGCTTATATTTACATCATGAGATGTCCTGGTCATTACTACTGTATAACCACGTCTCTGAAGCTCAGCCTGAAGCTGTGCAGCTACATTGAGTGTCAGCTGATATTCATAAACACCTGTAGTGGTGCCATGTGTTCCTCCGGTTACTCTCGCCTTCATCACAGCAGAACCTGGACCATTTGGCTCGGGAGTACTGTCTCCATGCGCCTGATGACCGGGATCGATACATACCACGTGACTTGCTGCTCCATTAGTAAGCTCTGCCGCATATACCGGCACAGATGAAGAACCTGCAAAAACAGCAGCTATCAAAAGAAGTGCTGCCGTAAACCCTATAATAACCGACTTTCTAACACTCATTTTTTCCGCCTCTCTCTTTACCGTTAGACTTCAAATAACATATCTCCGTAGCTCGGCATCGGCCAGTATTCCTTATCAACGATCATTTCAAGGCGATCGATCGGAGCACGGAGTTCTTCCATATCAACTTTTACATTATTTCTGCAGAAAAGAGCTCTTTCCTTAACATCTGCAATAGCGAGTGACTTTTCGTCATCCTGCACAAGTTTCTGGAGAGCCTTCTGGGCTTCGTTTGTAAGCTCATTCACTTCTGAAAGGATCTCACGGGCAGCACTACCGTCAACACCTGCCTCTTTAAGGGAGATCACTATATCTGCAAGAGCCTTGCTGTACTTAAGGCATGCAGGGATGATAGATTTTGATGCCATATCGATCATTGTACGAGCTTCGATATTTACTTCCTTGGAATAGCCCTCGTACTTGATCTCGGAACGGCTTTCAAGCTCTGCTTCTGTGAAGATCTTAAAACGAGTGAAGAGCTTAACAGATTTCTCAGTTGTGAGGCTGGGGATCGCGTCTACCATACCCTTAAGGTTCGGAAGACCTCTTCTCTCTGCTTCCTCAACCCATTCATCAGAGTAACCGTTTCCGTTAAATACGATCCTCTGATGTGCTGTTGCATATTCCTTTATGAGGTCATGCACAGCCATGTCAAAGTCATCAGCCTTCTCCAGAATATCGCAGGCATCGGCGAATGCCTCAGCAGTTATCGTATTTAATACGATGTTTGGAGCTGCGATGGAAGCAGAAGATCCGACCATACGGAATTCAAACTTGTTTCCTGTAAATGCGAAGGGTGAAGTACGGTTACGATCTGTCGCATCCTTCATAAAATCAGGAAGAGTACTTACACCTGTCTGAAGCTTTCCGCCCTGCTTACTGCTGGTAGCCATACCTGTAGAAATCAGCTGTGACAGAACGTCCTGCAGCTGCTCTCCAAGGAATACGGATACGATAGCCGGAGGTGCCTCGTTTGCACCGAGACGATAATCGTTTCCAACGTTTGCAGCAGATTCTCTTAAAAGATCCGCATGCTCATCCACCGCTTTAAGGATACATGTCAGTACCACCAGGAACTGAATGTTATCATGGGGAGTTGCACCGGGATCAAGAAGATTGATACCGTCATCTGTTACAAGTGACCAGTTATCATGCTTACCGGAACCATTTACTCCTGCAAAAGGCTTCTCATGAAGCAGACACATCATACCCTGACGCTCTGCAACCTTTTTCATGACTTCCATGGTCAACTGATTGTGGTCTACCGCAACGTTGCAATCACTGTAGATGGGTGCCAGCTCATGCTGTCCCGGTGCCACTTCATTATGCTGAGTCTTTGCAGATACACCCAGCTTCCAAAGTTCCTCATTTATAGCCTTCATGAAAGACGCAACTCTCTCTCTGATGGCTCCGAAATACTGGTCGTCAAGTTCCTGACCCTTTGGCGGCATTGCACCGAAAAGAGTGTGACCTGTGTAAATGAGATCTTTTCTCTTTAAGAACTTGTCACGGTCAACAAGGAAATACTCCTGTTCAGCTCCTACGCTGGGAGTAACTTTCTTTGAAGTAGTATTTCCGAAAAGACGCAGCAGACGTAATGCCTGTACATTAAGCGCCTCCATGGAACGCAGAAGGGGAGTCTTCATATCCAGAGACTCTCCTGTATATGAACAAAACGCTGTCGGGATACACAGGATCGCTCCTGCGGCATCATGACGAACAAATGCAGGGCTCGTGCAGTCCCATGCCGTATAGCCTCTTGCTTCAAAGGTAGAACGGATACCGCCTGACGGGAAAGATGATGCATCAGGTTCGGATTTAATAAGTTCCTTACCCGAAAACTCCAGGATAGCTCTTCCGTCTTTTCTTGGCGGAGCCAGGAAAGAATCATGCTTCTCTGCCGTGATACCTGTAAGCGGCTGGAACCAGTGTGTGTAGTGAGTAGCGCCTTTTTCAAGTGCCCAGTCCTTCATTGCCTCAGCTACAACATCCGCAACCACAGGATCGAGTTCTTTTCCTTCATCAATGGTCTTACGAAGCTCCTTGTAGACCTTCTTAGGAAGACGCTCCTGCATAACAGTGTCATTAAAAACATCTTCGCCGAAAATTGCCGTTATACTGATCTTTTCTTCACTCATTGTGTTTCCCATCCCAGGGTATTACCCCTGCTGCTGACAGCCTTAAGCCGTATATTCAATTACCACGGTTGTAACAGTTAAGAATCCTTTAGATTCTTAACTGTTACGGCAACCCGCAATCAAAGATTTGCTTTGCAAATAGCGGGTTGCCATCACATTATTTACACTTTCTTACGTCCTCAGCAGCAAAGTGCTTCGGACTGTTATGAAAGTTACCCACGGCTCTCCATTATATATTATGTATGTCTTTTAGTCCAATTAAAAAACGCTCGGTATCAGACCCTTTCCCATCCGGGTATCGTCCATATATTTGAATCATGATCTTTTAAATAAGCCTTTGGATAGATCACAAGTGCATCAGGTCTGCCATTTAAGAGACCTGCCCATTCGGAAAATGTCGAATTTGCCGTAATAAGGGCCCGGCTTCTGCTCATCAGTGCCATATCGAGATAGCTGCGGCTTCCGGTATTGCCGTTTACGACTGTGACATTATCAAGCCAGCTGAATGCCTTTTGTATATATTCTTTGTCATCTGAAAAAATAAAAAATCTGGGGTCAGATACAGTTTCTTTAACCCTCTCGACCGCTCTTCGATAATAATCCATTCCGAGATTAATGAAATTCTCGGTATAGCCGGGTGCCAGATAATCACCGCGGCGAACATGTATCGCAACAGAGTTTTCCTTATCGATCTCACAGAGAAGCCTTTCATTTTCCTCTCCTATATCAGACAGGTCAAATGAAAAAGCCTTACGGATCTCGTCAAGGTTATCCTTATAGTATTCTTCTTCCAGAAAATATCCTGTGATATAGGCATTTTTCCCTGCCGGAAGATTATCGATCCTCTCCTTAAGGGTATTTTCGTTTTCTCTGCCTGTCTCATAATAGTGGATCTTTTCAAAATGAGACCCTGCGCACAGCCTCGTGATCCTGTTAAATACTCTCATGAGAAAATTTTTCTGAGGAATCGCACCGGAACAGCACCATGTTTCAAATGTATTTGCCCTTTCAAGCCTGAATGCTTTGTTTTCATCTCTCTCAAAGAGCTTTGCAAGTTCGAACCCCTGATGCGCATGATTCCATGTAAACCATGAAATATCGGCAAGTACCCGCTCTGACGGGTACTTCCTGCGAAGATATGTATAGAAAGCATATTGGAACATCTGATTTCCAAGGCCGCTTGTAAAACGAAGTATGATCATTTTGTCTTTTCCCTTTATTTCACTGCCGGTTCTGAACCATCTCTCATCCGCGGGTGACCAAATCTCACATGAAGGTAATACTTCAGTCCTGCTGTAAAGAGCTTCCATGTTTCTGCTGAAGGCCCCTTGATAAATACCGATGCCGTCGTCTTAAATTCTTTTCCGGCTCTGGCTATAGCCTTGTCCGTAAGCCCTGCATTTATCTCAACCCACTCCATAATGGTCCTTTTAAGCGCACATTCTTCTATCAGGTAATTACGCTTTAATTTTCTGGAGTTCCAGCTTTCTCCGCCAGCCTTTTCAACATATCTGTGCGCGACCATCACATCGTCAAATCTGAATATCTTTCCCTGAAGCAGGATAAATGTGAATATAACGCCATCATCTATGAAATCATGGGCACGATAAAGAATGGTATAGTCCATTTTTTTGTTATGGAAAAAATTCCTGCAAACATTGCTGGCTGTCTGCCCCGGCCAGGAACCTGCCTTCTGCCAGTCAGAAAATGTGTAGTCACCACTCCATGAATAGAGCTTTGTCAGTGATTCATTCACGATCGGCTCATCATTTTCACCAATGAGGCTGAACGTACAGGTAGTTCCCATATAATCCGGATGACTATCAAGAAAATCCACCTGTTTCTGGAGCTTATACGGATCCGTCCAGTAGTCATCACCCTCAAGAAATGCAAGATATTCTCCCTTACATTCCATAGCCGTCTGATAAACGTTCAGCGTAGGGCAGCCAAGGTTCTTTTCTCTGAAAAGAAGACGAAGCCTGCCCGGATATTTTGCATCATATTCCCTAAGGATATCTCTGGTGTGATCTGTAGAACAATCTTCACCGACAACGACTTCAAACTCAAAATCCGTTTTCTGCATAAGGACACTATCCAGCGCCTGACGGATAAAGGGTTCATGATTATATGTGATAAAAACCACAGAAAGTTTTGGATTACTCATTTCTTTCCTTCCACAAAAAGCGATGCCGGATCAACGGAAATGACCTTTCCGCCTTCCACGCGATATACATATTCACAGTTTCTAAGCGTTGTCAGGCGATGCGCGATGATAAGCAGCGTCTTTCTGCCGTGAAGGCTGTCGATCGCTTCCATGACTGCTTTTTCTGTCTCGCTGTCAAGAGCACTGGTTGCTTCATCGAGCACCAGTATTTCCGGATCTCCGTAAAGTGCCCTGGCTATTCCTATCCTCTGTCTCTGACCTCCGGAAAGTCGCACACCTCTTTCTCCGACCATTGTATCCAGTCCTTCAGGAAGGCTCCGAACAAAGTCACTTAGCTGAGCTTCATCCAGTGCTTTCCATACGTCATCTTCGGAAATCTTATCCGGATCGATACCAAAGGCAATATTTGCACGTATCGTATCATCCGCAAGATAGATTGCCTGAGGAATATAGGCAAGCTTCTCCGACCAGGTAAGCGGATACTCATGAACATTCATTTTTCCGTACATGACTTTTCCATCTCTCGGGAAAAGGATTCCGAGGATAACATCTGCCATAGTAGACTTTCCTGCTCCGCTCTCGCCGATAAGCCCCACAGATGCCCCGAGCGGTATCCTGAAGTTTACGTCATGAAGCACATCTTCATCAGTATTTGGATAACGGTAAGAAAGATTCCTGACTTCTATAGAGTCTGTGCTCTTATCCTCCAGAAGTCTCTCTCCCTTATCAACGATCTCAACCTGCACCATATCCTCGGTTTCTTTCAGGTCATGATAAATGAGATCGATAGAAGGTCTTAAAAATGTGATGTTATTCAGATAATTACTGATCTTTCCGACTGACGGCAAAAGCTTAAACGCAGCCACTGCAAAGGTTGCGAGCTGTGGAAGTATAGCGTTAAGATCTGTACCATTTTTAAGCTTTATCACTAGCACAAGCATGATACCTGCAACAGTCACTGTCTCGATCACATACTTCGGGATAGTTCCAAAGAAGTTTGTGTTGATAAGAGCTGTCATCTTTTTCTCACCGCAGGATACGAACTGATTTACAAAATATTTCTCACGATGGAGTATCTTTATATCCTTAACTGCTCCAAGCGCCTGATTTATTGCCTGATGCATCTTTCCGTCATATTTCTGATTCATCTGACCATAGGAATGAACACGTTTTTTGGTCGCGATACGGAAAAGACCCATGCAGAGAACAAGGATACCGCCGACTATCGCACACATAAGCGGATCGGAAATAATGAGATAAAGCATCAAAAGAACTGAAAGAAGGCCCTCACTTGAAACATTGAGGACTGACAGGATCAGCTGAAAGAGTCTGTCTGTATCCAGCATGATATTTCGGATCATATCGGACGTGTTATGGTCCAGGTGATAGGTGTACTCTTTCTTCAGGTAGCAGTCGATAAGGCGTCCTGCAACCTTTAACTGATTTTTATAGATGTATGAATACTGAAAATAGTACATGGCTGATAAAAAGATATTTTTTATCAGATACAAAAATATGATCACAAATACCAGAAACACAAAAAAATCCGTGATGTTCTTCATACCGAGCATCACGTATACAGCGTTTACGATTCCGGGCTTCTCTACCACATCAGGAGTTGATATCAGCTGTATAAGCGGCATTATCAGGGAAACTCCTACAAGTTCAAGAGCTGCACCTATGAAAATAGCAACGAGAAGCAGTGCCATCTGACGCTTCTGTTTTCTGTTAAAAATATAATTTAATTTTCCGAGTATATCCTGCATTAATTGCTATTTTCCTTTCATCTATAGAACGCTGAATATATCATGTTCATGATCTTCTTACGGTTCATTCCCGGGTAAAAATACCGCTCAAGAGCGCCTTTTCTAACTTTACCGTTTTTAACCGGTCTGGAAATATCATAAAGAAATATCCTGTGTCCGGCTGTCCTGTACAGGATATTTGCATCTATAGGTCTGAGATCAAGGCCGTAACTGTCAACTTTTTCATATGGAAGTGTATCCACGGAATAAAAGAATTTATCCTGCGTATTTCCGCCTATAGCGCCGTCTCTCATTTTTAGTCCGTAAAGATCTGACGGATGAGGCAGATCCATGTTTTCGAAAAAAGCATCATATCGTGCTCTTGACTGCTCTACGGTAGAAAAAATATATTCTCCCCTGTGTACTGACCTCATCGGGACCTGCAGATCCGTAACGGATGCCGAGGCATGCTCACCTGCATCTGCAAAATTCGTGGTCTCTGAAACTCTTGGGTATAAAAAATACCGGTCAGTATCAACAAGGTAACGTATTGCATACTTAAGCCATGAACTGTCACCCCATTCGGCAACATTTGACGGCATACCTGCATCATGAAGGTCTTCCCCGTCATGAGCTTCCTGCCATTCACGAAATCCATCCCACTGAGAAGCTGTCCATGCCTGTCCCCAGCTGGACGCAAACTGGAAATACCAGTTATCATAGCCATCATCAACTGCTTCAAAAGGCAGACGTGCGAATACATTAAACCTGTGATTATAAAGAGAAACGCCTCCCACACGCGGATCCGAAACTGTATGAGAAAGTGCCTTTGATGCAAAATTATAAAAGTCCGGCGAAACATACAGATCATCTTCAAGCATGATAATACTGCCATACTCATCTGCATAATTTCCGCAAGTCAGTATATGTCTCTTAAGGCCCATCCGTTCCTTACGTACAATGACCTTTTTTTCTCCATGCTTCCAGATAAATTTCTCTGCGGTCTTTTCAACCTCTGTCTTTCCACTGCGATCCAGACTTATGATCAGAGTAATATCATCCTCAGCATACTCCGCTGCAGCGATGCTTCCAAGCAGACGTTTTAATGAATCTGCCCGATCATATCCGATAACGACTATAGCCGGCTTCATCTTTCACCTTTCCTGTAAAAATCTGTCAATATCAGAAAAATCCTCTATATGCTTTTCTATCCATGTGGTTTCTTTTTCCCACCATGGATCTGATAAAAGCGCCTGTATTTTTTCATCCGGGAAACGATAACGGATCACTCTTGCCGGTACTCCTGCAGAAACGCTGTACGGCGGCAGCTCTCCGGTCACGACAGCTCCGCTTCCAACAACTGCGCCATCACCGATAACCGCACCATCCAGGATTTTTACATCATTTCCTATCCATACATCACTTCCGATGGAAATACCTTTTGTCACACTTTCCCAGTTCCTTTGGTTTACATAACTGTACCCAAACACCTTCTCCGGATCATTAAATGCCGGATGCATGGCCACATGTTCTAACGGATGGTCTCCGATCTCGGTCCTGACTCTGGTCCCTATCGACGTATATCTGCCGATCACAGTATGAGAAAAATCTCCTTCACGGTTTACATAAGTTCCATATCCTATCTTTCCATCCGTGAACGATGTCTTTTTTCCAAGATAATTTTTTCCCTCAAGCACAGTATTGCGGACGTACACTCCCGGACAGAGTATACTTCCGCTCTTTATTTCCAACATGCACTTTCTGATCGGATATATAAATGTCCTGTAAAGCCCGGACAGAATCCACATGATATGTCTCTTAACAAACATATTCAAACCTTCTTCTGACCCCTGACAGTCCTCTGCACTTTTCTGATCACATATTTAAGCCAGCCCGGAAAATGATCCATTCCGAACTGCTTAAGATCGATCCACCACATCTTTCGCTTAAGCTCATCATCGGTCGGCTGCGGTATCCCGTGAGCTCTTCTGATATGAATGCTTTCGATAAACGTGTCCTTAAGCCGCACACTTGATGTTCCGGTCTTACTGACTCTTCCGACCAATACACCACTGTCACTGAACTTCTTTTTTTCGTCATTCAATGTCAGCAAAAAATTGTAATCCGCACCTATCGGATATTTAAGATCAAAGGGGTGGCGGAGCAGCTCTTCTCTGCGCACAAATACACTCTGATGAGAAAACGGCATGCGTTCTTCGATAAGTTCCGGGCATTTCCTAAAGTAATGGAGTTCACCAAATTCTTCCTCTGCCATGTCGCCATATATCAGATCGGTTCCACTCCAGTCCCTGTCCTTAAAGACTTTTTCCAAAACATCATTTGAAAAAAATTCATCACCGGCGTTCATGAAATTTATCCATTCACCGCAGGCCTCTGCAACACCGGCATTCATTCCGTCATAAATGCCCTTGTCTCTTGCAGTGATCAGACGGAATTTTATTCCCTTTTCAACAAAGGCTTTCTCATAAGAGCTGGCTATCGACACCGTATCATCCGACGATCCGCCATCCTTGATGATATATTCAAAATCGTGATATGTCTGCCCTAAAACAGACTCAATGGTGCCACGTATAGAATCGCGCTCATTATAACATATGGTTATTACAGATATCATCTGTTCAGTACCTCATAAAGCTTTGCTACGATGGGCTCCCACCTGAAATCATGCCATGCGTAATCCGCAATTTCACGTGCACGTGAATCCCAATCCGCGCTTGAATTCATGAGGCGCACAAATGAACCCGAAAGTGCCGGTATGTCATCCGGCGGCACGATAAATCCAAATTTTCCATCGTTATATATATCCCGTCCTGCAGGAACTCCTGTAGTAGTTATCAGGAAATCTCCGTTTGCTGCAGCCTCAAGCAGAACTATTCCAAAGCTCTCACTCCTGGACGGGAGCACAAATATCTTTGCTCTTCTGTATATCTCCGCAAGTTTTTCCTTGTCTCTGATCTCGCCTGTGAAATGTATCCTGTCCTTCAGATCTTCATGACGGCTCATGAAATCACGGATAAACGGCTTGAAATCCTGCGCAATAGGTCCGACAAGTTCGAGTTTCCAGTCATTTCCGGCTGCTGCCCCGGCAAAGGCACGGAGAAGCGTATCGGTTGCCTTGGCATAGGTTCCGAGAGCGCCGACAGTAAGAATGATATTTTCTTTATTAAAATTCCGGGCAGGCTCCGCTGCATAAAATCCGTTCGGAATATACAAAACTTTCCTGCCATACTTTATCTTAAGCTTTTGAGAAAGGACAGTGGTTTCTACAGATATCACATCTGCGAGCCACATAGTCAGCCGCTTTATAAGACCTACAGGATTTTTCATAAATAGTCTTTTATAACCCTTAAGGTCCATATCAAGCTTCAGATATCCCTTTCCTGAAGGCTTTTTTCTGAGTTTATAAATAAGCAGATACAAAAATGAAGACAGATTAAGATGATATACATTTAATACGTCTATTTTTTCTGCATTTTTCCATACATATTTCATTCCGGCGATCATCGGTGATACCGGATGCTTTTTTAAGAATTGAAGTTTAAGACCCTTAACTTCATTTCGTATATAAGGGTAATCTTCCTCATTTCGTGCAGATACCACTATACTTTCAACGCCATGATCCCGATGAAGAATATATGGTATCATTCCTACATCTTTCAGCAGGTGAACATTTTCAAGTCTGGTAAAGAGAGTGACAAAAACCATTGCCGCGCTTCCTTTCGGATATTATAATTAACCTCATGAATACTGCACTTATCGTACTTAACTATAATGATGCGGACCGTACAGCATCTCTTGTAAAAAAGATTTCCGGCTACCGCTCACTTTCTCATATTATCGTAGTAGACAACTGTTCTACAGATGATTCATTTGAAAAATTGCTGCCGCTCATCGACAACAAGATCGATGTTATCCGTACTGAATCCAATAACGGATATGCTTCCGGCAATAATGCAGGTGTGCTTTTTGCTCTAAAGCATTATGCACCTGAATATCTGTATATTGCAAATCCCGATGTCTTCTTTGACGATGAGACCGCACTTGCCATGATAAACGCGCTTAACAGCAATCCGTCTTACGGTGTTTCTGCGCCGCTCGTACGTCAGGGCACAAATGTATGGAATCTTCCCGGATTTGCAGGAATCCTTGAGAGCCTTTTCCTGGTTTTATTTACACTTGATAAAAAGCGTATCAGACGAAATATCCTTAACGACTCACGTTCCATTGTTCCTGTGAATGTTGTCGAAGGCTCATTCCTCGCGATAAAGGCTGATGCATGGAAAAAGGCACGTGGCTTTGATAACAGGACTTTTCTCTATGCGGAAGAGATCATTTTCTCCCGCCGTCTGAGAAATGCCGGCTTTAATGAGTGTGTTCTAAAAGATTATCGCTATGATCATCTTCATTCAGCCAGCATCAAAAAGGCCCATAGATCAAGGAAAGCTGCCGCATTCCATTATTTCCGCGACAGTTTCAGGATATATAACCGTCACTACCTGCATACAAATCCTGTACAGGACATCATCTTTGATATCTGCTGGAGACTCGGATATATTGAAAGATGTCTTTATGACATCATATCTTCATTCAAGTCCGGCCATTGATGAAATGGTATCTACCATATGTTCCCAGCTGAACCTGTCAGAATCTTTGTCTATATTTTCTTCAAAATCAACCTGATCCCTTAGTTCGAAGAATCTGCATATCGCAGATGACAGAGCTTTGGGATCATTTGGTTTACATAAGACTCCAGTCTGTCCATCTGTAACTACCTCGGGAAGACCACCTACTTCAGTAGCTATCACCGGTTTTCTAAAGCCAAATGCTATCTGAGCGATACCACTCTGAGTCGCATCGATATACGGAAGCACTACAGCGTCCGCACTTTCAAAGTAGTTCTGAACTTCATGATCCGGTATGTATCCGTCATGAATTTCCGTTCTTTCAGTTATTCCACATTCACGGATCTCATTTAAATATTCTTCTTTATGACCACCGAAATCTCCTACTATCATCAGTCTGACTACGGGACATTCAGCCATCGCACGTATCAGGATATGAAGTCCCTTATACGGGCGCACAAACCCAAAGAAAAGCAATGTTTTCTCATGTGGTGCCGGTTTTGAAAGCGGCTTCATCTGAAATGCATTATAAGTCGGATGCATGTTAACTCTGTATGATGCATCTTTTAATATAGTCTTTAATTCATCTGCTTCTTTTGATGAATGAAGGATGAAATGATCACCCTTTCTAAGCGTCATCCTGGTAAGCAGGCGATCCATCGGAAATCTCTCATGCGGAAAAACATTGTGACAGGTAAACAGAATTTTTGCCTTTAACACACTGCAAAGGATCATATAACATGGTGCAAAATACGGATGCCACCATTCGATTATCACGAGATCCGGTTTCCAGCGATTGATATTATGGGCAACTGAGATAATGTTAAACGGATTTGCGGTATTGATCAGATATTCTGTTCCATCTATCTTAAAGCTGTCATCCTCATAATTACGCTGTTCCTTCTTAAAAAGGATCTTCGGATACTGCATAGAATACGAAACAGTCCGGACCTTGAAGCGTTCTGACAGGGCCCGGACGAGAAGTCCTGTATAATGGGAGATACCTCCCTTAAATGGATATACAGGACCTATTACTGCAATTTTTTTACAAGTCTTTACTTTCGTCATTCATATCCTCGCCGACTTCCATTCTCCGTATCCTGTACTGGATATCTTCCATGATCTTACGGTTGGCCGCCATGAGATCAGCCTGAAGTCCCATCATAAATGTAGTAAATCCAAGCATCATAAGTGTACTTGCAAATACGAGAGACTGGATATGTCCATTACCTGTTCCGTTGATAAAGAATAAAATGAAACGGATCCCAAGTATCAGACCTGCGATAAACGGTATCATTCCTACAACTGTGAAAAATACCAGCGGTCTGTACATCATATACGCACGGATTATGGTCAGCATGGATTTCTTGATATATCCTCCCATGCTGCTGAAAAGTCTTGATTTTCTAAGCTCAGCATTGGTACGGATCGGCACGCTGGTGATCGCCATCCTGTTTCTGCCTGCCTGAACTATAGTTTCCAGTGTATATGTATAGTTATTTATAACATTCAAATGCATTGCTGCATCTCTGGAAAAGGCTCTGAATCCGCTGGGTGCATCCGGAATATCCGTCGCGGATGCCTGGCGAACTACAAAAGAACCAAGATGCTGCAGTTTCTTCTTTAACGGTGAAAAGCCCGGTGTGTCATCAATCGGACGCTCACCGATCACGATCTCTGCCTTTCCATCAAGTATCGGACGTACCAGCTTCTCAATATCTTCGCCGCAATACTGATTATCCGCATCAGTATTTACAATGATATCCGCGCCATTCCTAAGGCATGCATCGAGTCCTGCGATAAATCCTCTCGCAAGACCTTTGTTATTTGCGAAACTAACAACGTAATTCACGCCCCATTCCTTTGCGACACGAACGGTATCATCACTGCTTCCATCATTGATGATCAGATATTCAATTTCATCTATTCCATCTATGTGCTTCGGAAGATCGTCAAGCGCTACCGTAAGTGTTTTTGCTTCATTGAGACACGGAATCTGGATGATCAGTTTCATAATATCCTTTCACAGACGCTTATCGCGTCAATTAAGTATTTTCGATATATCCTTACTCTTTTCTGCGGAGAATGTCCAGTGCAGAAGGTGTTCCCGAAAGCTTGATATGAAGAAGCTGCTTCGGATGAGGCGCAGATTCCTGCGGTCCGTTTTCCGGATCTGTGATCGAAAGAACCTTTACGATCTCATTTGTAAAGTCAGGCTTCATGATCTCGATCTCATCGCCTACGGAGAATTTATTCTTCTGATGGATAACAGCTTCTCCCTCGGGAGTAACTGCTTCTACCTGTCCGAGATAAGTATACTCCTGAACATAAGTATTGCTGTCATAGATCTGTGATTCTGCTCCGGGTTTACCAAAATAGAAACCTGTGGAGAAATTACGCATTGTGCACTTTCTGATCTCATCATGATACCACTGCATATTTGCCTGATATTTCTCCGGAGATTCAAAATAATCATCGATAGCACGGCGATATGTTCTGGCTGTAGTCGCAACATAAAGTGCTGTCTTCATACGACCCTCGATCTTAAAGCTGTCGATACCAGCCTCAACAAGTTCCGGAATATGCTCTATCATGCACAGATCCTTGGAATTAAAGATGTATGTTCCTCTCTCATTTTCCTCGATCGGCATGTACTGTCCGGGTCTGGTCTGCTCTGCAACAGCATACTGCCAGCGGCACGGGTGAGTACATTCTCCATGATTGGCATCACGGCCGGTGAAATAGTTTGAAAGAAGGCATCTTCCTGAATAGGATATGCACATCGCACCATGTATAAAAGATTCGATTTCAAGGTCATCCGGGATATGATCACGGATCTCACGGATCTCTTTTAATGAAAGCTCTCTGGCTGTAACGATACGTGTCGCACCCATTCTGTGCCAAAAAAGAGCAGTCTGATAATTAGTATTATTTGCCTGTGTACTGATATGTATCTCTACATTCGGACAGTTCTCTTTTGCAAGAGTGAACATACCGGGATCCGCTACCAGCACTGCATCCGGGCGCACTTCATTAAGCTCGCGGAAATATTTTTCAGCTTCCTCAAGGTCGGAATTATGGGCAAAAATATTGGCGGTCACATATACTTTTACTCCGTGTTCATGAGCAAAAGCGATCCCGTCCCTCATCTCATCAAGTGTGAAATTTCTTGCATTGGCTCTGAGGCCCATGACCTCTCCACCGATGTAAATTGCATCTGCGCCAAAGTTCACCGCTGTTTTAAGTTCTTCCGGACCCTTTGCCGGTATGAGTAATTCAGGTTTTCTTCTCTTCATATTCATTTCTTTACTGCTAATGTAACTCCATCTCCGGTTGGCAGGATCACCGAGCTGAATTTATCGGAATGTCTGACCTCTGTCAAAAATTCCCTCATCCTCTTATGAATGGTCCGGTCGCGTCTCATTACTGCATAACGTGATTCTAAAATATCTCCGTCCTGCAGACAATTATCCGCTGCCATCAGCCCGCCACGGATCAACAGTCTCTCTGTTTCTTGCAAATAATAGGGGTACTGCGCCTTTGCGGCATCTATAAAAATGAAATCATATCCCGGTTCAAGTGTTGGCAGAATATCCTCTGCGTTTCCTGTAAGAAGTGTGATCCTTTCTTCAAAACCGACACGTTTTATATTTTCACGCGCCACCGGGATCCTTTTTTCATAATTTTCAATCGTAGTAATGTGGGCTTTTTCACCCGCTTCAGCTGACATCAAAATAGATGAAAATCCAACTGCTGCACCTATCTCCAGTATATTTACCGGATGAAAGGAATTGATCAGGAATTTAAGAAGTGCCTGCGTTTCTTTCCGAATGATCGGAACCCTGTTTCTCAGAGCTTCTTCCTCAATACTATCCAAGATAGGAATATTTCCGGGATCAAGAGAATTAATAAATGATGCTAATCTCTGCTGATCCATCACGGTGCCTCCTCCGTGGATTCTTCAGTCGCCGGACTCATAGCTGCCATCATTTCCTCTGATGTCATAGAAGTATTAAGAGAATATGTACCGGGTTCCAGCTTTCCATGGTATTCCGAAAGTAGTTCCTGCGCTACAAAAAGCTTATCATCGTTGATAAGTCCTGCATTTTTAAGGATCTTTCCGATCTCAGATGCATCAGAGCCAAGCGGTATCTGCACAACCACATCTATTCCTGTCCCTTCCGCAACAGCCGGCTCCGCAAATACTCTATATCCAAAGTCATATGCCTTGAACGCCAGACGGTAGATCATCAGAATAAGAAAGAGACATATAAGTATCCTGCATAAGATTGCAAGTACTGACAGTATGGCTTTGCCTATTTTCATAATCGCTCCTCAAGTATACCATTCAAAATGCCATCAAACACATCCTGCATCATTTTGCAAAACGACGCTTCTGCACTCAGATAATCATATATCTCAGGAATCCTGTATAACGCCTCGTTACTCTCAGCAAACTTCAATACTTCCTCTGCCACATCCTCATCGGATGCAGTCATATGGATATCAAAATTTTCCATGCGGAGAGTATCCGCAGCCTTTTTCAACTCAGGATTTTCACTTATCTTCTTTTTTTGTGTCTGATAATTAATGTATTCAGGTGTCTCACGGATGAGAGTCACAAATTCTTCCAATTCACCCGCGAGACTACCATATACAGCACTTCTGTCTGCACTGCCATAAGCTTCCGAAGCATGGTGTTCATCACGTGCTCTTCTGTCAAACCGATCTCTCTGGTTTTTATTCCATCCACCGGTAACGCGACTCCGACCTGCATTTTTTCTTGCAGATTCAAGCATACGGCAGCCTCCTTATTTTTACTCTACTTCCATGATGATAGGCAGGATCATGGGACGACGCTTTGTCTTTTTCCACAAATAATCAGAAAGATCGTCTCTTAATGTGCTCTTGATCTTTCCCCAATCAGTGATACCTCTGTCAGCAAGCTTATCCAGTGAATCCTCAAGTACATCTGTAGAATCCTCCAGAAGCGCGTCTGCCTCACGAACATATACAAATCCTCGTGAAATAATATCCGGTCCTGCGAGAACCTGACCTGTACCACGCTCAAGAGTAAGCACGATGATAACGATACCGTCTTCTGCCAGATGCTGACGGTCTCTAAGAACGACATTTCCGACATCACCGACACCAAGTCCGTCTACATATACTGTTCCTGTATGAACATGTCCTGCGATACGTCCTGTTTCCTCATCAAGTTCAATAATATCACCTGAATGGGCCATAAGAATGTGCTCATGATCATATCCAAGTTCTTCAGCTATAGTAGCCTGTGCTCTGCGGTGACGGAACTCACCGTGAACAGGGATCGAATACTTTGGCTTAACAAGGGAATAAATGAGCTTGATCTCCTCACGGCATGCGTGTCCGGATACGTGAACGTCCTGGAAGATAACCTCAGCTCCCTTTGCCTCAAGTTCATTTATAACCTTTGATACCGACTTTTCATTTCCCGGAATAGGATTAGAACTGAAAATGATGGTATCATTCGGCTTTATCTGAACCTTTCTGTGGATGTTCATAGCCATCCTGGAAAGAGCTGCCATGGATTCTCCCTGGCTTCCAGTTGTTACAAGAACGATCTTTTCATCCGGATAATTCTTTATCTGATCTATATCGATAAGCGTATTCTCCGGAACCTTCAAATATCCAAGTTCCTGCGCCGTATCTATGACATTCACCATGGAACGGCCTTCTACAACTACCTTTCTGTCGTATTTACATGCAGTATTGATGATCTGCTGCACACGGTCAACATTTGATGCAAAGGTAGCGACGATGATCCTGTTTCTTGAGTGCTCAGCAAACAGGCTGTCAAAGATCTTTCCGATAGTCTTCTCAGACTTCGTAAAGCCTTCTCTCTCAGCATTTGTACTATCGCACATAAGTGCCAGTACACCCTTTTTGCCTATTTCACCGAATCTCTGCAGATCGATCGCATCGCCAAATACAGGAGTATAGTCAACCTTAAAGTCTCCGGTATGTACAACTATTCCTGCCGGGCAGTAAATAGCCAGAGCAGATGCATCAGCAATAGAGTGGTTTGTCTTGATGAACTCGATCCTGAATGATCCGAGATTTATTGACTGGCCATGCTTTACGACCTTTCTCTTTACGGACTTCAGGAGACCATGTTCTTCAAGCTTGTGATCAATAAGACCTACCGTAAGCTTGGTTGCATAGATCGGTGCATTTACTTCTTTCAGGACATACGGAAGCGCGCCGATATGATCCTCATGACCGTGAGTGATTACGAATCCCTTTACCTTTTCTATATTGTCCTTAAGAAAAGATACATCCGGAATACAGAGATCGATACCAAGCATGTCATCTTCCGGAAAAGCAATACCGCAGTCTACTACGATAATACTGTCCTCGTATTGAAACGCAGTGATATTCAGACCGATCTGTTCCAGACCACCCAGCGGAATGATCTTCAGCTTCGATACGGGTCCTTTATTCAGTTTCTTCAATTTTTACCTCCGTAGAAATCAGTTAAGTTTCAGCTTTTTGGCACATCCGGCGCAATAGCCGTAGAACTTGACTTCGTGATCCCGGATAATAAAACCTGTTGTATCTGTTACACTGCATTCGAGGTTGTCCAAAAGATCATGTTCAAACGGCATGATCTTTCCGCAGTTAATACATATCAGGTGGTGGTGACGATGATGACCCGCAGATTTTTCTTCGAGATCTCCGATCTCATAACGCACGAAGCCATCATCAAGATTGATCCGATCCACCAGCTCAAGCTGTGTCAATAGCTGTATAGTTCTATAAACAGTGGCAAGTCCGATTCCCGGTAGTATACCACATGTCTCTCTATATATTTCTTCGGCAGTCAGATGTTTTCCTCTGTTTTCTGCCAGAACGCGCAGCACAATAAGCCTCTGCTGTGTAATCTTGAGGCCCTTTTCCCTTAGAAGATCCTTAAGTTCTTCTTCGATTTTTTTGCGTTCTTTACTGTTCAATGCTGACATCTCCAAGAACGGATTCGAAAGCCGGGATCACCTTTGCGATCTCATCTTCGTCTGTAACCATCTCATAAACAGACTCTTCTTCTCCGTCTGAATTCTTCTCGGTAATATATTTTAATATAAATGCCTCGGCATCTTCTTCATTTTCTTCTGAAACAAGAAGATAATCTGTTCCATCTGCCTCTGCTCCGGCAATAATAAAATATTCCTGCTTTTCGCCATCTTCTGATGTAAATGTAAGTTTATCCATAATAATTCTTTCAGCTTTCCTCAACTGCCGGCATGTTCATTCAGATAATCCTGAAGTATCACAGCCGCTGCTATACTGTCTACACGGTCTTTTCTATCTTTACGATCTTTTACGCCCGTGTCGTCCATGATCTCATATGCTTCAACAGTACTGAGTCTTTCGTCCATAAAATGCACGGGAAGCCCTGTACGACGAGATACCATCTCTCCAAAGGCTCTGGCTTTTTCTGCCCTGTCTCCCTCAGTTCCGTCCATGTTAAGCGGCAGGCCGATGACTATCTCATCTACCTGCTCCGCTACAATAATCTCTTCAATTCTTGCACAGGTACGACGGAGTCTTTTTTCCGAATCTCTTCTAACTATCTCCACACCATGTGGTATCGTTCCTGTAGCATCGGTCAGCGCAACACCGACCGTTTTTGCACCATAATCAAGCCCTATATACTTCACTTCTGATCCCAGCCATTACTTCTTATATACTGTTTCAAAAGTTCCTCTACGAGCTCATCACGCTCAACCTTCATAAGAAGGCTTCTTGCATTATTATGACTTGTGATATAAGTCGGATCTCCTGACATGATATATCCAACGATCTGACTTATCGGGTTATAACCTTTTTCTGTCAGTGCTTCATAAACCGTCGAAAGGACAACCTTCACGCCCGTCTCAGGTTCTTTTTCCACACGAAACATCTGTGTACTACCTAAATCCTTCATAGTCTCTCACATTCCGGAGCACATCCACGGCGATGACGACAGTGCTCCATCTGCCATCACCACAAAAGCGTATATTCGTTTTTATCTTATCGCAGCCCCGTAAAAAAAGCAACGAAACCGCGTATTGCACGGACTATTGTACACAATTTGTTACTGTTCAGACGCAACCGGAGCACTACGCTGCGGAGGTTGCGACCAAGAAAGATGAAAAGCCATTGGATTTTGCCCATCGCCGGAGGCGATTTAATTGGCAAAATCCGTTACGTGAGCGAGCTGTAAGCGAGTGAACAGTAACCACAATTTCATATAATTAACTATGATATTCGCCGTTATAACGGATAAGTGTGACATCCTCAACACCGGCAAGTTCCTTTATCTCTTCTACAACGATCATGTCCTTCTCAGGAAGATCTACTGTAACTGTAAGCTCCTCTGTTTCACCTCGGAGTATGCATGACTTAACTGCGTGAGAAATGCCTGAAAGCTTCTCAAGTGCCTTCTTTTCACCCTCGCTGCTGCAATGGAGGATAAGTACATATGCACCTGCCTTCTCCTGTCTCTTGTGCATTACAGCTACAAGGATCAGCATGATGAGCATGCCAACTGCTGCCAGAAGATACATACTTGCTCCAATGGTAATACCCATTGTTATCGCCCAGAAAAGATACATTATGTCGAGCGGTTCCTTCACGGCTGTACGATAACGTACGATAGAAAGCGCACCGACCATACCAAGTGAAATAACGATATTTGTGCTTATCGCGAGTGTGACCATACATGTAAGGACTGTCATTCCCACAAGTGTCAGAGCAAATGTCCTGCTGTAAACAACACCCTCATAAAACTTCTTGTAGATCTCATAGATCAAAAGACCGATTACCAGTGCGATCGCCATATCCACAAGGATCGTGAGTAATGTACTAAGAGAAATTGACTGATTGTACATGTCAGATTCCAGGATTGACTTTTTTATCATTGCCTTTACGCTCATTTTTATCCTCTCATTCCTTTAATAATTTATAAATTGATACCGCGAAGCTCTCTCATGGCATCACAGCACATCACATATTTACTGGCAGCTACCTGCTCTGCCGCGTTAAGCGGAAGAATATCTCTCATTATCTGCGGTATGAATTCCGTAAACTTAACCTCCATGATAAGTTTCCCGGGTTCAAGCGTTTCATACACAGGTATTGTGCCGTCAAACAGATCCCAGCTCATAAAACCGGATCTGACATGTTCATCAAATGTGATACGAACAGTTCCCGCATCCATGATAAACGGTCTGCGGTCATAGTCCACTATAACTTCCGGTCTAAGTCCATTCGAAAGAAGTTCTACCGCAAACTGGGAACATACTTCTTCTTTTCTGTTAAAAAGAAAATAATAATTTCCGTGAAGGATATTCTGTAATTCATCAGTTGTAAGTCTTGCTGATATCTTTCTGATGTAGCTTCCCTCTTTCTGCTTACACTCTAGACTTATAAAATCGTCACTTAAATTATATATCCTGATCCTGTATTTTTTACGGCTCGCAACACCTGCTTCCTTGTCTTCATAAGCGCTGCGGCCTATATCATCAAAATAAAGGCTCCTGATGAAATAGCTGCCATTCTTCGTATGCGGATCTGTTTTTGTAAATTCTTTCAGACGAGGCAGAAGTATATCCCTCTCTCTCTCCGAGATCAGGAACTTTAGCTCATGGCGAAAAACCACTTTTTTTTGCTTTGTCATTTTTTCCTCTTTAGCTCACGATGTTGGACGCAATACTCGTTTCATTATAACATCATTCGCAAATTAGTCACTATACGTATCAAGTCCAGGCACAGGCTCTTTTACAGCGACCCAGGTGCCGTCAAGTTTATAAATATTCACAGGGTAATCTTTCCAGATCTCATAGTTTTCTTCATCAAGAAGTACTATATAGTCTGAAGGGAGCTGTCCCTTTTCTGCTTCAGATCTGACTCTTTCAGCCTCGGCTTTCACGGCATGGCTGACACTTCTCGCAAAATAAAAACGATTCATTGTGAGACCGTGCTTATATGCGTAATGAGCATAATCCATATCCTCGATCTGATCATCATATGTCATAACAATGTGACTGTAATGATCGATATTAGCAGTCATTACCGGATCATCCAGATCACAGTGATTCGGCTTAAACTCTTTTGAAAGTTCTGCCTTAAAGGAAGAAAGATACGGTTTCATGTCACGCGCCTGAACCACAAGACACAAAAGTGTCAAAGCGTAAGCTGCTGCAATTGCAGCCTTGACTCCGACCAGTTCTTTTCCGTATTTTGCGACAGCCCAGAAAGCAAAAGCATATATCAGGTAAACCGCAACCCATACAAAGCGTCCGTTTGAACGAAAATAACCAACGATGACCTGCATCCACTTCGTGAGCGGGATCCTGAAAAGTAAGTGCTCATTAATGGCAACTTTCGGAAAAAAGGAAAAGAGAGCATAACAAATGCCGG
>CAMVTN010000004.1 GCA_947170415.1 uncultured Lachnospiraceae bacterium | reverse complement strand
TAAAGAGCTATAAGCTGTGCGCTGTATGCCTTTGTTGTCGCAACTGAAATCTCCGGTCCTGCCCAGGTGTACATAACCTTGTCAGCTTCACGAGCGATAGAGGAACCTACTACATTTACAATAGCGAGTACCTGACATCCCTTTCTGTGAGCTTCCTCGACAGCTGCCTTTGTATCAGCTGTTTCTCCGGACTGAGAGATAACGATAACCAGATCTGACGGATCAAGAAGCGGATCGCGGTATCTGAACTCAGATGCGATGTCTACTTCTACCGGGATCCTTGCCATTCCCTCTAAAACATAACGTGCCGTAACACCTGTATGATACGCAGATCCGCATGCTACAATATGGATCTTTCCAATGGCCTTGATCTCATCATCTGTCATGTTGAGCTCATCGATAACGACCTTATTATCACGGATCCTGGGATTAAGAGTATCACGTACAGTCTTCGGCTCCTCGTAGATTTCCTTCAGCATGAAGTACTCATAACCGCCCTTTTCTGCTGCATTGGCATCCCACTTGATCTCTGTTACAGGTTTCTCGATCTCTTCTGCATCAGAATCATAAAAATGTACATCATCAGCCTTTAATACCGCTATTTCCTCTTCTCCGATGTAGTAAACATTTCTGGTGTATCGAAGAAGTGCTGTTGCATCTGATGCAATGAAGCATCCCTCATCATTCTTTGCAACGATCAGAGGGCTGGATTTTCTGGCAGCGTAAATCTCATCCGGATGATCTGCAAATATAATTCCGAGTGAATATGAGCCTTCTATTCTCTGGATCACCTTTGAGATCGTCTCAAGAGGATTTCCATTGTAGTAATAGTCAAGAAGCTGAGGAATAACCTCTGTATCTGTCTCTGACTTAAATGTATATCCCTTATTCTTAAGCTTTTTCTTTAGACTGATATAATTTTCGATGATTCCATTATGAACAACGGCTATAGTTCCGCTTTTGTTTGTATGAGGATGTGCATTTACATCAGATGGTTCTCCATGTGTAGCCCATCTCGTATGTCCGATTCCTGAATGCCCGGGAACTGTCGCTCCGCCGTGAGTTACCTCTTTAAGCACCTGCAGGCGTCCCATAGCCTTTGCTATATTTACCTTTTCTCCGTCATAAACAGCCATTCCCGCTGAGTCATATCCTCTGTACTCCAGTTTTTCAAGACCTTCAAGTATGATCTCTGCCGCCTGCTGTTTACCTATATATCCTACTATTCCGCACATAACGGTATTCCTCCTATAAATAATGCTATCGGATACCCGTCTGCTAAATCAAAGACCTTCTTTATTTTTTCCATAACCCGCATACACATCATCCGGAACCTGAGTGAGATCCCAGTAACGTGTCCAATAGGAACGGTTGGATGTGAATTTCCAAATGAGCTTTTTACTTAGCGACTTATAATTAATACCAAATTTAAACCCTATAAACCTGGCTCCACAGTGTACAAAAAATCCGGGTATCATCCAAAACTTTCCGGCTTCCAAAAGAGCGTCAACCGAGCCTTTTACAAGGCGTATGCCCTCTTTTTCACTTTTCACACCTGCAAAGACTTCCGGATGGTCTGCCTGAGATACACCCAGATCAAAATTCCTTCTAAACTGCTGAAGCGCCCTATAGTTATGTGAATGCACCACTTTTGCCTTTGAAGCGTAGTACACTTTTTTGCCGGCATTAACTACGCCTGCCGCAAAGACCATATCTTCATTAAAGATCGCTCTGTTCACAAATCTTCCGACTTCTTCAAAGTATGATCTCCTATAGCATGCGCATACATCAGAACAGAAATATGTCTTTATGCCAAGTTCCGGAAATGTCTCCTGATCCTGCACCCTGTCATGATCGGGATAATTAAAGTTTCTGTTATATACTTCTATCGGTCCGGCATCCTTTGACGGCAACTGTCTTGCATAACTTATCTGAACCTCCGGATCTTCCATCGGACGAAGAAGCTCCTGCACCAGATATTCATCAGCAGGAACCGCATCCTGCGTCATATATATCAGATAATCTGCCGAAGAATAGTCTGCAGCATGACTTCTGGTAGCCCCATGATCGAACTCTTTCTTTGAAAGATGATGGACTTCCACATTTGGATTTTTATCCACGAACCGCGTTCCATATAGAAGGCGTTCCAGATATTTTTCCTCTGTATTCATTATGATGATACGTTTCGGCCGTACCGTCTGCTTCTGAAGCATATTCATAAGATCAAGAAATTTCTGATCCGGACGGTACGTAAGTACCACGACGTCAACTGTTTTCTCACTCATAAAGCTTCTCTCCAAAAAACGCCGATGTCCTGCAAAAGACATCGGCGCCTCTTCGCTTGTTTACCCGGTCAGACACCATTCTTGGTGCGGTCTGACTGAATTTTGGAACTAATATCCTGAACTGTCTGACTCGGTGAATATTCCGAATCACCAAACAGGAACTGATGCAGCTCTATAACATTCTGTGAAAAGTTATCTGCTACAACTGAACTACCTGCCTTACCCATGGTTCCGGTAGATCTCTCAAACGGGAAGCCACTCTGCTCACCGATTTTGAATGTAGTAGCCTTTGCTGCATATTCGACCATTTCGGCCTTTGAAAGTGATGTACTGCAAAGCGGGAATACATCATCAATAATATCATTAAGTGTGGACGGATCCGATGCCATTGCCTTCTCAGCAATCTGTGTCAGAACTGTACGCTGTCTCTCGGCACGCTTAAAGTCATCACCCTTTGTATATCTGATACGACAATAGGATGTTGCCTGAAGACCGTTAAGTGTCTGGAGACCTGATGACTTGATATCAACAATATCGCTCTGCTTGATACCGATAGCTTCTGCTGTACCGATCTGGTAATCGTTAAGGAAGTGGATCTCCTCATCTGTGATGTTGACTTCGACTCCGCCAAGATCATCGATCGTATCCACCAGTGCCTTAAATCCAACCGTTACATATGCATCGATATCAAGGTCAAGGTTTGTATTGAGCATCTGGATAGCCTGCTCGGCTCCACCTGCAGAATAAGCTGAATTCGCCTTGTTATAGGTGTCATTTCCGATATTGAGATATGTATCACGGAATACGGAACAGAGCTTTACTTCACCTGTCTTATTATTAAGTGAAGCGATCATGATCGTATCTGTACGTGCGCCCTTTCCAAGATTTGTATCACGGGAGTCAACACCGAAAAGTGCGATATTGGTGTACCCGTTCATATTCCAGGAATCGTCTCCCTTATCATCTGTATGCGCCTGAACCTCGTCATTGACCGTTGCCATCTCGACATCTTTTTTGTTTCCTGTATCTGCAAGGTCAAGCTTATAAACGACAAAAAGCGCGATCACGAGAAAAAAGATCACTGCGATCTCTACCGCAAAAAGAATCCTTCTCTTTCTTCTCCTGGCTCTTTTTCGGCCAGACTTCCTTCTATTAGCATCTGACATGACTAATCCTCTTCGTAATGTACTTTTTTAAACACAAAACAGTACCTTATTAAGGCACTTAACCCAAAAAATATACCGCAATGAGACTTTGATGTCAAGGACAAGACTTGCTCTTTGTATACAATCCAATAGTCTTAGTATGCGTTTTTATTGATAAGTCCCTTAAATACGGTCAGGAACATGATCTTTATGTCAAAGCTCATAGTCCAGTTTTCTATATAGTACAGATCATACTCAACTCTCATACGGATCGATGTATTACCTCTAAGTCCATTGACCTGTGCCCATCCGGTCAGACCCGGACGAACCTGATGCTTTATCATATAGCGTGGAATTTCTTCCTTAAATTTCTCAACAAACTGAGGTCTCTCGGGTCTTGGTCCCACGATAGACATATCTCCGCGAAGGATATTGAAGAGCTGCGGAAGTTCGTCCATACTTGTCCGCCTGAGTACTTTTCCTATTGTTGTCACTCGAGGATCGTTTGGTGTAGTCCAGCCTTTCTTTTCCTGAGACGGCTTCTGAACTTCCATAGTTCGGAATTTGTACATCATGAAAGGCCTGTTATGCAGTCCTACTCTCTCCTGCTTAAATATGATAGGTCCCTTGGACGTGAGCTTTATAGCGATCACAGAAAACAGCATGACCGGCGAAAAGATCACTATCATAAACAGTGAACCTATGATATCCACTATTCTTTTTGCAAAGGAATAAACCGTATTTGTAAGCGGAACATGACGTATATTGATGATAGGAAGTCCGTCCAGATCTTCCATATACGGTTTAGACGGGATAACACGGCTGTAATCAGGAACAAACTGTGTATGTACACCGGATTTTTCGCAGAGTGCTACGATCTTTTCGAGCTTTCCGTACTCACTAAGAGGAAGGGTGATAGCTATCTCGTCCAGATGATTCTCCGGAAGTATGTATTCCAGATTTCCAATTGTTCCGAGGACTTTGATTCCCTTATATACGGTTCCTGCCTTTACCCTGTCATCCAGGATTCCCCTGATCACATATCCCCACTGGGGATTTAATCTCAATTTGTTTATGTAGCTTTCCGCAGCACTGGAATAACCAACAAGCAGAACAAATTTACGATTGAAACCACGTCTCCTGAAGTAACGCAGAAAAAGCCTGATCACATTTCTGAAAATCGTGGTCAGCAATATATTTATACCGGCAAAGTAACCTATCATCTCACGTGAGAAATGCGTCTGATGGTTCATATACAATACAACGATGAATATCAGCGCACCAACTACATTTGCCCGTATGATATTGTAAAATTCCCGTTTTCTTCCAGATGCGCGTTTTGAATTATACAGATTAAAAATACTGTATAAGATCAAATACCCGACAACCAGAAAAGGGAGTGCCGTCATATACACCTGATATGAAAAATGCCAGACAGCACGCTTTTCCCACGGAGACAGGAATTTTGCTACGTATGCAAGATTATAAGCACCGGCAATGACCAGCGCATCCAAAACCACATGCAGCCGGTTGAAAAGCCTCTGATTATCTTTTATCAAAGTTTCTCACCTGTTTTTTCTTAGAATATATCTGTGAAACGACGTATCGCGTTGTACCAGAGTTCAAGCTGTATCCGTACATAATTTCTGAAATTCCTTGAGGAATAAGGATATTTACGGCTCTTTCTGCAAAGAAGATAGCCTCTCTTTATACCGGAGAGATATGGCCTGCCGTATCCCTTGCAGATAAAGAAAAGGGCTTTCACACCAAATCCTGCCAAGAGGAAAGGCAGATTCAGCAATATCTGTAATGAAGGCATGTTTTTCATTACAACATACATATTATTTCTGGCAGAGATACGTACCTTGAAGTCATTATATCTGGAACCTGTCGTTCCGGATCCCTTGTGCCATACGACAGCTTCAGGCTCATATACATTCCTGTAGCCCATGATCCTGGCTCTGTAGCCTATATCCACGTCTTCGAGATATGCAAAATGAAATTCGTCAAACCAGCCTATTTCATCCAGGATCTTTCTCCTGTAAATAGCTGCTCCTCCGCAGGATGCAAAGACATCGCATTTTTTTGTATAACGGCTGCTCTTTTTCCCCTTGCCGCGTGCAAATGCCCAGCCCCATGCGCTGTACAGATCTCCGGCGCCATCTATCCTGTCGGGCGCATCCATCTGAAGCATCTTTGCCGAAACAGAAAAGATACTGTCATCTACTGAAATCGCTTCCACCATCTTTCGGACAAAAGCTTTATCCGCTGTCGTATCATTATTTAACAACAGAACATACGGGGTTTTCGATGCCTTTATTCCTTCATTTACTGCCCTTGAAAATCCAAAATTATCAGAAAGACGAATGAGCCTTGCTTCCGGATATTCCCTCTCCACAATATCGTCGCTTCCGTCATCTGAATGATTGTCTACAACGATCAGGTCATAATCCATATAGTCCTGATCCTTTAACGAATCAAGACATGGGCGGATGCAGTCTGCGCCTTTGAAATTTGGAATGATCACTGTTACCTGGTTCATATTGATTCCTTAAATGCCTCGCCTTTTACTGCGCAAGCTGAAAATTTATATTTGGATCTATAACGACCCTGTATCCGCGTTTACGGATATTTTCACATGTTTCCATCGAATCGCCCGTTATGCAGTCTGCAAGTTCGGCACGCACCACACAGGCATGACGGCTCACGGCTTCAGTATCCCTGACCATGGACGCACGGTGCATATCTCCGGAAAATCTGAAATCCATTTTACCATAAGTAGACACTCTTCTGCCACTTGTATCCTTTTCATACCCGTTGCAGATAGTCCTTCCGGTCTTTCCGATGATCCTTCCGCCGACAATTCCTACCTCGGGACGTACGAAATAACCGCGGAGCGCCCTTTCAAAATCAGGATCCAGCGGGTAAAGACGATCATCCAGCAGAAGCAGGTATTTGTCCTTTTCTATTTCAGTATTTCTGTAATCAGGATAATAAAAACCTCTGTGCTCCGTATCCTTTACTTCTACCTTATCGTATCCCTTACTCAAAAAGAAATCCTGCACAGCTTTCCTGCCGTTTTCATAGGCATAAAGTTTGCTCTCCGGATTGTCTGCAGTTGAATTAATCGATACCCTCCAGTGATAGAGAACTTCCGGGATATGTACAATTTTTTCCTCAGGCAGTCCATCGGTAAGTCTCAGGATAAAGTCAAAATCCTGTGCCCCGTCATACTCGCTTCTAAATCCGGTTTTAAGCGCAAGTTCACGTTTCACAGCCAGAAAATGACAAATATAGTTATTGCTGTAAAGAAGATCCGGATTAAAGTCCGGTTTACGATTTGGTCTGAAGAAACGGTCTGTACGTGCGTCATACTTGTCTTCATCCGTATAAATAACTTCTGCACCGTCTGAAGCCTTTTCTGCGATCCTGCTAAGGGCAGTAGGCTCAATGAAATCATCATGATCCAGCAGGGCTATGTAGTCTCCCTTAGCAAGCTTCAGCGCTTCATTTGTATTTCCTGATATTCCGAGATTTTCCTCTAATCTGTGATATACGATCGGCAGCCCTGTATCCGGATCAGACATATATGTATTAACAACAGCCTCCGCATTGTCTGTTTTTCCCGCATCTACAAGGATCAGCTCATAGTTTCCGTATGTCTGAAGTGCAACCGAATCAAGGAGATGAGCAAAGTCATCCGGATCAGGATCACATACAGGAACTATTATACTTATCATTATGCTTCCGCCAATGATCTCATTGTTCCGGATCGTAAACGATTCACGGTTGTTTCTCATCTCCTCCGCATATTCGCGGTCTTCAAGAGTCTCTTTCACACCTTCTACTGCGCGAAATACGGTCTTTTCGATACCGTTTCTCTCAGCATAGGACTTAAGCTTTTTTATTTTTTTCCTAACAGAGTCAAGATTCATCTCATTCTCCCATACGGTCTCTCTTGCAAAGCTCATCCATCTCATCCGTAGTGAGCTCGGCAAATTCTCTCGGACGGACAGTTCTATCATCTACGTAAAAGCCCTTCTTGCCTGCCCAGGGCTTTCCGAAAATGATCTCATCGAAAGGAATTTCCCATTTTTTAAGCCAGTCTATCATAACAGGTGCTGTATTTGCATTTATAAGACCAATGTTATTTTCATACGTCCTCATATTTCTGCTGGAACAGATTATTATTCTGGCACCTTCTTTTTTCATGTCCTGTATCTTTTTTACGATCTCCGAATACGGGATCAGATCCTCGTATTTTTCATCCGGCTTTTTTACAGGACAAAGCGTTCCGTCTACGTCAAAAACAAATGTATAATCTTCGTACTTCAAAATAAAATTCCCTTTCGGCTGTTATCCAGTTCTCCTATGATATCTATAGCATTCAGTACAAACGCGAGCACCTTATGCACTCTGTCCATATGCAGCGGAAGCATGGACAGGAACAATGAGCATTCAAAAAGTCTTATCTGCTCATAGTCCATACCGACTTCCTGTATCTTCTTTTTGAATGTCTCGATATACGCATGATTATCTCCATCAATACGGAGATTTAGAAACAGCCCTTCATCTACTGTTATCTCATAGAGTCCGCTGTTCATGAAATCATATGAACCGCAGATCGAATGCGATAATTTTGCTATGTCATACAATGGATCCGTGAAAAGTTCATCCTGTTTTTCCGCCCCCTTTGGATCTATAAATCGCATCAGATCCGTTTCAGCAGAATAAAGGATATTTGAAAAACAAAGGTCTCCGTGTCCAATGACTTCCACAAGTTTTTCTTTGTGTTTTCCTATCATCCTGTCATAGAGCTCTTCATATTTTTTTACTATAGCATCAATGCCATCGTATCCCGTGCCTGAACGGATCATTGAATCCAACATGGGGTATTCAATATCTTCTTTTAATTCTGCCATTCTCTGTTCAACTTTATCAATGTACAGAGCTTTTCTCCTGGCATAGAATGTATCCCAGTCCACTTCCCTTTCAGTCCTCATAGAAATGAAGCGGAACAGATCGTTAAGTATACGTTCAAATTCCTCGATGGAGATCGCGCCATGAACATAACGGATAGCGAGATCCGTCATATGCATCCTTTCCATCGTATAAGAGGCAGTACCGTTTTCTTCTTTGTAATCATAAGGTTCTACAAACCAGTATTTCATCCGGTCCGGCAAGAGATGATAGAATTTGTACTCAGCATGGATCTTACGTATATTTGTACTGGTCTTTACTACGTTATATTCATCACCCTGAACAGAATTGAAAAATCTTGCTTCAAAACCGCTGGTAATAAACCTTAAGAAAGCATCTCTTCCGGAAATATCCGCAAATGCATCTGCATCGATCTGCGGGTATTCCTCTGCTGCAAGTCTGATCGCATCAGGGGTGTCTGAATCCGTCATCATTTCATCCCAGCTGTCAAGATCCGGAAACATAACAACTGCTGTTTTTTCGTGGTCCTTTACTATGTAACGCTCACGTATATGAACTGCTTTTCTGATAAGAAGGTGAAATTCCGCAGGATCTTTTACTGCACAATCGGAAAAGATATGTACTACCGGAGTTTTTACAGAAAATGCTGACAATTCAGGGATATGATCCGAATCCATAAGCCAAAATTTTGTCTTGATCCCGTTTTTTTCAAGTTCCGGAGCTTCCACATGATGCTCTACTATCTCCCTAAGGCTTTTTCTTTTGTAGATCGTATTTCCGAAACTGTTTCCACCGGTTATGCCTCTTATCGCATACCCCGGTTTCTTTCTGTCATCATATATTACAAAGACGTTCTTCATCTTGTCCTTTCACCCCTTACAATAACCACAGTTGCAGAGATCGCCATGGCTACAAAGATCAGTACGACAGCGAGTATATGGTAAAAATGTCCAAGCGCGCTCTCTCCTGCCATGAAAATCGAATTTATATAGGTATTAAATTCCTGTATTCCAAACTTTCGGCCAAAGAAAGCCGCACAGGTTCTCAATGCCAGAAATTCTGCTCCCCATCCGATAAATGATGAAAGGAGTATCATCGGACTCCTGCCCCTTATCAGACTTCTTGCAAACAGATACCATTCATTTGCCGTATCGAGTGCCTTAAGTACCGCCATTGCTCTTTCGGATTTTTTTGTAGTTACGAGATAACGGTTCAGGAAACTGTAGGACGGTGCAAATGATAGGTATATAAAAAGCAGTATTAACAGACACAGGAACAGTACTGCCGGTATCACATTAAGAGTACCGGTAAAAAACAGCTCAAAAGGCAGTATTATCACAAGCAATGCTGTTGTGTCAAAAAAGCGGTCCATTACCACACTCAGGACGCCAGTCTTGACGTATCCTGTCATGTGATAGACCGCTCCTATCCTGTATATCTCACCAAGCTTAAATGGGATTATTAGATTTATAAAGGTTGTACGAAAGTAGAGAAACAGTACGTCTGCAAATGAGAGCTTTTTTTCTTCCAATAGCACCAGATAAAACCGTATGAACTTTGCAATATGGGCTGCTCCGAAAAAGATAAGGAACAGCACCACTTCTGCTGTTATCATCATCTGGTTATCTCCTCTGCGCGATATGAATCGACAACTTTTGTTCTATATTCTCCGCGTATAGTCGTAGGACAATCTACAAAACTAAAGAGCATTTTCAGTACTTTGATCGCCTGTGATGTCATTTTCACGTTTGAAACCTGATCTGTTTCTCTCCAGGATATGGGGAAAAATCTGCAGGTCTGATTATAGAATCTGAGAGCCATCACCATGCAGTAATTGAAGGTCAGATCGTCTGGAAATCTCTCATAGAATCCATCTTTCAGCATGGATACCTGATACATATTTAATCCGCTTCCGAGATCAAATACTCTCTGACGGATAGCTGCGGCAAAGAGGAAGTCATAGACTACATTTCCGAATGTACGGAAAAGCGAGTAGCCTTCCAGTCTGGATCCCAGCATAAATCTTGCGCCGAGTATACAGTCATAGGCTTTATAGAGTTTTTTTTGCAATACCGGCAGGAAATCATGGATATTTCCCTGATCGTCTCCGTGGAGGACGATAATTTCGTCAAATTTATTTTTTACCGCGTAACCGAACGCAACTTTATGGGAGCCTCCGAGACCGTAGTTGTCTGCGTTTCTTAAGAGATGGAGCGGTATTTCGGGATGTGCTTCTGCAAAGTCCAGAACTGCCTGTTCTGTGTTATCTGTACTGCGGTTATTTACTACGATGACCTCAGTGATATACTGCATGATTTCGGAATCAAGCTGCGAAAGAACTCTTTTGATCTGATTTTCGCAGTTATATGCAGGAATGAATAACAGTATTTTGTCTTTTGCTTTGCTCATCTCTTTTGCTCCTTCCTTACAATCCCTCGTATACTATTGGTTCAAATACTTCGCCGGTACGATAATCCATGATCTGAGGATCCTGGCGATTTATGGCGAAGTAAGCTGCGTTTTTGCCTGCGTCTGTGCCTACTGCGTTTAATGCATCCTGATCGTAGTGATAAGTATCCGTCATATGGTCTGCTCCAAAATTGGAGAAAAGAGTGGATACCAGTACAAATCTGGGATCCGTCCTGCATAGTTCTGTCTGCACATCGAGGATCCTTTTGTATGCGTCAGGATCAGTATTTGTTGCCCCTATGCGTATCATCAGGAATTTGTCGATACCGCAATAGAACATTTTATTTGAGAATACGTTTATATCAGAGAGATATTGTTCTGTGGAAACGTTTTCTATTACGTCATTTTCTCCCTGCAGAAATACCAAAAACTGGTTTCTTACGTCATATCCGTTTTCTTTGAGCCAGGTTTTGGCATTTAAGAATCTCGTCTTAACGTCTTCACCTACGGCTTCTGTTGCCCAGTAAGTTGAAGGTGTTCCGCCCTTTGATGCGGATACTGCTACTACAGGGACTCCTGTCTCTTCATAGTAGGCGTTTACGAATGCCGTTACGAGAGTTCCTCTTTTTATGAACATATCGTTCATTGTGGGAGTATTTTCATAAAAACCAAAAGGCTCTGTTATGGTATAGAGCTTTGACGGATCTGATACCGAACGAAATTCTCCTCCTGCGCCTTCAGTGAGCGCCGGTGCCTTGGACGCATCTCCGCCCCAGCCTGCCATGTTGCTCTGTCCTGCAAAAACTATCAGGTCTACGGAAACCGTTGTGCTCCGGTCCTCTGTCCTGATCTCAGTTTCCTCTGCTTCTTCGAGCTTCTTTTTGATCTCAGGAGAAATATTTGCCTTATTTGCTGATACCGGCTCAAGCTCCGGATCTGAAACCGCAACAGTTCCTGCCGCAGTTGCCAGGATACTCTCCGGTACTGTTCCGTTTGCACGTGCCTGAACAGACCTGTGATATTTCTTGACCGCAAAAAACGCCAATACAATAACACAAAGTAAAAGTACAACGGCACCTAAATATATCACAGGTCTTATTCTGTTTTTAACTCTGCTGACTTTACCCAAAAATATTTACCTTACTTAGTTCTTCTTTTCAATAAAGATCTTTCTTGAAATGAAGTTATAAACCATTACTATGCCAGTTGCAAAAATCTTTCCGACAATTGACTTAAAGTCCCAAAGGAGCCCGCTTCTTAAGAACGGTGTGATGTCATAGATTACAAGAACTCCCATGATTATTACTTCATTAAGGACCAGTCCGATAGCAGACAGGATAACAAAAATAGTAAACTCAGCTTTTCTGTCCTTGCTTTCGTCACGCTCAAATACATATTTCATGCTGGCGATATAATTGAACGTAACTGAGGTCATAAAACTAAAAAATGCTGCAACAGCAACAGTAGTCTTCTCATCACCAAAAACAAAGACAATTGCAGAGTAAACCGCCAAATCTATTAAAAAAGAAAGACCGCCTACTACACCAAAACGAAGTATCTGCTGCATAAGTGTAGGTTTCTGTGTTTCTGTTGATTTTAATGACATTTCCATAAATTCCTCTTTCTAACTAAAACAAACAGATATGTACCGTCATCACAATACCTTATTCAGGCGAATAAAGTCACGCAGTGCATTTTTTCCGATTCCGAAAATCCTCTTCATATTGATGGAATTTACTCCACCCTGACGGGGACGGAATGTTATCGGGATGAATCTCAGGTTTTTATTGTGCTTCGTATATGCAACAGTGAGAAGTACGTTCGTTAAGAAATAGTTCTTTGGAACGTATTTGATCTCACGCTTTAATGTGTCTGCCTTCATGAGACGGAACGGGGTATTTGCATCTTTTACCCATACGTGGAAACACAGGAATATCACGGTCTTTAATACCTTTGTGACAAATACTCTGGATCCTCCGTCCTGTCTGTGATTTCTGTAACCGACTATCATGTCATAATGACGGCGGCATCTCCAAAATGCCGGAAATTCCTCAGGACGTGTCTGACCATCAGAATCTGTCTGAAATACATAATCAGCCCCCTGCTCCAATGCATAATGATAACCGTACAGGATCGTAGGACCATGTCCGGAATTTTCCTTATGGAGAGCTACAAGCTGCGGACGCTTCGCTGCCTCTTCCTGAAGCACGCTCCATGTACTGTCACGGCTTCCGTCATCGATCACTACCAGACGACTTTCCTCTCCGGTCATGACCACCATAGGATACCATTCTTCGATTACTTCCCTGATAGTTGCTTCTTCATTGTAAGCAGGGATTACTGCATAAAGCTTATCCATGACATTCCCTTTAGACCCTTAGCCCCGGGTCACCTTTCTTTCTCTCAGATTGTCTACCACGCAGCGAACAAAGCTTGCCAGATAAACGATCATATAACCGTAATAAAGTACTGCTGCTATCATAAGTGCCTTTTCGTTTTCTGAAAAGACTCTCATACCAAAGCTTACCCATATAAGTAAAACACTGTATAAAAGCATCAGCTTATCTTTTATAGCTTCAAGCGGTCCTGCATGATCCAGACCTCTTATTGCAAGACCCCCTGATGCAGCCGCCATAAGCACAAAGTAATCATATGACCTGTGATAGGTCATTACAAGGCTAACTAAAAGCAAAAGTGAAAAAACTTCTTTATCCATGTTTGCCGGAACAACAAACACTGCTGCAAAAAATACAGCCATCAGTGCCACTGTAATAAGTACAGACCATGATGCACCGCCTGTCAGAGCACCCACGTCGATAGAGCCTTCTCCTGTAAGAGCTGCCGATACCTTTAACGGTTTTATGATCATATCCATAAAGGATTCGTTGAGCATTCTTGCTGCCACAAATGTACCGACCACGTGAGGAACAACAGAGATCACAAACTCTTTCCACTTTTTCTTATAAATGAAATACAGTGCAAGCGGGGCTGTAAGTGTATACTTAAAGTATGACACCGACAAGCAGAGTCCTGATAAAACAGCATAGAAATAAGGGTTTTTCTGCTCCTGCTCTCCCTTTTCGGTGATCCAGACCGCTAAGAGGAAAAACATAAACGAAAATAACGTATGCTGTCCTACACCAATCTGATTTCGCCACGGTGTTCCTGCAACCATAATGAGACTTAATAATAAAAACATCTCATTTTTCATCTCTTTTAAGAAAGTCTTTCTCAAAAGAAAGATAATAAGAGCAGTAAATATGAGATTTAAGATAAGCCACAGTACTTTTGCCGTACCGTATGGCAGAAAAGTTAACGGAAGGAGTTCATAAAGAAGACTTGGAAACTGATTTGCTTCCATTTTCTGCGGAGCATCTATCGCTCTAAAGGCTTCATAAAACTCTCTGATACCATCCCGTTCCAATGCTCCTGTCGGGCTAAGGCTCTCTGTATAGGGATCTATCCGCATAGCAAGCGCTTTCGCGGCATCCCACTGAAAGTCCTGACTGAAATGCAGGGCGTTCCTCACGCCCTGCACCACTGAAAGCACCGTCAGCAGAGCCAGCAGCACATACACTGCCCTGCAGAACACTTTCTTTTTATTCAAAGCTTTATCCTCATTCTGATTTTCACGCACCAAGCTTTTTGATAACTTCCTGCTTCAGTTCTTCAAGATTCTTTTCAGATTCTTCAAGGCTGTTTCCCTTTACACCCATGTAGAACTTGATCTTCGGCTCTGTACCTGAAGGACGTACACAGCACCAGGAATTATTATCAAGGTCAAAGTACAATACATTCGAGATCGGCAGACCTGTGCTGCTCTTCTCTCCGTTTGACATGTTTGTTACTTCATCCTTCTGATAGTCACGGAATTCCTTAACGGCAAGACCAGCGATTTCCTTAGGCGGATTATTGCGGATTCTCTCCATTATATCGCGGATCTCTTTTGCACCGTCAACACCCTTAAGTGTTACTGTATGGATTCCTTCTCTGTAATATCCGTACTTTTTGTAGATGTTTAACATCTGATCCCATACGGTGATGTTTCGTGTCTTACACCATGCAGCTACTTCAGCAAGGCACATTACAGCAACGATAGCATCTTTATCACGTGCATGTGTTCCAACGAGGCATCCATAGGATTCTTCATATCCAAAGACATACTCGTAAGAGTTATTCTCCTCAAACCACTTGATCTGCTCGCCGATGTACTTAAAGCCTGTAAGCACTTCGATGAGTTTCAGCTTATATTCTTCTGCGATAGGATCTGCCATGTTGCTGGAAACAATAGTCTTTACGAGAGCTCCATTTTCAGGAAGCTTACCCATCTCAGCAAGTTCGCGGATACGATACTCTGCGATCAGGATACCTGACATATTTCCTGTGAAAGGCATATATTCGCCTGTAGCAGCATCCTTTGCATAGATACCGAGGCGGTCTGCATCGGGATCTGTAGCCATTACTATGTCAGCATCTTTTTCCTTTGCGAGCTTCAGTGCAAGTGTAAATGCCTTGGGATCCTCCGGATTAGGATACTCAAGTGTTGTAAAATCAGGATCCGGCAGTTCCTGCTCAGGAACTACATATACATTTTCAAATCCAAGTTCCTTAAGTACTCGTCTTACAGGCACATTACCTGTTCCGTGGAACGGAGAATAAACGATCTTTATATCCTTTGCAGCTTTCTCTAAGAGATCCGGATGGATTATCATTTTTTTAAGCTCTGCGATATATTTATCATCGATCTCGCTGCCTATTACTTCATAAAGTCCCTTTGCCTTTGCATCAGCAAGCTCCATTGTCTTTGCATCGCTGTAGGACTTAACTGCATCTACTTCGCTGATGATATCTTTATCACGCGGTGCAGTTATCTGTGCGCCATCCTCCCAGTAAACCTTATAGCCGTTGTATTCCGGCGGATTGTGGCTGGCTGTGATAACTACTCCTGCAGTACAGTGAAGTTCACGAAGTGCATATGAAAGTTCAGGTGTAGGACGAAGTGAATCAAATACATATGCCTTGATCCCGTTTGCTGCAAGACACAGAGCTGTTACTTCTGCAAATTCCGGTGACATACGGCGGCAATCGTAAGCGATCGCTACACCCTTATCCTGTGTTCCTTCTTTTAGGATGTAATTTGCAAGTCCCTGTGTTGCCTTACGAACGGTGTAGATGTTCATTCGATTGGAACCGGCTCCGATAACTCCTCTGAGTCCTCCTGTTCCAAATGCCAGATCCTTATAAAATCTGTCCTGCATTTCTGCTTCGTTATCTGAAATAGACTTCAGTTCTTTTTTTGTTTCTTCATCAAAATACGGATCGTTAATCCAGTATTCGTACTTTTCTTTATAATTGTCCATCTTTAACACATACTCCTCTTATCGTATGTTCGTTTTTAACGGTGTCATAACTGTTCAGGTTCTTATGGATTCTGAATAGTTGCACTGCATCCTCATTCAACGATATTGAATTTAAACAGATACATTATAACACATATCACTGAACCATTGGTGCAGGGCTGGCTTTTAAGGTGTAATTACTGTGATCCAGCGAGAAATTAGGATTGTAGTATGGATCACCCTTCTTAAGTGCAGCCTTCCATTTGGTACGGAAATGCTTAGATTCTGCTTCGTAACGTTCAGCCTTCTCTTTATCAGCTCCGTCAGTATCATCGCCTCTTGAAACAGATTCATAATGGAAAAGCTCTGAGAACGGTGTGAATACGTTCAGAAGCCCTTTTTCTCTAAGCTTTAAGCAGAAGTCAACGTCATTAAGCGCAACTGCAAAGCTCTCATCAAAACCGCCTACTGCTTCGTAATCAGCCTTTGATACAAGCATACATGCGCCTGTAACAGCTGTTACATTCTGTGCATAACAAAGTCTTCCCATGTATCCCAGATTTTCCTTATAAAGTCTGTAGTGCGTATGACCTGCAGTTCTATGAGCACCGAGACCGATCACGATTCCTGCATGCTGTATGAGGTAATCCGGATAGTACAATTTACATCCAACAGCACCTACATCTGATCTCTGCGCATACATAAGGAGATTTTCCATCCAATCACGGGTAATGACCTCGGTATCATTGTTAAGCAACAGGATATATTCTCCATCAGCCTTTGAAACACCATAGTTTACAAGCTTTGAGAAATTAAAACCTTCCATTTCAGGTGCTGTCACGATCTTTACCATAGGACAGCTCCTGAGTTCCTCATAACAGCGCTGTGTTTCGGGCTCAGTGCTGCCATTTTCAACTATTACGATCTCGTAATTATCATATGATGATCTTGAAATAATTGATTCTGTGCAGCGCTTAAGGTCTTCCGCATGATCCTTTGAAGGGATCACGATACTGATCTTTGGATGAGAAGTAAGCTCATATCTGATACGGAATATAGTTGCAAATGCCTTTGTGCTCTCAATCTCAAAATTCTTAAAACCACAGCCTGTAAGGTGAGCTGCAACTGCTCCCTTTGCCGCATTTATGGCATAAGTCTTTGTATTGATGTCAGAAGCTGTAGAACCGGCATGACTTCTCCAATAGTAAAGGATCCTCGGCACATGATAAATCTTATTTGCCGCAGCTGTAAGGCGGAGGATCATGTCATGATCCTGACTTCCGTCAAATTCACTTCTAAATCTTCCTACCTTGTCAGATAATTCTTTCTTAAACACAGAGAAGTGACAGATATAGTTATTTGCCCTGAGATTATCAATAGCAAAATCCGGCTTAAAGTGAAGTGTCACCATGTTATCTATGCTGTTTCCGGTAAAGGTCGCCTCATCGCAATAGATAAAATCCGGATGCTCTTTTTCAATGACCTTCATATATTCGAAAAGAACGGAAGGATGAAGCAGATCATCATGGTCAAATAAACCGATAAAATCACCGTGAGCTATATCAAAGCAGACATTGGTGTTTCCGGAAATACCCAGATTTTCCTCTATCTTTTTATACTGGATCCTCTGTCTTCCGTCAGGGCTTACAGCCTTGTCCTTTGCAATATATTCATCAACGATCTCTTTTACATACTTATGCTCATCATCAGAACCGTCTGCAAGACAAAGTTCCCATCCACCATAGGTCTGGTTTGTAACACTTTCGATCATCTCACGAAGGAATTTCTCGGGAGTATTGTAAAGAGGAACGAGAATACTGAAAACATGCTTTTCTTTGAAAGAAGTATTCTCCTCTTTTTTTCTCTGCTCTTCATTAGGAAAGCTCAGTGTTCCATGGTAACGGTAAGCATTTCTCTCTATCCTCTTGCTCTTAAGCTTTCTAATAACTTCGCTTATGCTGCCAAGGCGCTTTACACGCACGATCACAGCGAGGCTCTTGGCATAGATCGTACGAAAGGGCTTTATGATCTTAAAAAGCTTACTGCGCTTAAGTGTATCGATCTTCCCCTTCATCTCAGCATTATCTGCTTCGCACTCAACGAGCTCACGTGTGAGCTTTTCATTTTTCTTTTTTTCGTCTTCGTAGAGTTTCTTATAGTATTCTGCCAGATCTCCGACATTATTCTGTGTCTTGTCTTTATTATTTTCCATTTCCTTCAGCATCCTGTCTATCATGCCTGCGCCGTGATCCATCCGGTACGGCAGCCTCTATATTTACTAAAAAGACCTCTTCTTAAAAGTCCTATCTGTATCTCTGTCTTATCTCCGTCAGGCAGTAATTTCTCATCTATCATCAAGAAAAATCCAGACAATAACAGATCTGTCTCTGACGCAAAAACCTCAGGTACATCCTTTCTCACATACCTCACCGCCGGAAATACCTTTTCCCCGTCAGCTGTCTTTACTGCTATAAAAGGATCGTACTCATAACCCGGTCTTCCGGATACAAATGCCCAGCCTCGGATCTCATAATATTTCTCTCTTCCGCAGGCATCACTTCTGCAGTAGCGGATATTTTCAAGCGAATACCGCATCTTTTTATGTCCGGACTTTAATTTTTTAAATTCTGCCGGTGTCACTGATGAAAAAGCCTCTCTGCCGATCACTGAAGCTTCTTCCTCTGTGTCAGGAACATTCACGCGATAATCCAGCCCAGTGTCTGTAAGATTCGGACTGTACCACGGATCACCGTTTTGGATCAAAGCTGCATTTTTCTCTTCAAAATATGCTCTTTCTAATGCCAGTCTTGCAAATGCCTCTTCACTGATGTCATCACTTCTCCTGCTAAGGCTCTCATGATGGATCAGATAAAAATCGCACATGCAGACATTATATAAGCCTTTTCTTAAAAGTGACGCGCACAGATCCACATCTGTATAAGCTATTGCCAGTTTCTCATCAAAACCATGCACAAGCTCAAACTTTTCTCTGGATACCATAAGACACGCGCCTGTGACAGCAAAGCAGTTATGCATACCTAGATTGATACCGTGATAGTAATCCTGATCGTCAGTATAACCTGCAAGCTTATGGGAAGCCCCCGTCCTAAGTAGCGTAATGCCGCAATGCTGTATCCTTTCGGCTCCGGGATAAAGAAGCTTGCATCCTACAGCACCGACATGCTCTTCTCCGGATTTTTCCGCCATTTTCTTTAGGAAAACCGTATTTTCCGGAACTTCCACATCATCATTAAGGAACAGCAGGAAATCTGTTTTCCCTGCATTTTCCGCGCCTCTGTTGCATAACGCAGAATAGATAAACGGCGATTCATAACGGTCGTAAGTAAAGCGATACTTTTCTGAAAACTGTCTGTATTGCTGCATGTTTTCATCATTACTTCCATTATCAACTACAACAATACTTAAGTTTGTTCCATCAAGCTCTGCCGACCGCCTCAAACTGCTCACACAGGTTTCAAGCAGTTCCGGATGATCCTTTGAAAGGATCACTGCAGTCACGCTGATATTTTTATTGTCAGCACTTCCCTGCGTTGCTCCGACAGACTTCTCTGCATATACTGTATGATCCGTTCCATCACCATGTGAAAGGATCTCAGGTATATGAAGCTGTGTTTTCGCAGAAAATATGCATTCTCTTAAAAAATCAGTGCTTCCATAGGGTAACGGGCCTTTTTCAGCCTTAACTTTCTCAACAATTTCATGTTTAACGAGGGTCAGACTTCCAAAATAATACAGGGACTCCAGCGTATCCGGAGACCAGTCAGGCTTAAACCACGGGTCATGCCTTCCATTCTGATCAAGCACATCCTCGTCTCCGTAGATCACATCCGGCAGACAGCCTTCATGATAATTTTTCAGAGCTCTTTCAATTTTTTTGCCTGCATCATCTGCGATCTTCGCACCCGGCAGCAAAAAAACTTCATATTTTCCCCGAAAACACGCCATTTGATCCGAAGCCCCGGAAAATACGGATTTCTCCGCCTCCTCCCGAGTCTCCGGATCAGTCTCAATACGCTTTTCTTCCTGCTTCTTTATCCATCTGAGATAAGGATTCTGAAGATTATTCAGTTGTGTTTCATATTCCGCGCGCCTCATACCAGACTCACCGGTACATACTCCGGTCTCGTGCCATGAATGAGATGTGACCACTTTGAACCTTCATTATCAAGCGGCACCGCAAACTCAAACGCAAGCGGCTTCCAGAAGCGATCATCCACTCTTGCTATAGCATACTCCATATGAAGAGTTGATCCTTCTGTGGCTTTTTCCAAAATGATCTGTGAATCATCTGTGTCGAAAAGGATCACATGCTCAGAAATACCTGTTCCGTTAACGAGACACTCATCTACAGCTTTTCCATCAAGAGAGATATTTTCGATCTTTACCATGCAGGGATAGGTTGCCGGATCAAATCTGACAGCTTTGCATCCCTCCGGAAGTACTGTATCAAATGAAATATTATCGTTTTCATCACGTAAAGCATTTATAACGCAGGAATTTTCCTCACTGTAACCCATTCCTGTATCATAATAGATAACTACATGCTCAGGTCTGTACAGAAGCCTTGAATGCTTCATGGAGTTCTCAAAGAGAATATTGTTTCCGCCAAAGATAGAATACATTCCCACAAGAGAAATATTTCTTCCCGCAATATGTCTCTGGAAACCTGCCTCCATCTGTTCATAGATATGCTTCTCTACTTCACTTATAGAAAGCTTCTCCCAGATATCAAGGTCTCCCATCCATTCACTTCCTGCCTCTGCAATATAATATCGCATAGCCCTGTAGATCAGGAAATCTACAGGTATCGGGAAATCAAAGGTCCATTCGTAATCTATGATATTCCATCCGTTACTAAAGATCAGGTTTGAAAAGATCATATCAAGATCCGTACACTTCATGCTCATATGCTGACCCGGTACGGACTTCACCTGAAAGATCTCTCTAAACTCATCTGTGATAACAAACTTCTCAGTAGCGATCTTTCTGAGCGCTACAGCAAAATTCAGGATAGCTGTTATGCATTCACGTGCATGGCCTTTTTTACGCATAAGGTCAAGCTCGTCATTCATGCTGCGGCCTGTAAGGAACTCAAAATCAAGGCATCTGAGCTTACCATCTTTATCTCTCTCAGCCTTGCATTTATTGGGCTTAAACGCAGTTCCCTTAAATTCTTCACGGATTTTTTCAGAAGCAGCTTCCATCTTTTCAAGATGTGGGATAGCCTCATCAGTAAACGGATATTTAACGACAACCTTACGATGATTGTCATCTTCCTCTATATCAGTTCTGATCTGATACAGCGGATCTCTCTCATTACTGTGCTTAGAGTAGATAGCACGACGTGCCGAAGTACTCTCAAGGCGCATGCTCTTCTCCAAAACTACCAGATAAGAATTTGAGAAGAACGGGAAATATCCGTCAGAAAGAGCTTCATCCAAAGCCTCGCTCTCATTAAAGAGAGTGATCCTCTCTCCGTCAAAGTTTCTCCTGTTTTCTGTAAAATCACCAACTGAAGGCAGACGATCATCTGAATAGATGGTTATCGGAAGCTTGTAGTCAGGATACGGATAGAAGAATTTTGCCTTGTAGCCCGTCTTTTTGAAAAGTCTGGACAAGCCTTCCTTTGAGAAAGTATGCGCACTTCCGCCATGATGATATCCCTCTATACCATCAAAGTATCTGCCTGTATGATCCTCTCTGCAGCCGGCAAAATATTTCATGCCGTACTTATTCTCAATAGCGATAACGATCTGACCGCCCGGAGCCAGATGTCTCGTTAAGATCTGCAGAAACTTTTCATAAGGCGCCTTGTCATGGATATATGAAACAGCATATTCAAGCACACCTATAAGCATGATATAGTCGTACTTTTCATCAAGATGCTCCTCTATATCCTCAAAATTTCCAACGAGAATATCGATATTGTCGGCATCCTTATTTCTCCATGCATTAATAAGGCTTCTCTTGCGGCTGAGCTCGATACAGGTCACATGTGCTGCTTTCTCCGCCAATGTTCCTGTAATGGCTCCACATCCGGCTCCGATTTCAAGAACCTTATGTGTCTTTCTGATAGGCAGGAAATCCACGATATTTCCTCTCAGATGTGACAGATGATAAAGAACACTCCAACGCTTCTCCACAGCGATGATGTGATTGAACTCATCCTTTGTATGTGTCTTTACAATCTGAAGAAGGGCGTCCTCTTCGGCGCCCTCTGAATACAGATCCTCTCCGGGATAATCGGTATAGTCCAGATGAACGTTGCCGATGTCCTCGAATTTCATTTCCATTACCGATTTCCTTTCCTCATGGATGGGATTTCTCTACTGTAGTTTCCATTCCCATATCGTAATAACCAACTGTGTCTTTTGTAGAGATCACGGAAATATTAAAGATGTCATACATCCTGTTATATACCGTAAATTCTCCCTCTCTGTATCCCACGAGCCCGAGAGATATGAGATATTCTCCGCCCTGCAGATTCATATCCTGCGTAAAAGTAGCTGTCAGCTCATCACCATCTTCAACGGTACCTGTATCTACCTTTTCAAACATAGTATTTGTACCGGTGATCTCGACTCCAAGCCTGTTTTTGAATGAAACCGCGATGATCGGCTGGTGGATATGAGCATGAAATCTTGTTCTGACACGTATCGTAAAGGAATCACCCTTTATGATCGTATTTGTGATCTGTCCACTGTTATCTATACAGCAGAAATCCACGATCTCACCGAGTCCGTTTCCATATGTATCCTGTGACGGGTTAAGTACCATCTTGTCTCTCCAGAGACCTTCGCCTGAACTCTCTCCGTTCATTCCGCCGCGGTTAAGAGAACCTGCATGATCACCGGGTTTTGAATCCAGCTGATGCACAAGGACTTTCTTGTACATATCAATGATTTCTTTCGGCGCACCCTCTCCGATCTTCTTTCCTCTGTCGAGAAGAATTACACGATCACAGTACTTACTGATACTGGACAGATCGTGACTAACAAACAGGATGGTCTTTCCGGCCTTTTTGAATTCCTCAAATTTATGATAACACTTGTTCTGGAAGAAGATATCACCTACTGAAAGTGCCTCATCAACAATAAGGATCTCCGGATCGATATTTATAGCAACCGCAAATGCCAAACGGACAAACATACCGCTGGAGTAGGTCTTACACTTCTGATATACAAAATCTCCTATGTCTGCAAAATCAAGTATATCCTGAAGCTTCGCATCTATTTCTTCTTTGGAAAATCCGATCATCGTACCGTTAAGATAGATATTCTCGATACCCGTAAATTCCATGTTGAAGCCCGCGCCAAGTTCCAGAAGTGCAGAGATCCGTCCGTTTATCTCTACATTACCTGATGTAGGACTGAGTACTCCGGTTATTATCTTAAGGATCGTTGACTTGCCGGAACCGTTTGTTCCGATGATTCCGACTGTTTCTCCCTGATTTACCGTCATAGAAACGTCTCTAAGAGCATAATGCTCATGATAGAGCTTCTTTTTGGTAATTCCGAGAGAATCCCTTAACCGGTCCCTCTGATGATCATAGAGTTTATACATTTTGTCGAGATGCTCGACCTTAATTGCTGACTGCATTAAAAAACCTCAAAACTGGTATTTACAATATATCTGCAAAATGAACCTTCAGGCGTCTGAACACTATAGCTCCAAAAAGGAACATAGCCGCTGAAACGATCCAAAAATAAGCTGTTGAATAAAAATGCTCCCAAAACCACATCTTATCAAGCAGAGCCATTCTGTAACCATCGACCAGATAGTAAACAGGATTCAGCTTGAACAGGATCTGGAAAGGTCTTGAAAGAGAATCCAGATGCCACATGATCGGAGTGATCCATACTCCAACCTGAAGCATGATACCTATGATCTGTCCAAGATCCCTGAAAAATACCACTATAGAACACGTGATATAGCTCATTCCGAGTACAAGGAAAAACGCGCACAAGGTGAAATACGGCAACTGAAGCCAATACAATGTAGGATAATATCCACAAAGTATCATCAGTATGCATGCGATTCCCGTAAGAAATATATGTATAAATAAAGCACTGATAACCTTGATGATAGGAAGGATGCTTATCTTAAACACGACTTTCTTTACAAGAAACTGATACGAAAGAAGTGCGCTTGTTCCCTGACCCCATGCATCAGAGAAAAAGAACCATGGCGTAATGCCTGCTATAAGCCACAGTACAAACGGATATGTGGTCTCACCGGTCATGTCTGATCTGGCACCCACAGCAAATACGAACCAGTATACAAGTACCGTAACGACCGGCTGTACAAACGCCCAAAAAATACCCAAGTAAGAACCTGCATATTTGGATTTGAAATCATTCTTGGCAAGTTTCCAGATAAGCTGCCTGTTTTGCCACAGCTCCATTGGAAGCGATATTATCCTCTCGTAACCCAGGACAAACGCTATAAAAGCAGCATCGATCATGCAGCAGGAGATAAGTTTCTTAAGTACCTCCTGTACAGGATCTGCCAACACATTATGATGAAGAATAATATAGGCATTCCAGAGTATTACTAAAAGCAATACTCCGATGATAACCTTTTTCTTTTTAGTCATAGAACAAAAATCCTCGATAAAACCTTACTGGATTCCACGCTCTGCCTTAAATACAGAGAAATCAGCCCAGTTGCGGTCACGATCATTGATATTTAACTCTTCCGGCTTAACAGAATCCGGCCATACGATTCCGATCTCAGGATCATCGAAACGAAGTCCGCCATCATCACCGGGATGGAAGAAATCATCACACTTATAGGCAAATTCTGCTTTTTCTGAAAGGACAAGGAATCCATGGGCAAAATTTCTTGGAATATAGAACATTTTTTTGTTCTCCGCAGAAAGAAGCACTCCAAACCACTTTCCAAATGTCGCTGAACCCGGACGAAGATCAACTGCTACGTCATAGACTTCTCCGCTAAGTACGCGTACAAGCTTTGACTGCGGAAATTCCTTCTGGAAATGCATACCACGAAGAACGCCTCTTGTTGAAGAGGACTGATTATCCTGAACAAATACATCATTGATACCGGCCTCTTTGAACTGGTCTGCACGATATGTCTCCATGAAATAACCGCGCTCATCTCCAAATACTTCCGGTGTAATGACCTTAAGGCCCTCGATCTCACATGTTTCTACTTTAATCTGTCCCATAATTTCCTTTCCATGTCCTAATCTCCAAGAGAGAGATTCAGGTTCAGATCTACATTTCCCTCTATTCCATCAACATGACCCTTTGACGAGTACTGCCATGCATCATAATGCCCTTCATAATCCGGCGTACGTACCTTGTACTGAGCAAGCCAGATCTTCCAGTCACCGAGAGAATCTGTATCAATATACTTCCTAAACCAGTTCTTGCTGGCATAAACTCCTGCCCGGTATCCCATACCTGTAAGAGTTTCACAAAACGCATTTATGTTTTCTGCTCTGGTCTTAGGATCAAGAGCGTCTCCACGTCCTCCCGATCCTTCAACATCTATAAACACAGGAGCGGCAAGTTCTTCAGGTTTCACCAAAGACGCAACCATACTTGCCTCTTCCACAGCTTCCGTGGTATTTAGAGCCTGCGTAAAGAAATAAACACCAATCTTTACGCCTGCATCTTTCGCACCTTTAAGATTTTTCTGAAAATATGGATCTTCAACCAGCGATCCACTCGATGATCCACGATATCCCAAACGGATTATCGCAAACTGCACTCCACTGTCTCGGACAGTTTCCCAATCTATATCTTTATTGTATTTGGATACATCAATTCCAAGCGTACCGTTTGACAGATCTATCTCACCTGATTCAAGCAGCTCTCCATCATCATCTTCATCGAGATCCGCAGTATCTTCCACTGACGCATCTATATCCGATTCCATATAGATCATGGAACTGATATCTGCAACCGCAGTATATGAAATTTCCTGTCTGACAGTCACCGTACTTTCAGATTCCGGAGCGATATATCCGGGGGTTGGTGTTAATTCTGCAGTATATCTTCCGCTCGGCAGATCAGCTGCATACAGGATACCATCCTTATCTGAATCCTCATACGAAGCAGAAAATGAATCACTCCGAATATTACAGATAAATCCGACACCTGTAACCGGTCTTCCATCTCTGTCAACTACCAGCATACGAATATCCCGGTTAACAGACGATAAGAGAAGCGTAAGCTGTGTACGCTCCTCCTGATTTGCTGCAGCCTTCTCAGTAGCCCTTACCGGTTCTTCAACAGGTTCGATTCCCGCATCCGCTAGAGCCGCAAGACTTTCTGTCCCGGGCGCACTGAGAGAAGAGGGTTCTTCTGCTGTACCAAGTGTATCTGCTTCGACTCTTCTCTGAGTTACGGATCCTGATAATAAACCGTTCATGTTGAGAAGAACTGCAAATGCTCCCAATACCGTAAGAACCCCTATTATAAAGGTTATTAAAATAAACTGCTTAGTCTTCATTTGCTACATCGACCAGGTACTGGCCGTATGCAGTCTTAAGGAGAGGCTCCGCAAGCTTCAGGAGCTCCTCTTTATCGATAAATCCCTTTTTGTAAGCGATCTCTTCGATACATGAAATATATAACCCCTGTCTCTTCTGGAAAGCTGATACAAAATCCGCTGCATCGAGAAGCGAATCGTGACTTCCTGTATCTAGCCATGCAAATCCGCGTCCGAGAGTCTCTACATAGAGATCTCCTCTCTCCAGATAAGTATTATTAACAGTTGTTATCTCAAGCTCACCTCTGGCTGAAGGCTTTACATTCCTTGCGATATCAACAACGTCATTATCATAGAAGTAAAGACCCGGAACCGCATACTTTGACTTAGGATTTTCAGGTTTTTCTTCGATGGAAACAGCCTTGCCATCCTTATCAAACTCAACGACACCGTAAGCTCTGGGATCCTTTACGTAATATCCAAAGATAGTCGCACCCTTTTGTCTCTCTGCCGCACGTGTAAGTACAGATGAGAAATCATGTCCGTAGAAAATATTATCTCCAAGAACCATTGCGACACTATCATTTCCGATGAAATCCGCACCAATGATAAATGCCTCGGCAAGTCCGTTAGGATGCTCCTGAACTTTATAGCTCATGTTAAGTCCGAGCTGTGATCCATCTCCAAAAAGTTCCTCAAACATAGGAAGATCTCTCGGTGTTGAAATGATCAGGATATCCCTTATACCAGCCAGCATAAGTGTTGACAGCGGATAGTAGATCATCGGCTTATCATATACCGGCATCATCTGTTTTGAAACAGCCTTTGTCAGGGGATACAGTCTTGTACCGGAACCACCCGCAAGAATAATACCTTTCATAAATACATCTCCTCCATATCGGATGTTTTATTATTAGCGATCAGAATACATCTTATCGTAGTACTTCTGATAATCTCCGCTTGTTACCTCTGTCATCCATTCCTGATTCTCGAGATACCACTTAACTGTCTTTTTGATGCCTTCAGCAAAGAATGTCTCCGGCTCCCAGCCAAGCTCAGCCTTGATCTTGTCAGGCGCGATGGCATATCTTCTGTCGTGACCCTTTCTGTCTGCAACAAAGCGGATCAGTTCTTCACTGACATTTGCCTTTCTCGGATCGGAATCCGGAAGGATCTCCTTAAGAGTATCAAGGATGATATGAATGATCTCGATATTCTGCTTTTCATTATGACCGCCGATATTATACTTCTCTCCAATACGACCGCCCTCAAGTACCATATCGATACCCTTGCAGTGATCATCCACATATAACCAGTCACGGATATTCTTTCCGTCTCCGTAAACAGGAAGCTCTTTGCCCTGAAGCGCGTTGTTGATGATAAGCGGTATCAGCTTCTCCGGGAACTGATAAGGTCCGTAGTTATTAGAGCAGTTTGTGATAACTGCCGGGAACTTGTATGTATCGACATAAGCCTTTACAAGGAAGTCTGAAGATGCCTTACTTGCTGAATAAGGGCTATGCGGTGAATACGGTGTTGTCTCATAGAAGAAATCTGTGAGATTATCCAGAGATCCGTAAACCTCATCAGTAGAAACATGAAGGAATTTCTTTCCTTCCTTAAATGAACCGTCTTCCTGCTCCCATGCATCCTTTGCACAGTTGAGCATGATAAGAGTACCGAGTACATTTGTCTCTACAAAGATCTCAGGATTAACAATACTGCGGTCTACATGACTCTCAGCAGCAAAGTTAACAACGTAATCTATGTCATTATCCTTAAAGACCTTTTCGATCTCCTCTTTATTGCGGATGTCTGCCTTAACGAATGTATAGTTTTCAATTCCCTCAACATCCTTGAGGTTACCCAGATTTCCGGCGTAAGTCAGTGCATCCACGTTAATGATGCGGATATCGTTTCCATGCTTACGAAACATATAATGAATAAAATTGGAGCCGATAAATCCTGCTCCTCCTGTTACAAGATAAGTCTTCATCTTGACCTCCGTAAATTAAAAGCTGAATCCCGTGCCGCGTGATCTACGCACACGAACCCATAATTGCTAAAAGTATAGCACAAAGTGTACACCGTGACAATTCTACACCATATTTCCGATCACGCCATCTATTTTTATATTCTTTGAACAGAATTATGTACAAAAGAAATCACAAAAACAAATCATTCATAATGTATAATGAACAAAAGGATTTTGAAGCAGCAACATTTTATTAGTTTATAACTCGTATATTCAATAGGGGATAGTATACAAACTTAGATCGGAGGGGTTATGACATTCAGTTTATGTATGATCGTAAAGAACGAAGCAGAAATCCTGGAGAGATGTCTTGATTCCATCAGTGATCTGATGGATGAGATCATCATTGTCGATACGGGATCTACCGATCAGACAAAAGAAATCGCCAAAAAATACACTGACAAAGTCTTTGATTTTGAATGGGATGATGATTTTTCGGCAGCCCGTAACTTTGCTTTTTCAAAAGCAACTATGGACTATATTTACAGTGCGGATGCCGATGAAGTTCTGGACGAAGAAAATCATGAAAAATTCCGCATGCTGAAAGAGGCCCTTCTGCCGGAGATCGAGATCGTGCAGATGTATTACACAAACCAGCTGGAATTTAATACAACTTATAACTTTGATGAAGAACTGCGTCCAAAACTTTATAAGCGGATACGCACACCGGTCTGGGTCGATCCTCTCCACGAATCCGTACGCCTGGATCCTGTGGTCTTCGACAGTGACATAAAGATCAAGCACTGTCCGACTTCCGAACATCAGAATAGAGACTTTGCCATCTTCCAGAAAGAAATAGCAGCAAACGGAAAACTATCGGAAAAGCTGCAGAAAATGTATGCGAGAGAGCTTTTCATTTCCGGTTCCGACAATGATTTCCTGACCGCAGAACCTTATTTCAAAAAACGGCTCGACAAAGACAGCTCTGACGAGCTTATCATGCACGATGTTTGTGTACTGGTAAAATGTGCCCGCCTAAGAGATGATTCTGATGCCATGCTCTACGCTGCGGGACGCGCGCTTGCCGCTGATGATACTCCATCCGAAGTAGTGTTTGAACTCGGTGAGTTTTACAGAGGACGACACAACTATCACGAAGCTGTCATGTGGTATTACAATGCCGCCTTTGAGACAATGCCTATTCTTAATCAGAAATACAATACACTCTTTCCTTTCATGGGGCTTCACGTAACATACGTTATACTCGGAGACCGCGAAAAAGCCGCCAAATACGGCACACTAATGCGAGAATATCAGTAGTACAAAAAGGACCGGACGCCATCGCGTCCGGTCCTTTTTACGTATGAACAGTTATATCTATTTCTCACTTATCTGTCCAAAGAAAAGGTACTGCTGCATTACGCCATTCCACGGAGCATACTTTTCTTTTGGAAAACTTCCTGAATAATGATTTTCAAGCACCCTTTTTATCCATACGTCTTCCGGAAAAAAATCCATCCTGTGATACGCAAAAAGCGCTGTACAGCTCGCAACCTTTACTCCAACTCCGTAAAGCTTCTTTAATTCAGCTAAGAGATCCTCATCGGACAGATCACTCATAGCCTCCAGCGACACTTCACCGGTTGCTATCTCTCTTGCGACCTTCATTAAGTATTTTGTACGATAACCAGTTCCACATGATGCTATCTCATCTTCCGACAGAGCAGCCATCTGTGCCGGAGTAGGAAACAGATAACACCCATCTTTTTTTGTTCCCGCTGCTTTACACAGCTTTTCTACCGATGCACGTATAGCCGGTATATTTTTTCTCTGAGAAATTATAAACGTGATCAGGGTCTCAAATAACTCCTGTCTTAGTATCCGTATTCCTTTTCCAAGCTGAACTGCATTATAAAGATAGGGATCTTCACTCTTTTTTACCATATTTCTGATCTTTGAGTAGTCTGTCTTCAGATCCAGGTATTCTTCCCAAAAGTTAAGGAACTCATCCTTACTGCAATTAAGATCAAATACATGTGTTTCAGAATCCTGTCCATAACACATGCTTTCTGCATCCTGTTTCCTGTTATCCGCCTGTCCGATTTCCCGTATCCTAAGTACATGTCCACCGGCGATTATCCTGTAAGTGCCCTCTGTCTCTTCAGTCCAACGAAAACACTGACCGCTTTCCGCTATCTTTTTCAGATCAAGATCATCTTTCACCGTAATAATCATTGCCAGATCTCCCTTACTGCACTTTCATACTCGACAGGATTCTTAGCCCGTAAAATTTTACGCAGTGTACGTTCCCTGTCACTAAAATTCACACCAAGAAATCCCCAAAGCTCCTTCATACGATTGACAGCATTTATACCACCGGCTCCCGGAGTTTCCATTTCTTTTCTATACTGTTGATAGAGCTCCTCTGTAAATCCTTTAAGCTCCTCTTTCTGCATTTCTTTACCGGTACGGACTCTCCTTATAAACGCAGGATCCTGAAGAAGTCCTCTTCCGATCATTATGCTTCCTACCTTTGGAAACAGCTCGGCAAAGTGCTCTATATCGCCTTCATTATTGATATCTCCGTTATAAACTAACGGGTGTATGCTTTTTTCACAGAAGGCACGAAAAGCCTCCATATCAGGCACGCCTCTATAGAAATCCTTTCCTACTCTCGGATGGACCGTAAGCTCATAAATAGGATAACGGTTGTATAATTCTATCAGTTCCGGCACCGAATCGGAATCTCTGCGCCCTATCCTGGTTTTTACGGAAAGCTTCGCAGGTATCCTGCACTTTTCCATACCTTCAAATATTTCTTCCAAAAACTTATCAAGCCTGTCAAGGTCAGACAAAAAACCGGAACCCTTACCGCGCTTAACTACTGAAAGTGCCGGACAGCCAAGGTTTATATTGATCTCAGTGTATCCCAGATCCGCTATCATCTCTGCCGTATCAATAAAATCACGGCTGGAATTTGTGAGTATCTGCGGTATTGCGTTAATCCCCTCATTGTTTTCAGGTAGGATATCCTTTTTTTCCCTCTTCTTTATCTTTCCTTTTTCCATTGCGGATACGAAAGGCATATAGTATTTGTCAGGTCCGCCAAAGTACTTGTGATGAAGTCCTCTGTATACAAATCCTGTTATCCCCTCAAGCGGTGCAAAATAATAATTCATTAAAATAACTCCAATTCTGATAACGCACGATTCTTAAAGATGGTGCTTTTTTGTGATCCATTTCGATAATACATACAAAATCGTCACCAGTACCAATGACAATACTATCATTCTTGGATCCTTAAATGCTTCTACAAAGCTCACGCCAAACAACGCAAGAAATCCTATCATAAGAAATTTAGCAGTGCAAATTGTCAAAAGGTATTTTCGGGCATCATAGTCCGACAATCCAAATATCAGATTAAGAAATGCTGATGGCGTAAAAGGAAGTATCGTAACAGTAAAAAGCGTTAATACATTTATATCTTTTATCCACTGCTTTCCCTTTTTAACTTTGGGATCATCCCTGAATATACGCTCTACCGGGCTTTTGATCACATGCCGGATCAATAAAAAAACGCATGTGCATCCAACCGATGTTCCGATCCAACTAAGTAAAAAACCCCACACCGGACCATAAAGAGCTATATTAAAAGTGACGATACCTATTAATGGAAGTGGTGGGATAAACGACTCGACCGCAGAAAATAATACCGCCGCCAGCGGATTATTGCCAAGTACCCCCATTATCTTTTCATAACTTGTGATATCTGCTATGCTGTTTATCAATTCATTAGCCATGTTCTATTTTTTTAACCTGCCAATTGATCCGTCCATACAAAACGGAAATAAATGATTATGTATTTCTTATTTTTTTATTAGTATTACACTATGTATCGGCCTCATTTTTGTAAATCTGATATACTTAAATTACATCATTTTGTCTAATGGAGGTTTCATTTGTCTGAAACAGCATTTTTCTACATCGAATCAAATCTTGCCTGCGCTGTTATTCTGCTTCTCATACTTATCCATGTTCTCCGGGATGCCGACAGACAGCAAAGTCAGGTGCTCTACAGCCGCGCTCTGTTAAGTCAGGTCGTCTTCTTTGGCGTTATAGACAATGTATGGATGCTGGTAGACAGCGGTGCGTGGCCCCGAACTGCCTTTGCGCTCAGATTCACCAATCTCATGATATATCTTGGTTATTCCTGCATGGCAATCCTGTGGTTCATTTATACGGAATATATGCTGAAGCGGAAATACATACAGACAGCAAACGGCCAGATTCTCGCCGCCATCCCCGGTCTGATCGGATGTGCTATCGTAACACTTGCTTTTTTCATAAAAAAGGGCTACTACCTGGAAGAATCCGGAAGCGTGGTAAATGGTCCGGTTTTCTATATCATGATCATGATCCCTTTTGGCTATCTGATCATTGCTTCACTTAGATCGATGTTCCTTGCATTTTCCAAAGAAGGCTATGTAGACCGCTCTCTTTATATTTCCGTCGGTTCATATGCGATCCCCATCGTCATTTCCGGAGGAATACAGCTGACTACCTGGCGCAGAAACTTCCTGTGCTACGGCGTAATGGTGGCGATGATCTACGTATATATAACCTATCTCGAGAGTAAGATCTACATGGATCCTCTGACACAGATAAATAACAGAAATAATCTCAACCATTACCTGAACCGTTCCTTGAAAAACATATCCAGATCCGAAAAACTGTATGTTCTGATGCTGGATATTGACCGTTTTAAGGACATTAATGATATGTATGGTCATCAGGCAGGTGATAACGCTCTTATCAAGCTCGCAAATGTCCTCCGAAGCGTCTGCAATGACTCTTTGCGCCATTTCGTTGCCCGTTACGGCGGAGATGAATTTATAATCGTCGCGTCAGTTGATTCGGAAAATGATATCAAAAACATCATTGACTCCATACGTTCAAAGCTTTCCGAGCTCTGCGAAACCGAAAAATCTCTTATAAGCTTGATGTCAGCATAGGTTTCGCACTGTGGGATCCGGATCATATGGATTCCATTCAGCATCTTATCTCTGCAGCAGATGACGCGTTATACGAAAACAAAAATAAAAGAAAACAAAAAGCCAGACGCAGATAAACAACATAAAAAGCGTAAAAAAGCAGGTCGCTCACCTTTTATGGTGTAATGACCTGCCTTTTTATTAATTGTTTTTTGAAAGCCATCCTCTGACTACCGGGAAGAATATACCTCCTACTGCATTACCAAGGGTAATAACCAGTATTCTCACGAGCATGTCTCCGCTCCACATACCTGCCGCAGACACATAAAACATATCTGCGATGCAGTGCTCATAGCCGCTAAGGATAAATACCATAACGCCGAAAAACAGTGCCAGATATTTTCCTGTCTCATGAGGAATCTTTCCGTAACCTTCAACACCGATATAGATAAAGATGTCACAGAAAATACCAAGGACAAAAAGGCTTAAGAAATTATCCGCTGTCTTTGCTTCGCAAAGTGCAGCCGCTTTTTCCGAAATAGCTGCTCCGTATCTGGTAAGAAGAATAAGACCTGCTGTTATTGATGTTCCGATCAGATTTCCAAACCATATTACAGGAATCCTGAGCAGATATTCCAGATCATTCTGAAATACATAACAAACTTTTCCCGTGTACAGATTTAATCCAAATGCACAAATAACAAAAAGGCCTACTGTAAAGAAAAATGCACCTGTGAGTTTACTGTCCACTGACAGATAGACAACTCCACCCATACCTATGCACATACCGGCAAGTATTGCCGATACCAAAGCTTTAACGTAATTCATTTTATCTCTCCTTTTCGTGTCATTTTGCCCATAACAGGCACCGGACACAACTTGTTAAGAATATCACAAATCAGTTAAAGCTTCCATATGATCGTCGTTATTTTTTATCAAAATCCCTCTTCTGAGCGAAGTTTTCTGTTATTTTTACGAAGGATCGCTGCCTCCCATTCCATCTTTTCATTTTCTTTAGTGAGTTCAAGACCATACGGTATCGGCACCGGTACTCCTTCACGGGTTATCGCTACATATGTGAGATATGCTCTGTTTATCGGATGACGATAGCCTTCCTTATCCTCCACATAGGTATCTACCCTAACCTCCATTGAAGTCCTTCCGACATAGGTAACCTTTGCGACCAGTACCACTACATCATTGCTGTATGCGCCTCTCTTAAAGGTCAGATTGTCAATAGATGCCGTAGTGATCTCAAGTCCCGAGTGACGCTGCGCGCAGGTCGCTGCTGTTTCATCAATCCAGGACAGGAGTCTTCCGCCATACAATCTTCCGGTTCCGTTTATATCCTCGCCTCTTACCACATGCAGATTCTCGATCTGCGAAAACTCAACATTTCTTAATTGTCTTGTGTCTTTACTATCACTCATTATCAATTACTTCCTTAAAACTACTTCAATCTTCTGATCTATCAAAACTCATCATCAAAAATACGACAAACAAGATCGCAACCGATATCCATATAGTCGGTATGCCAAGATTGCCGGAGATCACACCGCCGGTTCCGGCGCCGAGAGCAAATATCAGGATTATCCCAAAGAAATGAAGCGCCTTACGCAGTGCCGCTTTATCCTTGTCCCTTAGATATTTTGAAAAACTCTCTGTCCCGCTCCTGAGATTTCCGATGCACATCGTGCTCGCATATCCGTATCCATGCACTTTTCTAAAGGTCTGAACCTGCATGGCGCATGAAAAAGATACTATCATATTTGCGATCATGTTTAGACTGTCCGGCATAAAGCCCACACTCAAAAGAGCTGCTATCTCGATCATAAGTATGATCTGTCTCCAGTGAACTGCTTTACTATCCTTAAACCTGCTCTCTATTCTCTCTGAGGCGAGAACTCCCAGGGCAAAGGAAAGCAGTGGACACATATAATGCATCCCCTGCACCCAGTTACCCTGCATCAGATTCTGACTCATAAGAACTACATTTCCGGTTTGTGCATTTGCGAATACCTTATCTCTTATATTATAGGTATACGCATCCTGTAATCCGCCTGAAAATGATAAAAGTGCACTTAAACGAAAGCTCTCTGATGTCTGCATTTTACTACTCTTTCTCCCAAATAAAGAATCCGGCTTTGCCGGATTCTTTATCATTTACATATTTAAGATCATTTCATTATAGACACGTCAGGATAGTTTTCCTTAAATGCCTTTTTCATCTTTTGGAAAGTTCCCTGACTGATATCATGCTCTATCATACAGGCTTCTTCCTCGGCAGTCTTCTCCGATACACCTATGGTCATGAGCCAGGTCTTAAGAAAACGGTGGCGGTCAAGAATCTTCTTTGCGATCTTTGCGCCCTCTTCTGTAAAGATGAGTTCCTTTCCTTCAGAACGGACAAGATATCCTTTTGCCACAAGCTTATTAACCGCGATAGTAACAGACGGCTTTGATATATTGAGTTCCCTCGATACATCAACGGCGTAGCAGCTTCCCTTTTCTTTCTTTATTTTTAATATCGTCTCCAGATAGTCCTGCTCTGATTCGTGCTTGTGAACTGCCTGTGTTGATCTCTCGCTCATGTATAAAACCTCCGCTTTTATGCGATTTTTGACGTGAACTGTAACTGACTATTGTTACTGTTCACTCGCTTTCAGCTCGCGACAGTAACAGGTTTTGCCAATTAAATCGCCTTTGGCGATGGGCAAAACCTATATGGCTATTCATATTTGTTGGTCACAAACTCCGCAGCAAAGTGCTCCGTTTGCGTCTGAACTGTAACCGACTATTTACATCATCATAACACATTTTCCCTCAACGTGGCATCCATTGAAAGTCCATTATATAATTTACCACAAAAGTCCCCGAAGGATTTTTCCTCGGGGACTTCTATCGTCATTTATTGAAGCTCAAATGGATATCACACACTGAATGCAGGTTCAGGACTTAATTCCGGATGACGCGCCTGTACTTCATCAAGCACCTCTCCTACTGTTCCGTCGAGATGAGCCATAGCACTTTCCATACATTCCATCATAAGTTCAGTAAAGAAATGCATTTCTTCCTCATTCATTTCCTCTACACGACGCTCATAAATAAACACGTAATCCTTCTTTCCAAGGAGGTGTTCGAGTGTCAGATAGCATATATTTGATGTACTGCTGTTTGAATACCATACTGCCTTCATCTCCGGAAGTCTCGGATCTATCTGAACTGTATTCGGCTGATAGGTAAATGTAACCGATTCATAGGTTGCCTTTGGCGGATTTCCAAAGAACTGCCCTCTCTCTGCCAGACGTTTCATAGAGTTATAATCCGCATGACGGAATATCTTTTTCTGACTGTCGAGCATTTCCTGTAGTGCCTCACGTACAGGCATGTTGTCCTGTATATCGCTTCTCCAGGTAAGGAATGTCATCCGGTTTCCGCCGGAATAACGTTCATTGATAGTACCGCGGCGGTTCACTATTACACGAGCTGCGATATCAGTCTGTCTGTGATTTAAGAGCGAAAGAGTACTCCGAAGTGCCAGTGTTGCAAGCGCATTTTCAGACACCTTGTTTTCTGCGATGCTGTCCACCAGTCTCTCAGCTCTCTCTCCACCGATGATTTCAGAATCAATAGAAGCCTTAGGACTGATATTATTGATAAGATATCTTGTCTTATTCTCACCCTGCTCTTCCTGCTGTTTTTCCCACGCATTTCCGGGTCTTACAGTCGGATGTGTATAGAGCGGTTCACCCTCTCTAAGTGTACTGTTCCAAAACTCCTGATCTGCCTTCTCTCTGTCAGAACCATTATATAAAAGCTCCTTTTCGATCATTTTTACATAATCGCTCTTTTTAGGAAGAAGAAGCGTTTTCCCTGAAACATGTGAAAAATAGATAGCAGCGAGATATGTCATAAACATATTTATGGAATAGCCGTCTGCCAGCATATGGTTGAAATTGATATAAACACCGCTATACCCATCACACAGGCGCACAAGCCTTACAATGGTCATATTTTTGTGCAGATAATCAATCGGTTCGGATGTTACATCAGTGAGATACTTCTTCGCGCTTTCTTCCGACATATCCGAAAGATCCAAAAGAGGCATCTCTTCATTCCACGGCTCAGGATTTATATACTGGTACATTTCTCCATTTTCATCCTGACCAAAACGAACATTCAGAGCCTCCATATACTCTATGGCTTCGCGCATAGACTGGCGCATGAGTTCCTCATCCATGTCCATCTTGAAATAGAATCCCACACCCAGATTCATTTCCTGAATACTTGCATAATGGGCAAATACCTTATATAAGCCGCCCTGCACATCTGTCAAAGGCCAGGTCTTTACCTTAACTCCGTTTATTTCACGTTCTTTCATAATACTCCTCTATATTTTATCTGACACTCACGCTGCTTTACGTGCTCTCTTGATCTTGTTTGTAGCTGTTCTCTCAAAAGGTTCGTATCTAAACTTCACATTTCTAACTGACTTTGTTGTGGGCATAGTCTTGTTTGCTGCTTTAACTGCTGCAGAAATTTCTTTCTCAACGTCCGAAACCTCATGCATTTCAGCGTATTCAGTGTCCGGGAATATTTCTGCTGTGATCTTTCCATCTTCCTCATATACAAGACACTCCTTTATGAATGTGCAGTCATACAGTTTTGTTTCGATCTCCTCCGGACTGACATTTTCACCGTTACTTAAGATGATGAGGTTCTTTATCCTTCCCTGAAGAAAGATATATCCGTCTTCATCAATGTAGCCTATATCTCCGCTCCTAAGCCATCCGTCTTCTGTAAAAGCGGCCTTTGTAGCCTCCGGATTTTTATAATATCCAAGCATTACCGAAGGACTCTTTACCTGAAGTTCAGAATCCTTTATACGCACTTCCGCATTATCCACGACTTTACCGATAGAATCTCTGCGGAAACGTCCCGGCATATTTGCTGCCACTCTCGGAGAGCACTCAGTCATGCCATATCCTTCAAATACCGGCATACCCCATGACTCAAAAGCATCCGCGATCTCTGCTCTAAGGTGAGCACCGCCGCAGTAAAATACTTCTATTTCTCCGCCAAATGCCTCCCGGGCCATGGTCTTTAAGTCCATCTCCGGATGCATTTCATGAGCCTTCATGATCTTATGGTAGAAGTTTTCAAATACCATCGGAACAAGGATTGCCGTATATGGCTTTGCGATCTTAAAGTTCCTGGCGATATGCAGCATAGAATCATTTACAAATACCGTATCGCCATTTCTGAAGCCCATTCCGATATCTGTGTTAAAGCTCAGCGCATGGTGGATCGGCAGTGCAATAAGCTTTACATAGTTCGTCGAGTCACGTTCTGCAAGCTCACCGGAAAAAATATTGTCGATTATGCCGCCGTGAGACAGCATAACTGCCTTTGGCTGAGCACTGGTCGTTCCTGATGTAAAAAGGATGGTGCTCATAGTGTCATGCTCAAGCGGAACAGTGATATCATCACCCACTGCATATTCCTTTTCTATCTCCGACAGACTGTAGATATGGATGTCTCCAAGGTCATGCGCCTCGACATCTTCCGTCAGGCAGATAAAAAGTCGTATATCCGGGCATTTCTCATGTATTTCCGGTATTCTGTCCTCTAAGTGCCTATCAAAGAAAAGCCCGTTAACATCTGCCATATGGAAAAGATCGCACTGGCTCTCCGTTGAAAGCTGAGCCTCCGTAGGAACGATCACATTTGCTGTATTTACGGTACCGTAATAAGCAGCGATGTACTGGTAACTTGTTGCGCCTATAGCAGCCACATGCATAGGCTCCGTATTTCCCTGTGCCAAAAAGAATCTGCTTACAGCATCTGCGTCCCGCTTTAACTGGTTATAAGTCCGATCCACGATATCTTTTCCGTGCATTTCTCTTACAGCAGGCGTATCAGCATATTTATCTGCGAGCGCATTTAGAAATGTCCGGAAATCCTTGATTCCCCTGTCGATCTTTTCCTGAATCTTCATAATAGTAACTCCTCCAAAAATATTCACATCCCGTGCGATCAGGCAACTTTCTTTTCTACAAATCTGATGATGTCACCCGGTGTGATCATGTGTGTAGCTTCTTCCATATCCTCTTCAGAGATTGAAATGGAAAAAGTCTCCTCCACATCTCCGAGCATGGATATAAAGCTAAAGGAATCCATCCCCAGGTCTTCGATAAGGTCTGTTTCACGATTGATCTCTTCCGGCTCTACCTCTGCGTAGTTAAGAAGAATGTCACGGATCTCGTTAAAAATTTTAATGTCAGCCATTTTATACTCCTCCCCGGTTGCCCGTATGCTGTGTCGCTTTAAACCGACGTTTTTTGTTTGCCTAAGGTTTTATCATATTTTTATTTTTCATCACACTACCCTCTCGGGTAGTTTTTCAGTCTTTTTTCGATTGTATGCAAAAGTTTTTTAACAAATCCTACCCTGTCAGATAACAGGATGGTATGATGATCCCAAGGGAAAAAGATACAAATCCGATCATCAAGGGGATAAATATGAATAAAACCGCATCAAACTACATCTGTCCTACCGAAGCCTTTCAGATATTGAAGCGCGCCGGGACCATGGGAACTCCGGTATACATTTACGGCTTTGCTGGATTTGGAAAAACAGAACTGGTACGCCAGTTTTTCGGAAGCAGGAAATATCTCTATTTTTCCTGCAAAAATTCCGATCCGGATCTGTCAGTGATCCCCGAAAAACAAACAGGAAAACGCCGGATAAACGTTGTGATAGATGACTTGCAGATGATGTACACTCCCGATAATAAAGAGCGAGTCATAAAACTTGCAATGCGTGACGATATCTGGCTCATACTGATCTCCAGAAGCCGGGAACTAAGCTGGTTCAGCCATATTTACATGGAACGTTCATTTGAAACAGTAGAGGAAGAACTTCTTCAATTTGATACTGCCAAAACCCGTGAATTTCTTTCAACGTATGACATCACAGCATCAGATGACATGCTGAATAAACTCTCCGTCGTAACACAGGGCAATGTCTATTTCCTAAACGGGATAGCTCACCAGCTTCCGGATGGAGGCCGCCTTACAGAAAAGATCTATCAGTCTGTCAGAAAAATCTATGACCGCTATCTCGAATTTGTCATCATGCCGGACTGGCCGCGTTCTCTCCTTGATTTCATGCTCCAGATAAGCGTAGTTGACGAATTTGACCGTGAAACAGCGGAATTTGTCACAGGAAACCCCTATGTATCCCAGATCCTTAACGAAGCCTTTGAAACAGGAAACTTTATCATTCAAAAGGGCGACCGCTATAAGATACGTCCTCTGGTACTTAAATTTCTCAGAAAAAAGGCCGAAGAATCCTTTGGATCCATAAATATGAGCGACTACGCCTATAACGCCGGGCTCTATTACGAACTGCATGACGATATCCCACATGCACTGAAGCTATATGAAAAAAGCGGAAAGATAGGACGTATACATGAACTATTGGTGCGAAATTCCCGCCGTAATCCAAGTAACAGCTATTACTACGATCTCAGGAAATATTATCTGAAGCTCCCGAAAAGTGAGATCATGGGCGATCCCATAATGATGTCCGGCATGAGTATGATGTATTCCATGATCATGGAGCCTGAAAACAGTGAGTACTGGTACGGTCAGCTGCAAAGCTATGCAGATAAAGCACTCGGTATAAGGAAAAGAGAAGCCTACGGTCGGATCCTGTACCTCGATATATCGCTTCCGCACCGCGGTTCATCAAGTACAGCAAAGATCCTCGCAAAAATCCCATCCTACATGCTGGACTACGGTATCCATCTCCCTGAGTTTTCCATTACGAGTAACATGCCATCCGTAATGAACTCCGGAAAGGACTTTTGCGAGTGGAGCCGTTCCGACACAGAGATATTTAAGAAATCCGGTAATCTGCTGCAGGAGGTTCTCGGTCGGTACGGTAAAGGGATAGCTTCTATATCTCTCGGCGAAAGTTATTATGAAAAAGGTGAAGAAAGCAGGCTTACACTCCCTCTCTTAAATCAGGGACTCCTGGACGCAGAGCACGGCGGGGTAATGGAATCAGTTTTCTCCGCCATTGGGATCATGTGCCGTATCCATCTGTCAAACGGAGATCTGAAAGCTGCATCAGACCTTATCGACGGTTTTGAGACTCGCTGCGTAGATCAGAATGAACCGTCTCTTTTACCAAATGTGCGATCCTTAAAGATACGTATCGCCATGTACGACGGTAATCAGACTGCTATAAACCGATGGCTCAAAAAAGCGCCGAACGAAAACAAAGAGTTTTTCATAATGGAACGCTACCGATACCTTACAAAAATACGTGCCTATCTTGCGTCAGACGAGCTTACGGCAGCGCGCTCCCTGATCGATAAACTCTATTACTACGCCGAAAAATATGAACGTCACTATATTCTTATGGAACTAAGCCTCCTTCGCTCCATTGTCCAGTACAGAAGCGGAAGCAAAAACTATGCCGAACAGCTCCTTTCCGGTCTGAAAGAAATATGCTCCTACCGTTTCACACGGATGATATCCCGTGAAGGAATAGCGATCTACCCTTTGCTGAAAGCCATCAGAGAGGAAGCTGTCCGTACAGAAGGAATCGACCCTGACTGGTTTCGACAGGTTTATCTCGAGACAGAAGAAATGGCGATACACTACCCGCTCTATCTGAAACCGCAAAATACCGGTCTACTTAATTTCTCAGAGCATGCCATCGCAGTCCTCCGTCTCCAGGCAGAAGGACTCACCATGCAGCAGATCGCAGATCACGAACATATGAAGCTCGAGACCGTAAGATATCACGCCAAAATGAACTACAAAAAACTGAACGTCGCCGGAAAAACAGATGCTGTGCTCGCCGCGCGGAACCTTGGGCTTATATAACACTCATATTTACATAGGAATATTTTGTCTTAAAACGCTTTCAACTGGTTTTAATAGGTTGTATAGTATACATATGAGCGTCAAAAGTACGCTTTCGAGGGTAGTATTTCTTTTGACGCACGTAAAAAGTTTATATAAAGGGATTGAACAAATGGTAAATTTTGACAGCTTTGAACCGGAATTCAGGAAACGACTTGAACAGTGCTACGACGAGATCAAATGGCTCTATGCCGAACTGTACGGAAACGATCAGCAGGCATTTGAGTACTTTGTTTTCATGCTTCACGAATACTATGCTGCTCGTAAAGAGTCGCTGAAGGAACTTGACCGGAAGAGGGAGGCCGATCCAAGATGGTACTCCGGAAACGATATGCTCGGCATGCAGATGTACGTAAACTGCTTTGGCGAGACATTAAACGGAGTAAATAAGCACTTAAATTACATTAAGCAGTGCGGCGCCAACTATCTTCACCTCATGCCTCTTTTACAGACTACCGAAGGAAAAAGCGATGGTGGATATGCTGTCTCTGATTTCAGAAGGATCGATCCAAAACTTGGAACAATGGAGGACCTGTCCGCACTTTCTGACAGATGTCATTCCATGGGTATCAGCATCTGCCTTGATTTTGTAATGAATCATACCAGTGAGGATCACGAGTGGGCGAGAAGGGCAAAAGCCGGAGAAAAGGAATATCAGGACAGATACCTCTTCTTTGATAACTGGAACATACCGAACGATCTTGAAAAGACTGTTCCTCAGGTATTTCCTCAGACAGCTCCCGGCAACTTCTCCTGGTGCGAAGAAGCCCACAAGGTAGTCATGACTACTTGCTGTCCGTATCAGTGGGATCTGAACTACCATAATCCGACAGTATTTAATGATATGACCGCGAATATGCTGAATCTCTGCAATCACGGTGTGGATATCATACGTCTGGATGCGACACCTTACATCTGGAAAACTCTCGGAACCAACTGCCGTAATCTGCCTCAGGTACATACTCTTGTACGTATCATGCACATGGCATGCGATGTAGTCTGCCCCGGAACTCTCCTCCTTGGAGAAGTCGTAATGGAACCGTCAAAAGTCGTTCCATACTTCGGTACAGTTGACAGACCAGAGTGCCAGATGCTCTATAACGTTACAACAATGGCAAGTACCTGGCATACAGTTGCAACCGGCGATGTACGCCTCATGAAGCACCAGCTTGCAGGAGTTTTCGCACTTCCAAAGCAGTACACTTTCCTGAACTATCTCCGCTGCCACGATGACATCGGATGGGGACTGGACTATGACTTCTTAAAGCAGTACGGAATCGTCGAAGCTGAACATAAAAAGTTCCTTAACGATACGCTTAGCGGAAAGATCTACGGCACTGACGGCCGCGGTGAGCTCTACAACGATGATCCTCGCTTAAAGGATGCCCGTCTTTGCGGAACTACCGCTTCTCTCTGCGGAATCGAAGCCGGAGAATATGAGCTTACAGACTGGAAAGTAGACCGTGGTATCCGTCTGGATCTCATGCTCCACGCATTCCTTCTTACCCAGAGCGGTATCCCCATCATCTATTCCGGTGATGAGATCGGTCAGTTAAATGATTACAGTTACCATACAGATCCTCTTAAATGGGATGATTCCAGGTTCCTGCACAGAGGTGCCTTTGACTGGAAAGCTGCTGTAAATCGTAAAAAGCCTGAGACCCGCGAAGGCCGTATCTATGCCGGCATACAGAAGCTCGTAAAGCTGCGTAAAGCCTTTGATGTATTTAACAGCGAAGCTGATACCTGGCTCGTGGAAGCTTATAATGACCACATCCTCGGCATCGGACGTTTCTATAAGGGTCAGAAAATGATCGCTCTTTTCAATTTCTCTGACTCTGATGAAACCGCATGGATCAATGAATCCGAGCGTTACTATGACATGATGACCGGAGAAGAGAGAAATGCTTCCGCAGTAGCACTTTCAAGTTACGGTTTTGCATGGCTTATATCTTCCTTTAAGGATACCGAGAGCAAGCCTAAAAAGCTCACTCAGATCTACAAAGTAAAAACAACAGGCAGCGACGTCAAAGCACCTAAAAAGACCGCTGCCAAAACCAAAACAGCAAAGAAAAAAACAGCCAAAAAATCAAATACAAAGTAAAATATAAAAATCCCGAAACTCCAATATACACCGGAGTTTCGGGATTTTTCATCTCTCTTTATATAATCTCAGTTAAAAGCGATACAGTCAAAACGAACCGCTTTTCTTGTGACCGAATAAGTAGGAGTTATACCTGCCAGAAACGGACCTTCGGGCGGACGCTTTATAACGATCTTTTTTGGTTTTGCCGCTATAGCAGCCTGTACCAGCGCATTCTCATCTGCACAGGGTGTTTCTATCTGATGCAATACCTGTAATTTCTTCTTTGTTTCCGCACTTTTCTTTTTCTCAGGAAACATAGGATCCAGATAAATAAGATCCGGTTCATATGACAGAGATGAAAGCAGTTCCTTACTGTCTCCCTCACGAAGCGTCATACGAGATGCGATCTCCTTTAAGTCCGGATTTTTACGGGCCCGTATCAGTGCATCATGGAGAAGCGCTGCCGTCACCGGGTTATGTTCAAAAAGTTCCACCTGATAACCGCCCGCAGCGAGCAAAAAAGAGTCTTCTCCAAGACCTGCCGTACAGTCAACAGCTTTTTTAACACCTGCATCATCTGATCCCGGCTTAGCTGCCTTCAATATGATCTCATGAGCCAGATGCCCTCCGGTAACTCTCTTTAAGAGTCTTGAAAAATCACCCTTAAGTTCCTGTTTTCCCGCTATAAACGAGAGCCCATTTTTATCAAACAGAAAATACATGGCATGCTTATCATCCGGAATCTTGTCTGTGACCTCTGTTCCGAATTTCTCAGCGAGGCGTCTTGCTCTATCCATATCCACGCCTCTGCCCTGCACACAAATAGCTGATATCATTAAAACCTTACCTTTACTTCAGAATCTTTATGCTTCCGATAACGGGCAATTCCTTCTTTTCACCATTAACGGCATTGATGATACCCACTATCATAAGTGCGAATACTCCTATACCGATAAGTGAGTGAAGCCCCTTAAAGATAAACCAATTCGGAAGAAATCCGAAAACAACTGTGCTTATGATCGAAGTAAGGAAAAGCACAAGTCCCTGATTTGCATGGAATTTTGCAAACTCCGAACCCGGAGCTGCAAAGATCGGGATCAATACAAGAATTCCGAGATATGCAACTACCGCATGTATCTTATGCTCTTCTTCGTCACTTCTGGTCTGTCTGTTATTAAAAGCATTACCCTGAGAATAGGAATTATTTACCATATTCGGGGTTGCACCTACAGGGGTCCTGCAATATCTGCACTCTGTTGCTCCGTCTTCGATCGGTGCTCCGCAATTTTTACACATTCTTTCTGCCATCTCTGATAACTCTCCTTACTAAAACTCTTTAATCCACTTTTTTACCGCAATTATTGCAGAACTTACTGCCGAGAGGAAGCTCCGCTCCGCACTCACATACCTTTGGTACAAGTGACATTCCGCACTCATTGCAGAATTTGCTGCCTTCATCAACCTGCGCTCCGCAGCCCGGGCATGTGATCTTCTTTACTACCATAGGCTTTCCGCAGGTACTGCAGAACTTGCTGCTCATAGGATTTTCTGCTCCGCAGCTCGGACACTTTGCCGTCTGAGAAACCTGCGCCTGTCCCTGCATACCCATCATAGGATTAGGCATCTGAGACTGCATGGAATGCATCATACCTGCTCCCAGACCGATTCCCATACCACCGGCTGCCATAGCACCTGAAACACCGCTTTCATTACGGGCAGCGTCCTGATATACGTCAAAGCTTCTCTTCATGACATAGTTCTTGTCACCCATGATATCAAATGCTGCCTGATCCTCAAGGATCTTATTGACCTTTGCAAAATCTTCATCCGGGAAGCTGATAGACTGTACATAGAAAGTAGTTACATCAAGACCATACTTTGCGATCTCTTCTGTGATCTTCTCCCTGACCTTATCAGAAATCTCCTCGAGTCTGGGCTGGATCTCAAGCGCAGAGATCTGATCATTTATGATCATTCCGGAAATGATGACCTTAACCTTCTGGATTATAAGACTTCTGTAAAAGTCATAGATCTTTTCGTAATTAACCGCCTCTGACTGCGGCATTGCTCCGATAAGTTCAGAATAGAATGTCTTATAGTTCGAAAGCTTCATTCCCATCTGACCAAAAGCACGTACACGAAGCTTTACCTTAAACTTGGGGTCGATTATCTGCATAGGATCTGCTGTACCCCACGGGATATCGAGCTTTGTAAGGGTATTTAAGAAATAAACCTCAGCAGGAAATGGTGTAGTTCCACCGAACGGTATATTTACAAGGCCACGAAGTATCGGAAGATTATCCGTAGTAAGTGTATATCTTCCGGGTTCAAAAATATCCGCGATCTTACCGTCCTTCATAAAGATCGCAACCTGACCCTCTTTAACTGTAAGCTGTGTTCCGAGAACAAGCTGATCTGACGGGTGCTTATATACTATCCAGTCACGTGATTTTAAGCCATCAAATTTTACAACATCAATAATTGCCATAAGTTCCCCCGTTAATTAAGCTTGGTCCCGCAAAATGTGCAGAATGAAGTATCTCCGTCAACAGTTGCTCCGCACTCAGGGCAGACTTTCGTTGCCTTGAGTCCTCTAAGGCTGTTCTGATCATCTGTGATACGCTCCTGAAGCTTTTTGATATTATCTACATAATACGCGTACTTTTCATCCGGATCATCCTTGATCTCTTCATATACACGCTTTCCAAGTTCCTCACAAAACTTGTCGATCTTTGACTGATTTGCCCGGATCTCATTCTGAAGACGCATAGTTTCTGCTGTATCCGCTGCCTTCTTCTTTATATCCTTTCCGGCATTGCTGATCTGTCCGCTAAGACTATCCAAAAAACCCATAACTTTACTGCTCCCTTACTAAATTTCTTATCTAAAACTTCTGACCCAGTTTAATAGCGATCCATGATGTGTATTTTCATACACTGTCCGCTTCATTTCTTCTGTTACCGGGCCATTATTTGCCATCTTCTGAAGGATAGCTGCCTGCAATTCCTCCACGGTCATTTCATCATAAGAGATACCCTCTCTGATCTTGACCGTTTCTTCCTGCTTCACCGTATCCTTCTTATCAGTTTTTTTACTGGCTGCTGCCTTTGTATCAGTCTTACCAGTTACCTTCTTCGTTTTATTATCAACGACTTCTGCTTTTTTCTCAACGATCTTCTTTAGCACCTTGACGGGTTTATACTTCTTCTCTCCATCTTTAAGAGGCAGCCAGATATCTCCGCTGCACGCAGAGATTTCTACATTAAGCCGATCATTTTCAGTCTGAACCGTCTTTCCGGACAATGCTCCTATATATGAGGTGATTCCCTCCGCAGGAACATTTATCCATGCCGGATTATCATCATTATTTACAGTGATGATCACATTTTCATCATCCAGCCTCCTTGAAAACGCGTACTGACGGTTTGTAAGCAATAATTCCTTGTATCCGCCATAGGATAATGCTTTTACTTCCTGCCTGATCTTTCCAAGTGCTGCGATAAGCGCAGTCAGCGGATTATCCTTTTTAGCATTCTTATAATCACTGATATTTAAGGCAGGACGAAGTGATGCATCCGACCACTTTTCTTTCTTTCCTTCGATACCGAACTCTGAACCATAATAAACAGACGGTACTCCCGGAAGAGTATATGTGAGAATATGCACAGGTGTAAGCTGAGCCCTGTTGTTCAGTTTATTAACGATCCTCTCGACATCATGATTATCCACAAAATTATACAGTCTCAAACCTAACGGGTTCTGTCCTGCCATATCATAAAGACGCTTAACAGTATGCGCGATCTCAAAATAATTATGATCATTATGACCGGAATAAAGCGCCTTATGAAGAGTGTAATTGGTTACGGCATGAAGCGTATCATTATTGCACCATCTGGAATAATCTCCATGGATCACTTCTCCCATAAGCCAGAAGACAGGCTTGATATCGTTAGCCGGTCTTC
>CAMVTN010000003.1 GCA_947170415.1 uncultured Lachnospiraceae bacterium | reverse complement strand
TGCAGCTGATAATTGTTCCTCTCACATACAAGAGGAAAGAGGATAAACAGAAAGAGTAATCAATCTTTTGGACAATATCGACGATGAACGTCAAAGAGTTTTTGTATTAAAGGGGTTACTTGTTTTTTGTGATAAGGTGATATTAAAACCTTTTGCAAAAAAGATAAGGAGGATGCTTATGAAGACACAAGTAGAGCAGATAATCGAACAAGAAAAACTGGATGCAATAGCTGAAAAAGTTGCTGAAACAACGAAAACTGTTACTGAAAGTGTGACAGCAAGTGTCACCACAACCGTAACAAAGAGTGTATCAGAGAACATTGCAAGGAACTTGCTCAAATCTGGAAGTTCACCCGAATATGTAGCGAGCGTTACAGAAATGTCGCTTCAGGCCGTAATGGAACTCCAGAAGAATCTGTAAGCTGAACGCACGATAAAGACAATAGAATAACTTGGGACGATCAACTCCTGATGTAAGGTATGAAAAATGTCTTATATCGGGAGTTTTTGGCAGAAATATTTTTGCAGTGCAGTATTTGTTGGATTTGTGATATGAGATGATATAATTTAAGTATTCCTACAGATAAGCACTTGGTGGGAAGGGGGTACTGATCATGAAAAAATGGTTATCGGTTTTTGTACTAGGGTTGCTGTTATGTTTGCTTCCGTTTGCGGTTCATGAGAAAAATATAGTCAAAACAGGAGCAATCAGTCCGATTGCTCCTGTTTCTTATAAATAGCTTATTTTAATTGCAAATGCGGTAGGACAAATGTCAATCTAATGTGATCTGTCCGGTAAAGTTTCCGCTGAAAGTAACGATGTTTCCATCCTGAGAGTACATCTTCTTCGGTATGCTCTTTGCCTTACCGTTGATCGTTACCTTGATATTTCTAAGGATTCCCTTAGAAACCTTCTTTGAAGCGATATTGCTGTCCGTTACTTTGAAGGCATCAATAGTGATATCGAATGAATCAGTACCCTTGAAATCCTTTCTGGACGTCTTTACGCCCTTTATAGATTTCAGCTGTACTTTTATAGTTCCGACATTCTTGCTTCCGGTAACCTTGAGCTTGATATCATTTCCTGTATAGGTCTGACCATTATAGTTAATGATAATTCCAAGATCTTTGTTGCTGCTGTATTTCTTGCCGTTGTACGGAAGATGAACAGGTCTGGTCACAGTTACCCCGTTTCCGAGATCGGATGTAACAGTAGTTTCAGCTTTAGAAGGCTGAGACGGAGTTTCCGGCTGTGAAGGATTCTCCGGCTGTGTCGGATCACTCGGGTCTGCAGGAGCCTCAGGCTGAGTCGGAGTTTCCTGACCCTCATCGTAGTAGAAGATAACTACATTTGATTCAGCGTATTTCAGGATCATTGTCTTAACACTTTTGCTGCAAAGTCTGTATCCACTGATCTTTTCGAGTGAAGCCGGATTTATGTTAACTGTTGTGCCATACGCTCCGGTATAGAGCTTCTTTGCCAGGATCTTTCCGCTCTTTCTATCAGCCTGTACAACTGTATAGGTAGTATCAGCCTTTTTGTAAGTGCAGATGATATTCTCAGACTTAGCAGATGACAGTGTCACAGAATTTCCCTTTACAAAGGTATAACCATTGATCATATCAGCAACATCAGAAGCATCTGCTTTAGAGTTTACTTTTCCGAGATGAGTCTCCGGCATAATAAGGTCATTACCGTTTTCATCCTTGAAATAAACTGTATAGTACTGATAATCTTTAGCTTTTCCCTTTGAAATAGCATTTTCGATCTCGTCAGTTACAAAACTTACAGGTTTCCATGAAGTGAAATAATCATCAGCTGTAAATCCGAGATCAGCTTCAGCGTCACAGATCTTTCCGCTGTTAGCTGTTGAGAGTACGATCTTTGTTTTCTTGTCCTTGTTTTTGATAACACGCTTGGCCTGAGTTACAACTTTGCCTGCTTCTTCTGTATCATATTCTCTGTAAGATACATCCTGGGGCATACGGCCGCTCATGCTTGCCCAGCCCTGATCAAGTACCAGACCGTCTTTGACGATACTAGTATTCTTAAAAGTTACCTTGGCCTGAGCATCCCATGGTCTTCCTAAATAATTTCCGCTAAGTGATAATCCATCTGAAGGACCTGTGATCACACAATTATTAAAGAGATAACCATACTTCGCAGCCTCACCTCTGTTTGCTGTGATGTAGGCATGCTTTTTATTTGCATCACTGTATCCCTCATATTTGAGTACGCAGCTTTCAAAAACGTAATCGCCATATCCGAAAATATAATCTGTGTTTCCGGCGATAGTACAATTTTTGAAGTATCCGGTCGTTCCCTTGTGGGTGTACAGGGTATCCTGGCTTCCAAGGAATGTACAATTAGTGAATTCTGTATTTGAAGCATCTACAGCAAGAGCTGTTGCACGCTCGGTAGCTGTCGTTGTTCTTACATCTGTTCCGGCAGTTCTTTTTAATGTGATCTTTGTATCCGGATATGCATCTGTTGAAGCTTCTGCGCCATCAGCGATTTCTTCTTCAGTAACATATCTGTTAAATGAATTTTCAAAAGTGATACCGTCAGCAGCAAAGCCCTTGGCATTGCTCTTTACATATACGGAAGCACCCCACTTATCAACGCTGCCCTTATTCTGCTTATTATAAGCAGCTTCCGGATCGTAGTATCCTTCTTTTGCACTGTAATAAACATAACCGATACCGTAGTACCAGGTAAGTTTTACATTTCCGTCATCAGCCTTAAGTGTCAGATTTGGAGTATCGATCACGATCTGCTCTCTGTAAGTGCCGGGAGCAATATGAAGAGTGATCCTGCCTGTACCTTTACGTGTTGCAGTTATTGCATCGACAGCTTCCTGTACAGAATCGAAATTCAATGTCTTGTCAGAATATCCGACATATACATCTGAAGCGTCTCCAACGGATGTATAAGTTTTAGCAGCATTAAAATACAGATCTTTTTCTGTAAATGCGTCCTTTACAACAATCTTTGTCTTTGTGGTTAATTCTCCATTATCTACAGCTGCAGTATATGTTCCATTTCTAAGATTTGCAGTGTACTTCTGATCCTTAACGTCTCCGATGTAAGTCTGCTTATCTGTAGTATTGGTAAATGTGATCTTTGTCACATTTTTATCCTGAGGAACATTGAGGAGTTTACCGAAAACACTGTATACTTCGGCCTTATCAACCGTAAGATCAACAGTCTTTTCAGCATCAGCTTTAACTGTATTCTTGCCAATAAGAGCGTAATCATAGCAGTTATACAGAGAAACTGTATTATCTGTATTTGTATTTAGTTCTGCAGTATAATTTCCATCTTTATCAAAAAGAGCGATGATCTCGCTGCCAGTGCTGTCAGTGAAGACAAGTCCAGACTTAGATATATCAAAACCATCGTCAAATCCGGTAACTTTACCGGATACGGTTACTGTATCTCTGCTCTCGATAGAGAGATCGTGTGTAGTACGTGATGTAGCGTCTGATTCATTAGCCTTTACAGTAGATGTTGCATCTGTAACAGCAAATCCTGCTGCATTTCTAATAGATGCTTTATATGTATGACCTGACTTGATATATGCGGCATATCTGTTATTGTCAGCATCTATCTCTGCTTCTTTCTCTTCGCCTGATGCAGTGTCTTTAAGAACGATCTTATAATTCGCCGGTGCAGAGAGAGCGCCAAAGTCGACTTTACCCTGAACTACAGTATCTGTACGTCTTACAACTCGGAATACATCGATCTTACCGTTATTTGCTGTTTCTGTATAAATCTTGTAAGTGCCGTCATTCTGCGCTATAAATTCATATTTTGCAGGTTTGGTAGAAACAGTAAATACTTCATCCTGATCAGAAGAGGAGTTTACAAAATGAGCTGTTTCATCACTGTTTTTTGAATCCATATAGATATCAATGATGTTTCCGGCCTTAACATTTGCGATCTCCACATATCTTCTGTCAGAACCGCCATTACCGTTTGCGTAGTAATAACCGTTTGAAGAATAACCGTCATCAAATGTGTATTTACCTTTTTTAGCAGTTGCAGGCTGAGTATTTCCAACACCGTCTGCTGTATAGATCCTGTCTCCGACAGCGTAGCTAAGAGTCAGATCGTCTACAACCAGTTTTCCGTTTCCGGCAAATGCTTCACTGACAGTCTTTACAACAACAGTTTCGCCTGTAGTTTTATCAGTTTTAGTCTTGTTGTATTCAGCAACGAGATCTGTTGCTTTATCGTACTGGTCTGCACTTATATGATCTTTTGCACCTGATATATCAGAAGCTTCTCCACCAAAGTCCCAAACGTCGATCTCACCTGATTCCTGAGTATCGAAAACAGACTTTGGATAGGAAGTGCTGATGCTGTAAATATATGTGCTTGTAGTACATTCGATCACGGCATAACCATAACCTGCATATTCATAAGTGAATGCGCTTCCAGATGAATACTCTTCGCCGTTTATTGTGATCGCACCCTGAACATACTTTACTTTGATCTCAGCCTTGCCGTTTGTAGACTTATTCAGAGGAACAACGATCTTTGTGCCGGCATTTACCTGTGCATCGTCCGTTCCGCCATTTTCTCTGGGGTTGAACTTTCCCTTACGTGCATCTACATACAGAGAGTGGAAGAAACCAGTTTTTCCCTCAAGACACTTTGCATCATCCTTTATCGCATCATGATCTGTAAAATCCCAGACATTATACTCGACCGGATATTCAAACTTTGATGAATAATCGTCGGGATCTTCTTTATTATCATTATCATCATCTTTGCTTCCGGAACCGGATCCGTCCGAGTGCTTCACGGAAAGAGAGGCAAAATAGCTGCTGTCTTTTAATACGTCAAGTTCGATAACCTTGGCTTCACCCTTATATTCATAGGTATATTCAAAAGGATTATAAGTTCCGGACACTTCAAATTTGTTTCCGTCTATTTCAAACTGATCGGCATCATTATTGTATGCCTTGAGCGTGATGACAGCATCTCCTTTAACAGGGAAATAACACTTTGTACCTGCGTTTACCTGTGTATACTGCTCACTGTTCGGAGCAGCCTTTGCACCCGGAGCGGAAGCATCGATAAACATATTGTCATAAAGGTAGGTATTGCCTTGGATTGTATCAGAAAGGCTGTCACTTCCGAAATCCCATGTGTGATCCTCTGCTATGCTGAGATCAACATCTTTTAATGAAGCTGGTAATTCCGAAGCTTCTGCTGCATAAACCTTTGTCAGAAATACATTCCCATGTATATTTCCCGATATGAGTGCCGCGGCACTTAGTGCTGCAACACACCTCACAAACTTTGATTTCCTCATAATAACTCTTTTCTTTTTGTATCTGGACAATTGGTACAAATGTTTGTTCGAAACCGTAATACATAATACAATGTACAATAATTAAAACAAACGGTACTATACTACCACATTTTTTAGAATTGTGCAGGTTTTTAAGCAATTTTTGTACGATGTTTACGTTCTTACGGTACTTTGATGAAGGGAAGAGATAAGAATATTGAATTCTATTTGACGTGCGTCAAAGAGAATGTGAGGGGGAGTTATTTTTGGCGATGTGGATAGGAATAAGTGGTAAGGCTTGTGATAGTAGTATTATGTTGGATTTATGATATGAAATGATATAATTAAAGTATACATGTAGATAGGCGTTGAACGGGAAGGGGGGCGTCTATGGAGAATAAAATGGATTTATTAAAGGAATATATTGAAAGTATAAAAAAAATATATGGTTCACATGTGAAAAAGGTTATTTTGTTTGGTTCATATGCCAGAGGCGATTTTAACAGTGAATCCGATATTGATATCATGATATTGTTGGATATTTCGGAGCTGGAGGCAAAAGAGTATCAGACTAAACTTTTTGATGCCACTTATGATTTTAATATGGATAATGATGTTGAAATTAACCCGATAGCTCATAGTGAAGAATTATTTTTGAAATGGATAGATGCGTATCCGTTTTTTAATAATATAAACAGGGATGGAGTGATTCTATATGGAGCAGCATGATCAGGATTGCGGAACTAAGGAAGATTTGTGTTTATATCGAATTAAACTAGCTAAGAAAGACGTGTTTTCTGCAAAAACATTGATAGGAATAGAGGATTACAGAGGTGCAAATAACAGGGCATACTATGGAATATTCCATGCAATAAATGCAGTTCATGCTTTGGATGGACAGTCATATAAAAAGCATAAGGATGCAATAGCTAATTTCAATAAGAATTATGTTAAGACCGAGGTCTTTGATAAGATGCTTGGTCGGAAATAAACGAAGCAGAAAAAATAAGGCACGCGAGTGACTATGATGATTTTTATATTGCAAATAAGGCTGAGGCAAGCACTCAGGTAGAGGTTGCAGAAGAATTCATAAAAAAGGTAGAGAAATATTGCATAGATCGAATCAATAAAACAGAACATTAATTTGATCCAAATCCTTAAAACAATATAAATTAATAAACTCAGCCTGTCGGATGTGGTAAGATTTTGATTGCATCCGGCAGGCTGAGTTTTTTGGAGGTTTGTTTTTTAATGAAGATTAATAGAGAAAATGTTCGCGCAGTTTTTAAGAAGTACACGGATCAGTACGATTCGTCGGATATAAAAGTGGCGCTGAAGATAGAGCATACATATAAGGTTGCGGAGATTGCAGACAGGATCGCGAGATCCATTAACTTATCAGAGGATGATATAGATCTTGCATGGCTTCTCGGGATGCTTCACGATGTGGGGCGTTTTGAACAGCTGAGAAAATATCACACTTTTATAGATTCAATATCTGTAAATCATGCGGCAATGAGTGCGGATGTGCTTTTCAATAAATATGATGCCGAAGATGAAGGCGCGCCTCAGCAGATGAGAATAAGGGATTATGCAGCAGATCCCTCAGAGTATGCGATCATTGAGAAAGCCATCCGTCTGCATAATGTTTTTAAGCTCCCGGAAAAGATGACGAAGCGTGAGAAAATGTTCACGGATATACTTCGTGATGCGGATAAGATAGATATATTGAGAGTAAATTGCGAGATACCGATGGATGAGATCTATGATTGCCCCATTGATAATCTTAAAGTTGATCGTGTGACACCGGAAGTTCTGGCAGATGCGCTTGGATGCAGAAACGTAGACAGGGCGCATGTGAAGCACCCGATAGATCATCTTTTTACACATATCTCGCTTACGTTTGGACTGGTATATCCGGAGAGCTACAGGATCACCAGAGAGCAGGGATTTCTGAAACAGATGATGGCATTTGAAAGCGGAGACAAGGTAACGGCAGAGGGGCTGTCGGAACTGCAGACTATAATGAAACAGTTTATGGAAAAACGCGCATCGTAACGATAAAAAATCAAAAAATAATTATCGGCAATTCCCATTGACATAGTATGAAAATATAAGTTATCATACGATATACTTTACTACGGTGAATGGGGAAAATTATATGGAGAGAATTACAGAAATTCTATATGCGATCGATGATTTCATGTGGGGGAACTGGATGACATATCTGGTTCTCGCAACAGGAATCATTCTTTCGGTGCGTTTTGCCTTCAGGTATCAGAGAAAAGCGGTATTTAACTTCAAGAATACCTACGGCACGATGTTTAAGCAAAGCGAAGGAACAGGAACTATATCCGGATTCCGTGCGGCTTGTACGGCGCTTGCAAATACTATTGGAACAGGAAATATCAGTGGTGTTGCGACAGCTATCGTGAGCGGTGGTCCCGGAGCGCTTATCTGGATGTGGATCTCGGCATTTTTCGGAATGTCTACAAAGGCCTGCGAGATCATTATAGGTCAGCGCTACAGAGAACATTACGAGAAGTCCATGGATGAATATGTCTGCGACCGCTCATTCGTGCTGAAAAATGCTTTTGGCTGGAAAAAAGGTGCGGTCATTTTGGCTGTATTTTGCTTTGTTTTTGGACCCTGGACCTGCTGCGTGCAGACAGAAGCTGTTACGAGTTCTATCAATCAGGCATTTGGCATAAATCCGCTTATCACGGATATCGTGATCGGCGTAACCTGCATTGTGACTATCTGGGGCGGACTTAGAAGAATTTCTGATGTAATGAGTAAAGCTGTTCCTATCATGGCAGTTCTTTACATCATCATGGGACTCGGAGTTATCATTTTTAACTATCAGGAGATTCCGAGAGTTGTGATGCTTATCATTAAGAGTGCTTTTTCTCCTACTGCTGCTATGGGCGGTTTTGCTGGAGCAACGGTTCGTGATGCGATCCAGTACGGTGTTGCCCGAGGCATTTACTCAAATGATGCAGGTACAGGCTACGGAATGATAGCGCATGCCAGCGCAAAAACAGATCATCCTGTGCGTCAGTCTCTTTGGGGCTGGGGTGAGATCTTCCTTGATACGATGATTGTCTGCTCGATCACAGCGTTTACGATCATCATGACAGGCTCTTTCTATGAAAGTGACGCAACAAGCGGAGCTCTTACAACCTATGCGTTTACCTCTGCGTATGGAAAGATCGGCGGACAGCTTACAGCCATAGCTATAGCTGTATTTGCGTGGACGACTATCATCGGTATGTATTACACCTGTGAAAAGAGCGTAAATTATGCGTTTGGCGATTCTGAGGCGAACAAAAAAATGATGCCGATTTACATGATCTATTACATGGTTCCGTGCGTTATTTTCTATAATATTCAGGCAGATATCCTGTGGGCATTTACGGATATCCTGTCTGCGGTATATGTGCTCATTACGATATTTATAATAGCGGCAAAACATAAAGAGATATTCAGGCTCTTTGATGATTTCTGGAAGAGATATCTGCCGTCGAAAGAACGTGGTGAGGAACCGGAATTTGTGTCCTTTGACTGCAAGGCAGAGAAGTAAAGAACGATAAACGTTAAAAATGGAGATTGATAAATGGGAAGAATAGATGATCTTATAAAGAATGGAAAGCTCATAGTAATGGATGGTGCTATGGGAACCGAGCTTGAGAAGCGTGGATACAATGTAAGTGATGCACTGTGGAGTGCAAAGTTTTTGAGCGAAAATCCTGATGCGATCGCGGCAATTCACAGAGATTATATGGAAGCTGGCGCAAATGTCATTACCTGCTGCAGCTATCAGGCGACAATTCCCGGTTTTGTAGAAGCGGGTTACAGCGAGGAAGAAGCAGAGGCGCTTATCCGTAAATCAATCGAGATCGTAAAAGAAACCAGAGAGCAGTGGTGGAAAGAGTCCGGTGAAAAGAAGGGTGCGGAGTATCCTGTTGTCGCAGGTGATATCGGACCTTACGGTGCGTATCTTGCGGATGGCTCGGAGTACAGTGGTTCATATGATCTTACAAAGGATGAGTACAAAGATTTTCATAGAAAAAGGATTGAGATCCTTAAGGACGCAGGTGCAGAGATTTTTGCTGTAGAGACCTGCCCGAAGCTCGCAGAAGCAGAGGCAGTCGGAGAACTGTTGGAAGAGATGGGATGTGATTTCTGGGCAAGCTTTACATTTAAGACACCGACAAAGATAAGCGATGGAACTGATATAGAAGAAGTTGCAAAGACAATGTCTAAATTTTCACATCTCAAGGCTATCGGTGTAAATTGCACACCTCCGGAGATCGTTTCTGACATTATCCTGAATTACAGGAAGTATACGGAGGTTCCTGTCTGTGTATATCCAAACAGCGGTGAAGTTTATGATGGTATAAATAAAGTCTGGAATGGTGCTCCCGACGGCAAGAGCTACGTTGACCGTGCAAAGGACTGGGAAAGAGCCGGTGCAGGTTTCATCGGAGGATGCTGCAGAACCTCTCCCGATGACATCAAAGCAGTCGCTGAACTAAGAGATAAGGGATTTAAGCAGATTAAAATCTGAATATATGAAGGATATGATTTCTTGAACGAACATAAACAGTTATCATTTTGGATAAAGCCTGTCAGATACGATCGTGTCTGACAGGCTTTTTTGGACTTGACGAATTCTTGCATATGAGTATTATAGAATTAACTATTAATTGTAGATTATAATATTATAAATAAAAGCTTATATAACAGGAGAGCAAAATGCGAGAAAGTGTACTGTGTTTATTAGAGGAATCAGCTGCAAATTATCCGGAAAAAATCGCTATTTCAGATGAAAAGAGAAGCCTTACATACACAGAGCTTGTGTTGGAGGCAAAAAAAGTCGGATCATGGATCGCAAAAAACAGAGCTTTTGGAGAGAGAAATCGTGCGGCAGCGGTTTTGATCGATAGAAATGTTGAAACTCTTATCGCATTTTTTGGAATCCTGTACAGTGGAAACTTCTATGCATCGATAGGCCCTGATTTCCCTGAAGACAGAAGAAACAGCATTATAAACAGTCTTGATCCTGTGTGCATCATAGATGCACGTAAAAGAGGAAAAGATGTTGAAGGCGCTGTGCGTATAGCAGAAATTATGGAAAAATCCAATGTTGAAGAAGATGTGCTTTCTGAAATACGTGAAGATGTCATCGATACGGATCCCCTCTACACTATCTTTACTTCCGGATCAACCGGTGTGCCGAAGGGAGTGCTCATTTCTCATAAATCAGTATTAGATCTTACAGATGCTTTTAAGGATGCTTTTGATTTTGATGAAAATTGTGTATTTGGAAATCAGGCACCTTTTGATTTTGATGTATCTGTAAAAGATATTTACAATTCTCTTGCGGTTGGAGGAACGGTCCATATCATCCCGAAGAAAATGTTTGCAATGCCCGGAATGATGGCAGAGTATCTGTCTGAGAGAGGCATAAATACGCTCATATGGGCTGTTTCAGCAGCGAATATTATTTCCAGATTTGATGTGTTTGGTGATGAAAGTTCAGAAAATCGTATAAATCTCCGCTATCTTATGTTCTCCGGAGAAGTAATGCCTGTTCATACACTTACCTATTGGCAGGAGCATTTCCCGTTTGCCCGTTTTGTAAATCTTTATGGTCCGACAGAAATAACCTGCAATTGCACGTATTATGAAGTTAAAAGATGTTTTGCAGATGATGAGATCATTCCCATTGGAAGATCATTTAGAAATACCAGAGTATTTCTTTTGGATGAGGATGGTAAAAAGATCACAAAGCCGAATGTGGCTGGTGAACTTTGTGTAGAAGGAACGGGCCTCGCCCTTGGATATTGGAATATGTCGGAAAAAACCGCAGAAGCTTTTCCTCAAAATCCTTTCCTTACAGGGTTTGGAAACAGGATATACAGGACAGGCGATCTGGCTAGATATGATAAGAATGGTGAACTCTGTTATGTTGCCAGGAAGGATTTTCAGATTAAACATTTCGGCCATAGAATAGAGCTGCAGGAAATCGAACGAAACATAAATGCTGCACCGAATGTTGAAAGATGCTGCTGTGTATATGATCAGAAAAATGAGAAGATAATCTGCTGTTATGAAGGACAGGAAGGTCGTGATGAGATCATAAAAGTACTTTCGGCTAAGGTTCCAAAGTACATGTTTCCGCAGAAATTTGTATTTTATGTGAAGCTCCCTCTGACAGCTCATGGTAAGATTGACAGAAAGAAACTTCTTGAAATGGCAGTACGGGATGAGGATAGCGGAAATGAATGCGCCTAAAAAAGTCTATTTCATTGGATCGTCGGGTCTTATGTACCAGTGCGTGAATCTTGTAAAAAAGGATTCTCCGGAGCTTTCGATAACAATATTGGAAACGGGACATACACCGTCAGATTTGCGCAGAGCTGAAAAATATAATGCAAAAACCGGAAGCAAACAGGAATTATTTAGAATACTGCGGGAAGAAACGGAATTCGCTATTTTATTTTCAGTGAATAATCCATATCTGATCCCAGCAGATGTTGTCGAAAAAGATAATTTTGTAATGGTAAATCTCCACCACGCGCTGCTTCCGGCGCATCCGGGCAGAAATGCCGAAGCATGGACGATCTACGATGGGGACACGGAAGCTGGTATAACCTGGCACAGGATAGATGCAGGAACGGACAGCGGCAACATACTCGTACAAAAATCTGTACCGGTCACAGATGAGACAACATCTCTTAAGCTCTTGAAACTTCTTAACAGGGAAGCTGTCAATGCATTAAAAGAGCTATTGCCACTATCGTCAATACCGGATAAACAGGGAGTGGTTCAGCCGGTAAGCGAGGGGCGTTTGATCCGCTATGCAAAGGACGTACCGGCAGACGGCTTGCTGCATCCGGAGTGGGACGGTGCTCATATTTCACGTTTTCTTCGTGCAATGGATTATGATCTTCTGGAAGTGATGGGGAAGCCCAGAGTGGTCATTGACGGATTGGAGCGACGTATCAGTGCGTATAGGATCCTTAAAGACAACGAGAAAGCTGAAGCAGCAGAAAGTGAATACGTGATCAGTAAAGATGGCTATACATTTTATCTGAGTCTCGAAGGAGCAGTGTGATCATGCACTGCTCTTTTTGCATAACAGGGGCGTGCATGACATATATTTCTCTCTTTCCGCGCTCGGACATCACTAAGCTCATGTGTTGCCCTCATAAGAACGGTAATTTCTGCGAAACTCGTCGCGTTGCGACTCAAACAGTTCGCATAAATTACCTAATCGGTCAACTCATTCACTAAGTGATGCCGGCTGATTTCTACAAGAGAGAAATATATGCCCTGCACTTACGTTTCAATCACGTTAGAAGCGTGGAATTTAGTGTATTACTGTGGAGTGCAGATGCCTAAGTGTCGGCGGTATAAATATCTCCTGGAGCAATCAGCCGGCAGCACTTAGTGAACACACTGGGCGAATAGGAAAAATCTGCGAACTGTTTGAGATGCGTAAGCATCGAGTTTCGCAGATTTTTCCGAGTTTATGAGAACAGTGCGTGAGCTTAGTGTCTGTCCGAGCGCGGAAGGAGATATTTATACCGCTGGCACGTACTACCGAGCCGTGACGGGATATACTATTCAAAGTTGAACGTACCATTAATCACGCACTAAATTTTATACAAAACACAATGTACGATCACCCCTAAGACAAGCCGATACACAAGGTGAAAACAACTATTGTACCTGTGTACAGATAGGAGAAGCCATGGACGTCTCTCTCAAAAATTGTAAGGAATGTGGCCACCTGTTCCAGTATCCGGGGTTCGGTGACCGGATATGTCCGGACTGCAAAAAAATCGAAGACCGCGCTTTTCAGAGAGTGAAAGACTTTCTATATGATTATCCCGGAGCCACGCTCTATATCACAGCTGAAACCTGTGAAGTCACTCCTGACAGGATAAGAAAGTGGCTCAGAGAAGAAAGACTGCAGTTTGTTGAAATAACCGGCACGGGATTAACCTGTGATCATTGCGGAAAACCTCTCACATCAGGAAGGTTCTGCGCGGACTGTAAATACAGATTTGCAAAAGAAGCAGGAACAGCAAGGGATTACACTGAAAAGGCTCAGAAAGAAGCAGAAAAAGAAAAGGAAATGGGGACCGGCTCAAAAATGTTCTTTCTCGGACGTGGGAGAAGGGGCAGATAAGTCGATATGTACAAAAAAATGCAAAGCTGTTACATACCTGTTGAGTGCCGATATACACATTTGTATAGGTATGTTGTATTAAATGATAAAATGACTTATTGATAAAAATAATTGGTATTGTTTAAAAATACTAAAAACTTTAAGCGTTGTATGCATTAACTTAATTAGTTGTGCATAGAACGCTTATTTTTGCATAAAAATATAAACAAGATTACCTCGTACACATTGTTCTACATAAAAGGATTTGTTAAGATTGTCTTAAGATTCGTACATGCTTTGATTAATATTTGTCTAATTAAGGGAGAAGATCACGCGAAGAGGTAGGTACGGATTGTAATCTTATGGGAGGTCTTTTTATGGGAAAAAGGACAAAGAAACTGATGGTCCTGCTTCTGTCGGCAGCGATGACAGCGTCACCGCTGGGAACCGCAGTCGGTGCAACTGATGTACTGGCATCGGAAAAGAAGTCAGGAGAGTCCGATTCTGCAGAAGAAATCAAGGCAGAAGAGGACAAGGGAGAGTCGGCTTCTACCGAAGCCTCAACTGAAGCAGCAGAGGAAACCAAGGAGGAAAAAACAACTGAAGAAACATCAGAGGACAGCAGTTCTGTTATAGCAGAATTTGACTTTGATGATGAAGATGGCTTCAAGGGTGCAGGTGCAGTAGCAAAACCGCAGAACGGTTATGAACTCACAGAAGATGCCGTAAGCGGAAAAGCACTGAAGCTTGATGTAAATGAGAAACAGTGGCTCGATGTAAAGGGCGAAGATGGAAAGAATGTACTTAGCGGTAAGGATGAATTATCCGTTAATTACTGGGTAAAAGCAGAGAATACAGCTGATGAAAAACAGGGCTGGACATTCTACGCAGCAGCAAAAGAAAATGCAAAGCCATCATACCCTCACGAAAAATATCTTGCTGTTATCGACACAAAGAAGAGTATCGAAGTACAGAGATGGAATAATGATAACGGCAGAAAGCCCACTATCGTATCAAAGGAAGACTATTCCGGATGGAAGATGGTTACTATCACAGAAAGCAAAGACACATCCAAGCTCTATGTGAATGGAGAGCTTAAGGGCACACTTGAAGGTCAGCCGGAACTTTCAAAGAGCATCGGCGGAGACGACGGTGTTTTCCAGATCGGTAAAGCAAACTGGGATGACGGTGAGTTCCTGAATGCGACACTGGATAATTATAAAGTGTATTCGGGAGTACTTTCTGAGGAAAAGATAGCTGATCTTTATGCAAAGGAAAAGGCTCAGCTTGATGAGACTCAGAAGGCACTTAAGGAAAAAGAGGAAGAAGAAAATAATCTTACGGATGAAGAGCGCGTAGCAGCTGATGTGAAGGCACTTGAGATTCCGAATGCAGATGATATCCGCGGAAACATCTATCTCGCAGAGACAGGAGAAAAGGGCTCAAAGATCACATGGAAGTCCTCTGATGCGGAAGTGATCTCTGATAAGGATAAAGGTGAGAAGAAAGCCGGTGTCGTAACCCGTCAGGATAAAGACACAGTTGTAAAGCTCACAGCTACAGTTACCTACGGTGAAGTAACAGATACAAAGGAAATCGAGGTTACTGTAAGGAAGGCTGCTGAAAAGAAAAAGACTACACACTATCTTTTCGCAAACTTTAAGGGCGAAGGCTTATCAGATGGAGAGCAGATTTATTTCGATGACAGTGAGGACGGTCTTCACTGGAATGCTCTTAATAATGGCAAGCCCGTTTTTGAGTCAAAATATGGTGAAAAGGGACTTAGAGATCCTTTCATCATCCGTTCCCCTGAGGGAGATAAATTCTACATCATCGCAACCGACTTAAAGATCCACGGAAGCGGAGACTGGGGAAAGGCAGTAAACAGCGGAAGTAAGTACATCGAGGTATTCGAGTCTACTGATCTCGTAAACTGGACAAATCAGCGCCATGTAAGAGTTTCAATAGATGATGCAGGATGTACATGGGCTCCGGAAGCTTTCTATGATGAGGAAAGAGGCGAATACTTTGTATTCTGGGCTTCACATGTAAATGGCCGTCATCATATTTACTACAGCACAACCCGTGATTTCTACAATTTCTCAGAGACAAAGGAATGGATCGAACTTAAGAATAAGAATGGTGATGTAACAGATATCATTGATACAACCATTAATTCTGAGAAGGACGAGAATGGAAAGACTGTATTCTACAGAATGTCTAAGGTAGAGGCAGGTGACAATGGAATCATTGATGAGGGCGATCCTACGGGCGGCAAGTTCGAGATGATCGAAAAGTCCGATTCTCTCTACGGTCCCTGGACAAGATTAAAGTCAAAGTTCCTTAATAATCAGGCGCATGTTGAGGGCGGTACAATGTTCCGTTTCAATGATGATGATGCTGATAAGGATCATAAGTGGTGCCTGCTCCTTGATAACTATGGCGGTATCGGATACTATCCGTCCTATACAGACAGTCTCGCAAGCGGTGAATTCAAGAGATATAATTCTACAGAATATTCATTTGCATCAAGAATGCGTCACGGTACTGTAATCCAGATCACAGAGGATGAGTACAACGCACTTGGCGAAAAGTACGGACGCACACTTCCGAAGGAAAGCGAAGAACAGACAGAGCCTACCAAGCTTGTTGCAGAGTATGATACAGATGCACTTACAGAGCTTGCAAGCGGCACAGAGATCAAGAATACTGCAGAGGATGGCTTAAACGCTGTGATAAAGGGCAAGGGCGCAAAGATCAAGAATGGTGCTCTGTATCTGCCCGGCGGAAATGCAAATGAGAATGCGTATATCGAGCTTCCGAAGGAACTGTTCGTAGGACAGGACTTCCTCACAATGTCACTCTGGCTCAAGAATGATACAGGCAGCGGTGACTATGCAGCAATGTACATGGGTGAGGACTCAAGCAAGTGGAACAGCAGCGGTCAGCCGGGACTCTATCATATCCTGAATCCCTGCAACCCGAGCGGATTCTTTAAGTCTGTAATGTCCAAGTCAAGAAACGCTGGATCACCATGGACAACAGAGACAGGAGTATCTGACACAAAGACTGATAATAACTGGCATCTTTATACAACGGTTATCTCTTCTAACAGTATCACGGGATACTATGACGGTAAGAAAGTATGCAGTGAGAAGACTGATGATATGACTGTAACAGGATTCGGTGAGGATCTCGCAGCATACATCGGTAAGAGCGGTTACAGAGGTGACAAGCTCTATAAGGGCGGAGTACATGGTGTACGCATCTACCAGGGTGCGCTTACAGATGCAGAGGTAGAGAAACTCTACAAGGAAAGCAAGGAGAGCGTTCCGGAGAGCGGAGAAGAAGAGAAGTATGTAGCTCCGACATCAGATGTAAAGGCAACAGATGTAAAGGTTGGCGAGATCAAGGATCTCACAGTAAAGACAGGTGAGTCTGTTAAGCTTGATACAAAGGCAGAGATCACTTTCTCTGACGGCAGCAAGAAAACAGATGCAAAGGTTGTCTGGTATGATGAAGAAGGTAATAAAGTAACAGATACAGCTAAGCTTGGTGTAGGAACTCATAAGCTTACCGGTAAGCTTTCTTACTTCGGAAATCCTATCATTGCTCAGAGAGCAGATCCGTACATCGTTTATAACGAGAAAGATGGATATTACTACTTCACAGCTTCATGGCCTGCATATCATGATGTTGAACATGGTTATGATCGTCTGGCACTTAGAAAGAGCAAGACTCTTGAGGGACTTGCAGATGCAGAAGATAATATCATCTGGAAGGCATCAGGAAACGGTGAGCTCAGTCACCACATCTGGGCACCTGAGCTTCACAAGGTAAACGGAAGCTGGTACATGTTCTTTGCAGGACAGTCCGAAAAGGGCAATGTATGGTCTATCCGTCCTTACATTACAAAGTGCACCAACGAGGACGACATGCTGAATCCTAAATCATGGACAACGCCTGTTCGTATGACAAATGCAGACGGAAGCTACAAGGATTCTTTCGATGCATTCTCACTCGATATGACAACCTTCAATGTAGAAGGAACTGATTATGTAGTATGGGCTTATAAGCCTAACAGCGGAAGCGATTCCATCCTGAAGATCGCAAAGCTTGATCCGAAGGATCCTTCAAAGCTTGCTTCAGATCCAGTTGTTCTTACTGAGCCTGAATACAGCTGGGAAATAAACGGTAATCAGAGAATTGATGAGGGACCGGGTGTCCTTATGAAGGATGACAAGATCTTCCTCACTTTCTCAGGATCCACAACAGGACCTGAGTACTGCATGGGTATGCTCACAACTACCAAGGGAAAGAATCTCCTTGATCCTGATTCCTGGAAGAAAGCACCTAGTGCAGTTCTTGAGACAAAGGACCTCGATAAGGAGTATGGTCCGGGTCACAACAACTTCACTACTGATAAAGACGGCAACGTGATCCTTGTATATCATTCAAGAGATGAAAAGTGCTACAACGATCAGTGGGAATGGGCTAATGTCCAGCCGCTTTACGATCCTTGCAGAAATGCAAATCTTGCATATGTAAGATGGTCAAAGGACGGCAGACCGGTATTTAACAATACTGAGGCAAAGGAAACAGCAGGTCTTTCTAATGATCAGAAGACCTACAGCATGACAGTAACAGTAGGTACTAACGAGGACAGAGTAAAGGCTGACGCTGCAGCTCTTGAGATCGTAGATGAAAAGAATATCCGCGGCAACATCTATCTGCCTGAAACAGGAAAGAACGGATCAAAGATCACCTGGAAGTCCGGCAATACTTCTGTAGTAACAGATAAGGCAGAGGGAAAGATCGCTGCAGGTAAGGTAACACGTAAGGATAAGGATACAGAGGTTAAGCTCACTGCAACCGTAACATATGGCGATGTAAGCGAGACTCGTGAATTTACAGTAATTGTAAAGGCAGCTCCAGCTGAAAAAGTAACAACAGATTATATCTTCGCTCACTTTACAGGAAGCGAGAGCAATCCTCAGGAAGAGCAGATCTACTTCTCTGACAGTAAGGATGGCTATAACTGGACAGCACTGAATGATGGTCTTCCGGTTATCACATCTACTCTTGGTGAAAAGGGACTTCGTGATCCGTTTATCATCAGAAGTGCTGACGGAGACAGATTCTATCTCCTTGCAACAGATCTTTCTATCAATCTTAACGGCGGATCTGACAAGTGGAACAGAGCTGCAACAAGCGGCAGCAAGTCACTCATGATCTGGGAGTCTGATGATCTCGTTAACTGGAGTGATCAGAGAATGATCAGAGTAGCAACAGATGATTCCGGTTGTGCATGGGCTCCTGAGGCTGCTTATAACGAGGAAACAGGAGAGTATTACGTATACTGGTCATCTGATGTGGATGGCATAAAGCACGTTTACTATGCAAAGACCCGCGACTTTGTGAACTTCTCAGATCCGGAGATCTGGATCAGTAAGAAGAATAAGGACGGCAAGGATATCAGCACTATCGATACTTCCGTATGTCCTGTAACTGAGAACGGAAAGACAGTTTACTTCAGACTTACAAAGGTTGAGAGCACAGGAAGCACCGATCTTCGTATGGAAGACACAGATCCTGCAAAGGGAACTTATGAATTCCTTGAAAAAGCTGAGTCACTTGACGGACCTTGGACAAGAATTCATTCTGACTTCCTTACAACGAACACAGGTGTTGAAGGTGGTACTATCTTTAAGCTTAACGGCGAGGATAAGTGGGTACTTCTCCTTGATAAGTACAGCACAGGCGCAGGATATTATCCGGCAGTAACAAGTGATCTTAACAACGGTGAGTTTACAAAGCTTGATGACTATTCATTCCCTGCAACAATGAGACACGGTACAGCAATGCCGATCACTGCAGAGGAGAAGAAGGCTATCGAAGATAAGTGGCCTGCAGAAAAGGAAAACGAGAATCCTGACACAACTCTTAACGAGGCAGCTATCGCTCACTTCTCATTTGATGATGAAGAGAACGGCTTCGCAGGAAAGGGCGCAGTTGCAGAGTCCAATAACGGATATGAGCTTACAGACGGTCATGACGGAAAGGCTCTGACACTGAACAGCGGTAAAGAACAGTGGCTGAATCTCACAAAGAAGGATGGTTCATCACTTCTTACAGGTGAGGAAGAGATCACTATCAACTACTGGAGTAAGACAAAGAAGGACGGAACAACAAAGTGGAGCTTCTATGCTGCACCTAGTGACAAGGCTCAGAGCTCAAATTATGAGACATACCTTGGTGTTATCGATCCGATCAGAAACAATAGTCTTGTAGTAGAGAGATACAACAATAACGGCGGCAGACCGAGCAATGCTCAGACCACAAGCCAGAAGAGCGACGAGTGGAAGATGGTAACTGTAGTAGAGTCTAACCACACTTCTAAGCTCTACATCAACGGCAAGCAGGTTTCAAGTGTTGGAAGTATCTATGATCTGAAGGATATCTTTGGCGAGAACGGTATCGTACAGATCGGTAAGGCAAACTGGGGAAGCGGCGAGTACTTCACAGGTTCTCTTGATGAATTTACTATCTTCAACAGAACACTGAATACAAAGGAGATCGCACAGCTCTATAACGGTGAAGTTGAGTTTACTGAAACAACACCGGATGACCCGACTCCGACACCGGACGATCCGACACCTACACCGGAAAATCCGACACCTGAGAATCCGAGTGGTTCCGAGTCACAGAACAAGGCACCTAAGGTACTTACAGGAAAGGTTCTTGATGAAAATTCTGATAACGTAGTCCTTGTAAAGAGTAAGGGTTACAAGATCCAGCCTTCCTTCAAGGTAAAGAAATATGTTCTTGATAAGGCTGAGAAGAAGATCATGAAGGTATCTAAGTCCGGTAAGATCACTATCAAGAAGACCGGTACAGTTACACTTGAGATCGTCGGAAAGAATGGTGAAAATAAAGAATTAACGATTTATGTTGAGTGCCCTGCACTTAAAAAGACAACAGTTAACAGCACAAAGTCATTTAACGTATCAGAACTGCTGACAGGTACTACATATGCAGTACCGACATCATTCGCATCATCAAAGAAGGATGTAGCAGAGATAAGTGAAAGCGGTGTTATCACAGTTAAGAAGAGCGGATCCACAAAGATCACCGTTAAGTTTGGTGATACAGTGGTGAACGCTTCACTCAAGGTAAAGCTTCCGGAGCTCAGCCAGTCAAAGAAGACTATCAAGAAGGGCGCAGTGAGCCGTCTTAAAGTCAAGAATGCAAAGGATGAGATCAAATGGAGCAGCAGTGACACAAGTGTAGCAACAGTCGATGCTGATGGAAATGTATACGGAGTTTCTGCTGGAAAGGCAGAGATCACAGCATATGTTGACGGAGCAAAGATCGGAAGCTGCACAGTAACTGTAAAGTAAAAATTTTGTGTAAAAAGTAGATCATGTGAATAAGCCGGGGGCTGCACTTTCGTAACAGAGAGTGCAGCCCTTTTTGATGCGTAAAAAATACAAAAAAATATATGTTATTCCGACATAAATATGCCGATACAAACACATATAGTGGCATGGGCAGTTTGCATCAGATCGCAGCAGGGGAGCTTTAGAATGAAACTGGGTAATATTGATATAACTATATATATCCTATCTGATTCCATGGAACTTGAGGAAAGTCTGAACTCCGTGCCGCGGATCGAAGGCACAGAATACAGGATTCGGACGGTGAGTACATGCGATGATATACAGTATGAAAAGGAAAGTATTGTCATTTTGATATCGACATCTTTAGAGGATATTGAAAGGTGTCGGGAAATTGAGGACAAGTGCTACAGATACTATCCGGTATATATAGAAAATATAACGGAAGAACGTGAGATTCCTGATTTTATCGCAGCGCTGTGGCCGAAAGAAGAAAGCCGAGAGGCTAGAAATTTTAGAATTAAAAAGCTTATCAAGCTTATAAAAACAGAGGTTTATGAGTGGGTTTATAACACCTATTTATATGCTACGATAGACAACATACCGGAGCTGGTATGGGTAAAAGATAAAAAGGGAGCGCATATACTTGTAAATAAGACTTTTGCCCGGACAGTCCATAAGGAACGTGAAGACATAGAGGGCAGGGGACATTACTATATATGGGATATTTCACCGGAAGAATATGAGTCCGGTGAGTTTGTGTGTAACGAATCCGAAGATGAGGTCATGACGGCAAAAAAGACATTGGTGTTTGAGGAACCGGTTAAGACTAAGGATGGAATGATGCATTTCATTACCTACAAGTCACCGATCTTCGATAAGCATAATGATGTGATCGGAACTGTTGGAGTGGCGCATAATGTTACGGATTTCAGTTATATGCACCAATGACTGGGAAACCATGCAGGTAAATTCATATTTTCAGGCGGCATTTCATATGGACGGTGTGGATCTGGCTCTGTTTGATTACAGGAAATGGAAATCTGAAAAACTCACAGCGGTTTCAGAACAAAAAACTAATGAAAAGAAGCATTCGGTAAGTCAGGAATTTACTACTGTTGTTGACGGAAAAGAACGTATTTATGTGGTGATCGAGCAGGAGATCAGAGATTATTTCTTTAACAGCGCAGGTTATTTTGTTCTGCTCCATGATGTGACAATGGAGCGTAATTATGAAAAGAAGATACTGCAGGCTGCGAACACTGATCCGCTGACGGGACTTTATAACAGGAGATTCTTCTACAACTACATGCAGGAACTTCAGGGCAGAGCTCTGACACTTCTTTATATGGATCTTGATCACTTTAAGGAGATCAATGACAGTTATGGGCATAACAGAGGAGATGATGTTTTACGCCGGACAGCTAAGGCAATGTGTGAGATATTCCCTCAGGGAACGGCATTTAGGCTTGGAGGGGATGAATTTGCACTGATAATCGACGGAATTCCCGATGAAGAGGAGTTGCAGGCTCAGTGCGATAAAATGGTCTATTCCGTAAAGGATATGTTCCGGTCGACCGGCAGTCGGATCTCTGTCAGCATCGGTAAGGTTTCGACGAATGGCAAAGATATGGATATAGACAGCCTCATACATGAGGGAGATGCAAAAATGTACTCCATAAAACAGGAACATCATAAAGAATCCGGAGGACGGGAAAGAGGAGGAGAAAATGCTACTTAAGGTTACATGTATTTCAGAAGACGGAACAAACGGGATCGAGATCTGCACACTTTATGGGATCAGATTTAATAAACAGGGGTTTGCGGTACTTTCTACAGAACATGAGAAGCATGACTATCTTGTTCCGATGAAGGAAGATGCTTTTGACAGACTTTGCAAATCGTATATCGAATGTGCAAAAGGAGACGCAAAAGTGATCGAACTTGTGGGAGGAGCGGTTTATCGTCTACGCAAAAATGCCATGTTTCTTGAAAAAGTCGATTCAAAATATGAATTTAAACCGCTTTAACAGAAGCTGTAAAAGTATAAAGAATAGGCAAAGGAGGATAAAAAGTGGAGAAATCAAGAAGGATTTACGATGCTATAGCTGTTGTGGCATTTGTGATCGTATTGCTGGCAGTGGCATTTATTAAGCCAACGTATAACCCCAATAAACAGGCGGAGCAGTTTGCGAACGCAGAGGGCGCATATACTCCGGGCACTTATACTGCTGAGGCAGACGGCTTTGGTGGCAAAGTAGCACTTGAACTGACAATTGGTGATAACGGTGGTATTACAAATGCAGTTATCACAGGAGACGGTGAGACTCCGGATGTAGGTGGAGCTGCAATCCCGGAGCTTGCAAATCAGATTCTTGCAGCACAGAGTGCAGAAATCGATGGTGTATCCGGTGCGACTGTTACCAGTACAGCTGTAAAAGAGGCACTGGCAGCGGCTATTGCCGAGGCAGGTGGACAGGAAGTGGCATCAGGACCGAAGGCTGCTGACGGAAATCTGTTTATCCCGGGTACTTATACAGGAACAGCAAAAGGTTTCGGCGGCGATGTTGAGGTTGAAGTCGAAGTTACAGAGAACAATATTGAATCTTTAAATGTAACTGGAGACCATGAGACTGAAAATATCGGTACATTTGCAGTATCAATGCTTCCGGACAAGATCCTTGCAGCACAGTCTGTAAATGTAGATGCTATTTCCGGTGCAACAGTTACAAGTAAGGCAATCTTACGTGCATTACAGGATGCTCTGAAGCAGGCTGGCTGCGATATCAGCAAGCTTCCTGAGGCTGAAGCAGTGGATGCAAACGCTCCTAAGAGCGAGGAAACAGTTGATGCTGATATCTGCATCGTCGGTGCCGGCGGCGCAGGTATGACTGCAGCTATCAAGGCAACTGAAAATGGAAAGAAAGTAGTCGTGCTTGAAATGATGCCTTATGCCGGAGGTAATACAACAAAGGCTACAGGCGGTATGAATGCAGCAGAAACACATTATCAGAAAGAACAGGGAATAGAAGATTCTGTTGAGACTTTCATTGAGGATACAATGGAAGGCGGACATCAGATCAACAACCGTGATCTGGTTACCATTATGGCTGAGAAGTCCGCAGCAGCTATTGACTGGCTTGACTCCATCGGAGCACCTCTTCCGAAGGTAAGCTTCTCCGGTGGTGCTACAAATCAGCGTATTCATGCTCCGGAGGATGGTTCCGGTGTCGGAGCTTTCCTTGTAACAAGATTTTTGAATAAGATGGATGAGCTTGGTATCAACGTTATGTATGAGACCAGGGCAACAGATCTTATATTTGAAGACGGCGCCGTTGTTGGTGTAAAGGCTGAAGGAAAGACAGCTAACTATACTATCAATGCAAAAGCTGTGATCCTTGCAACAGGCGGATTCGGTAATAATCAGGATATGATCGTTAAGTATCGTTCTGACCTTAAGGGAACAGTTTCTACAAGTGCTCCCGGTGCTATGGGTGATGGTATCGTAATGGCAGAGGCAGTAGGTGCTGATCTTGTTGATATCGATCAGATCCAGCTTCATCCTACAGTTGAGCAGGGTACTTCAATGCTCATCACAGAGAGCGTACGAGGCGATGGAGCTATCCTTGTAAATCAGGAAGGTAAGAGATTTACAAACGAACTGCTTACACGTGATAAGGTATCTGCGGCAGAACTTGAGCAGACTGGCGGTTATGCTTACATTATCTTTGATCAGCGCTTAAGAGATGGTCTGAAGGCTATTGAAAAGTATGTTTCTACCGGTATTACAGTTCAGGGTGACACGATCGAGGATCTCGCAGGTCAGATCGATGTGGATCCTGCAACTCTGGCAGAGACACTTGATACCTGGAACAAGGCAGTAGCTGCTAAGAAGGATGCAGAGTTTGAGCGTGACACAGGAATGGATAATGACCTGAGTGTAGCTCCTTACTATGCAATAAAGATCGCACCCGGTATCCACCATACCATGGGTGGTGTAAAGATCGACACCAAGGCTGAGGTAATTGATAAGAGCGGAAATGCTATTCCGGGTCTCTTTGCGGCAGGTGAGGTTACAGGTGGAGTTCACGGCGGAAACCGTCTTGGAGGAAATGCTGTAGCTGATATCGTTATATTCGGCGGCATAGCAAGTGACAGTGCAGTAGAGTATTGCGATAAGTAATAAAGTCATAATGTACATACAAGGACGGGTTTGGTAAGATTATTACTGACCCGTCCTTGTTTTATAACTTATAGAAATTTCGTTGGAATTACAGTGCTTTTTTCAAAAAGAGGCCAGAATGGGAAAAGAAAATAACGTATTTAAATTACATAGCGAATACAAACCCACAGGAGACCAGCCGCAGGCTATCGAGAAACTGGTGAAGGGATTTCAGGATGGAAACCAGTGTGAAACTCTGGTGGGTGTTACCGGTTCCGGAAAGACTTTTACAATGGCAAATGTGATAGCGGCGCTCAATAAACCAACGCTTGTCATTTCCCATAATAAAACTCTGGCTGGTCAGCTATATAGCGAGTTTAAGGAGTTTTTTCCGGAGAATGCGGTAGAGTATTTTGTATCCTACTACGATTACTATCAGCCGGAAGCCTATGTCCCTTCGACGGATACATATATTGAAAAAGATTCATCTATAAATGACAACATTGATAAGCTAAGGCTCGCAGCCACAGCTGCGCTTTCTGAAAGACGGGATGTTATAGTCGTGGCCTCTGTTTCTTGTATATATGGACTGGGATCACCGGATGATTATCTTGCGATGATCGTGTCTCTGCGTCCTGGACAGGAGAAGGACAGGGATGATGTCATACATGAGCTCATAGGAATACAGTACACGAGAAATGATATGGATTTTCATCGTGGAACTTTCCGTGTACATGGTGATGTTTTGGAGATCTTTCCTGCAGAAGAAGATGAAACAGCTATCCGCGTAGAGTTCTTTGGTGATGAGATAGACAGGATCGTCACGATCGATGTTCTTACCGGAGAACCTAAGGAAGAACTTAGGCAGGTTTCCATATTCCCGGCATCCCATTACGTTATGCCTAAGGAAAAGATGGAGGCAGGAATCGCCCGTATCGAAAAAGAACTGGAAGAAAGAGTAAAGTTTTTCCGTTCGGAGGATAAGCTGATAGAAGCTCAGAGAATTTCCGAGAGGACTCGTTTTGACATGGAGATGCTGCGTGAGACAGGTTTCTGCAGCGGTATCGAAAACTACACAGGTCCCATGTAAGGCATGCCGGAAGGCACTCCGCCGACAACGCTTATGGATTTCTTCCCGGATGATTTTCTGATAATTGTTGATGAGTCCCATATCTCCATCCCGCAGATCGGAGGTATGTTTAACGGAAACCTCTCCAGAAAAAATACATTGGTAGAATATGGATTTCGTTTACCGAGCGCAAAGGATAACAGGCCGCTTTCCTTTGACGAATTTGAACAGCACATTAATCAGATATTGTTTGTGTCTGCAACCCCTGCCGATTATGAGAAAGAGCATGAGCTGCTGCGTGCAGAACAGCTGATAAGGCCGACAGGTCTTTTGGATCCGCTTATCGATGTTCGCCCGACTGCAGGTCAGATCGATGATCTCGTGCAGGAGATAAATGCTGAGATAGAAAAGAAAAATAAGATACTGGTTACGACTCTTACAAAAAAGATGGCGGAACAGCTTACGGACTATTTAAGAGAGATAGGTATACGGGTGCGTTACCTTCATTCTGATATTGATACGCTGGAAAGAGCTGAGATAATCCGGGATATGCGTCTGGATGTTTTTGATGTGTTAGTCGGCATCAATCTTCTTCGTGAGGGACTGGACATACCGGAGATTTCGTTAGTTGCGATACTTGACGCGGATAAAGAGGGATTTTTACGATCTGCGACATCGCTTATCCAGACTGTAGGACGTGCAGCGAGAAATGCAGAAGGTCATGTTATCATGTACGCGGATTCTATAACGGATTCAATGAGGATATGTCTCGATGAGACTGCCAGACGACGTGAGATCCAGCAGAAGTATAATGAAGATCATGGAATCACGCCTCAGACTATAAAGAAAGCAGTTCGTGATCTTATCTCACTTACAAAGTCTGTAGCAAAGAGTGAGTATGAGTTTAAGAAAGATCCCGAATCTATGGATAAGAAGGAACTTGAGGAACTCATAAAGAAGGTTGAAAAGAAGATGAAAGCTGCTGCAGCAGAGTTGGATTTCGAAACGGCAGCGGAACTCAGAGATAAGATGATGGAACTCAGGGAAAATCTGAATTCATTTACGTAGAATTGCGTGAACTGGATCAGCAGCGGAGCAATTCGTGTCATCATATAATGATTCGAAGTCACATTGACTAGATTTTGTGTGTTCTGTTTATGAAATAATATCCTTGACGTATATTTTGTGACCTTTATAATAAAAAAGGTTGTGCAAAGTGGGGAAATACAAAAAACAACCGAAAGGGAAACAAAATGGAAATGCTTTCAGTGGTCGTTCCGACCTTTAATGAAAAGGGCAACGTAGAGAATCTGGTTAAGCAGATCGGTGATGCCCTTAAGGGAATTGAATACGAAATAGTTTTTATTGATGATAGCACAGATGAGACACCGGAGGTTCTTCAGAAGATTTCGGAAGAAAATGACCGTGTTCGCTATGAGCACAGAGTTAACGAGAGTGGTCTGGCTACGGCAGTTATCAGAGGCTTCCGTATAGCAAAGGGAGATTTTCTTGCATGTATGGACGCTGATCTGCAGCATCCACCTGCAATCCTTCGCCCTATGTATGCAGCACTTCGTTCAGGTGCAGATTTCTGTATTCCCAGCAGACTGATACCCGGTGGGGATGACGGCGGTCTTAACTGGTACAGAAAGTTTGTATCCGGCACAGCACGCTGGATCGGAAAGATCGCTCTTCCGTGTCTCAGAAAAGTAAGTGATCCGACTTCCGGTCTTTTCATGTTCCGTAAGGAATGTATCGCAAATGCAGACCTCAGACCGGTTGGCTGGAAGATCATGATCGAAGTACTGGCAATGAGTGAGTACAGTTCGATCATCGAGATCCCGTATGCTTTCCAGAATCGTACCAGCGGTGAGTCAAAGCTCAGTTCAAAGGTTACTATGCAGTATCTCCAGCAGGTACTTGCACTGATCTTCCGCGCAAGTAAGCGTGGCGGCATCACAGTAACACGCTGGACAAATTCTTATACGGAAAACATGGTTAAAAAGTTCATAGGTTAATTTATAGCCCTGACGTTTTTATAAGCGTCGGGGTTATTTCGTTTTTGCGGCAGGCGAGGGCAGTTTGTATAGTTATTTTTCTTCGCGCTTGGACAGACAGTGGCAGGCGAGTACAACTTGTATAGTGATTTCTTTCCGCGCTCGTAGTGCACTAAGCTCACGCGGTGTCCTCATAAGAGCGGAAATTTTCGCAAAACTCGATGCTTCGCATCTCAAACAGCTTGCGAAAATTTCCTATTCGGACATCGTGTTCACTAAGTGCATACGGCTAATTGCTACAAGAAATAACTATACAAGCTGCCCTCGCCGTGGACGGCTGTGGCAGCTCGTAGGGGTGGATGATGAAAGGTATCGAAGGATAACAGCAGGTGCGTGCATAAGTTCGATAATTAAAATGAATACTTTTATGAACTTGATTGTGGGTAGGAGCTGTGATAATATCATTTACAAACGTCTGTTCCGAATGTTTATTTGTGTAAGCGTGAGTGCAGGTTGTATATGTTTTACTTGGAACAATCAGCCGGCAGCACTTAGTGCGTGAGCTTAGTGTCTGTCCGAGCCGTGACAAGAAAACATATACAATCGGCACGTGACTTGGAGACAAAACATGGAAAAAAAAGAAGCTACAAAAAACTACAGCCAATTCATAAAAATACGTGGTGCAAAGGCCCATAATCTAAAAGAGATCAACATCGACATCCCGCGAAACGAAATGGTAGTCCTCACGGGATTGTCCGGCTCGGGAAAATCATCTCTGGCATTTGACACGATCTATGCAGAAGGGCAGCGGAGATATATGGAATCACTGTCGTCCTATGCAAGGCAGTTCCTCGGACAGATGGAAAAGCCGGAAGTAGAGTCTATAAGCGGTCTGCCGCCGGCAATTTCCATCGATCAGAAATCAACAAACAGAAACCCGCGTTCAACGGTAGGAACAGTAACAGAAATATATGATTACTTCAGACTGCTTTATGCGAGAGTCGGTATCCCGCATTGTCCTGAGTGCGGCAGGGTGATCGAGAGACAGACTGTAGATCAGATGGCGGATCAGATCATGCAGCTTCCGGAGAGGACAAAGATCCAGCTTCTGGCACCTGTAGTACGTGGAAGGAAAGGACGCCATGAAAAAGTCCTCGACAGGGCAAAGAAAAGCGGCTATGTCCGTGTGCGTATAGATGGAAATATGTACGAACTAACGGAAGAGATCGCGCTTGATAAAAATATTAAGCACAATATCGAGATCGTAGTAGACCGTCTGGTAGTCAAACCCGGAATTGAACGTCGTCTCACGGATTCCATCGAAAATGTACTGTCGCTTGCAGACGGACTAATGATGGTAGATGTGATCGACGGTGAGACGCTGAATTTTTCGGAGAGTTTTTCCTGTCCTGACTGCGGAGTAAGCATAGATGAAATAGAACCGCGCAGTTTCTCATTCAATAATCCCTTCGGATATTGTCCGGACTGTATGGGACTTGGCTATCATATGGAATTTGATGAAAACCTTATGATACCTGATAAGTCGCTTTCATTTAATGAAGGATGCGTGCAGGTACAGGGGTGGGCATCATCAAAAGATGCAGGAAGTTTTACCCATGCGCTTTTGGAAGCAATGGCTGAGCATTATAAGTTTTCTTTGGATACTCCGTATGAAGAACTTCCGGAAAAGGTGCGGAAAGCATTTATTCATGGCACAGATGGTGCTGTAATGAAAGTGCATTATAAAGGTCAGAGATCGGAAGGCGTCTATGATGTTCCTTTTGAAGGACTGATAAAAAATGTAGAGCAGCGCTATCGCGAGACCGGTTCTGATTCTGCTAAGGCCGAGTATGAGAAATTTATGTGTGTTACACCGTGTCAGTCCTGCGGAGGCCAGAGGCTTAAGAAAACATCTCTGGCAGTTACGGTTGGAGATAAAAACATATATGAAGTGACAAGTCTGCCGATACGAAAACTTCTCGAGTTTATGGATGAGCTGAAGCTGGATGAGCATCGGCAGATAATAGGAAAACGTGTTATAAAAGAAATCCATTCACGAGTAGAGTTTTTGGTGGAAGTAGGACTTGATTATCTGACACTTTCACGTGCCACGGCTTCTTTGTCCGGTGGTGAAGCTCAGCGGATAAGGCTTGCGACACAGATAGGTTCAGGACTTGTAGGCGTTGCTTACATACTGGACGAACCAAGTATAGGTCTGCATCAGCGGGATAATGATAAACTTCTTAATTCATTAAAGAAACTGAGAGACCTTGGAAATACACTGATCGTCGTTGAGCATGATGAGGATACGATGCGGCAGGCAGACCAGGTGGTGGATATCGGTCCGGGCGCGGGAATGCACGGTGGTGAAGTTGTGGCTCAGGGTACTGCGGAGGAGATCATGAAGGTGCCTGAGTCTATTACCGGAAAGTATCTGTCCGGTGAACTTACGATACCGGTTCCGGCAGAACGCAGGACGCCAACGGGCTGGATCAGGATATGCGGCGCAAGAGAGCATAATCTCAAAAATGTAAATGTCGATCTTCCACTGGGGATAATGACAGTGGTGACCGGTGTTTCGGGTTCGGGAAAGTCATCTCTTATAAATGAGATCCTGTATAAGAGCCTTGCACATAAGCTAAACCGTGCATTAACCGTACCCGGAGATCATGACAGGATAGAAGGTGTTTCACAGCTCGATAAGGTTATAGCTATTGACCAGTCACCGATAGGAAGAACCCCTCGATCAAATCCTGCAACCTATACAGGTGTATTTGATCAGATACGGGATCTCTTTGCAGCAACAGTGGAGGCAAAAGAAAGAGGTTATGCCAAGGGACGTTTTTCATTTAATGTAAAGGGAGGACGTTGTGAAGCCTGTGCAGGAGATGGAATAGTAAAGATAGAGATGCATTTCCTGCCGGATGTATATGTACCGTGTGAAGTCTGCCATGGTCAGAGGTATAACAGGGAGACGCTGGAAGTACATTACAAAGGAAAGACAATATTTGAAGTTCTTGACATGACGGTGGAGGAAGCACTTAAGTTCTTTGAGAATGTCGAATCGATCAGGAGAAAGATACAGACGCTGTATGATGTTGGACTTGGATATGTGAAGCTCGGTCAGCCGAGTACAGAACTTTCCGGAGGAGAGGCACAGAGAATAAAGCTTGCGACGGAGCTTAGCCGTCGAGGTACGGGAAAAACCATATATATCCTTGATGAGCCTACAACTGGACTTCACTTCGAAGATGTTCGGAAACTGGTAACGATACTCAGGCGTTTGTCGGAAAGCGGGAATACGGTCATTGTTATTGAGCATAATCTCGATGTTATAAAGTGCGGTGATCATATCGTGGACATGGGACCGGAAGGCGGTGACGGCGGCGGAACTGTCGTGGCGGAAGGAACTCCGGAAGACGTGGCTAAAATAAAGGCTTCATATACAGGGGCATACATAAAGAGGATGCTGGACCGTGATGGAAGAGCAGCGCAGCCTGAAAAAACAGAACATATCATTCCGGAGGACGAAGAAAAAAAGAAGTCTAAAGCTAAAGGCTTTCGCAGATCCGGTCGATAAACATAATGTAAAAACATGATTAAGAGCGCGGACAAAGGATAATTGTTAATAAAATTTTACTAATTACAAAGAATTTATGAATTAATAAAATTTTATTGTCAAAGCGACGTTTTTGGGTATAATAACAATGTATGCGTAGCTTTATACGCTTAGTTTACTATGCTTTCAATGCGGAATTTGCTCCGCTTTATCATTGTTATTCACTGAAAGGGGAAAACGAAAATGGTCGCTACTGATATTGGAATTGACCTGGGCACTGCAAGTATCCTTGTTTACATTCGGGGTAAGGGCGTTGTCCTGAAAGAACCCTCTGTTGTCGCTTTTGATCGTGACTCTAACAAAATAAGAGCAATCGGCGAGGATGCAAGACTTATGCTTGGACGTACACCGGGTAACATTGTTGCTGTCCGTCCGCTTCGTCAGGGCGTTATTTCAGACTATACCGTTACGGAAAAGATGCTGAAGCACTTCATTGAGAAGGCTGTAGGAAAGAAGATCTGGCGTAAGCCGAGGATCAGTGTCTGTGTACCGAGTGGTGTTACGGAAGTTGAGCAGAAGGCTGTTGAAGATGCTGCATATCAGGCAGGTGCAAGAGATGTGGCAATTATCGAGGAGCCTATCGCAGCGGCTATTGGCGCCGGGATCGATATAAGCAAACCTTGCGGAAACATGATCGTTGATATAGGTGGTGGAACATCCGATATCGCGGTTATTTCTCTTGGGGGCACTGTAGTTTCTACATCCATCAAGATTGCCGGAGATGATTTTGATGAGGCTATCGTTCGTTATATGAGAAAGAAGCATAAGCTTCTTATCGGTGAGAGAACAGCTGAGGACTTAAAGATCAAGATCGGTACATGCTTTAAGATGCCGGAAGTAGATTATATGGATGTCCGTGGACGTGACCTTGTAACAGGTCTTCCTAAGACTATAAAGGTTTCCAGCGAAGAGACGGAGGAAGCTCTTCGTGAGACTACTTCCCAGATAGTTGAAGCAATCCATGGTGTACTTGAGAAGACTCCGCCGGAACTGGCAGCGGATATCGCAGACCGTGGAATCGTACTTACAGGAGGCGGAAGCCTCTTAAGAGGTCTTGAAGAACTTATAGCTGACCGTACAGGCATCAATACGATGACTGCAGAGGATCCGATGACAGCAGTAGCGATCGGAACCGGACGGTACGTTGAGTTCCTTGCCGGATATAGAGACGATCTCTCATCATAAATTTATGATTATAGGGGGATTGGGATATGGTAAAAGGCTTATATACCGCGTACACAGGCATGATCAATGAGCAGCACAGAATGGATACGCTGACGAATAATCTTGCGAATGTGAATACTACGGGATTTAAGAAAGAAGGAACTACATCCCAATCCTTTAGTGATATACTTGCATACGACATAAAGGACAAATCTGAATACTATCTTCCAAAAAGAATGGGAGTTTCAAATCCAGGTGTAAAGATTGGAGAGAATTATACCGATTATTCTATAGGTGCACTTCATGAAACAGACAATACATTTGATCTGGCACTTACGGATAAGGGTTTCTTCGAGATAGAGTTTACGGATAAAGCGGGAAACACATCCGTTAAATACACAAGGGATGGTTCGTTTACTCTTAACGCACAGGGAAATCTGGTTACAAAAGACGGAGATTTTGTTCTCGATTCTAATGGTAATCACATTACGCTCGATCCAACACAGGAAGTATATATAAATCGTTTTGGACAGATTTTCCAAAACAATGCCCAGCAGGCAACAATCGGTGTGATTGATTTTGAGAACTATGATTACCTTGAGAAGTACGGAGAGAATCTTCTTCAGACGGTAGATGGTGCAACAGAAACAGCTGCAACGACACAGGTACTTTCCGGTTATCTGGAACAGTCAAATGTAAATGTGGTGGAGGAAATGGTCAATATGATCGCTATTCAGCGTCAGTATGAGGCGAATCAGCATATGATCAAGACTGTTGACGGTACACTTCAGATTGCAGCTAATGATCTTGGCAGAATCAGCTGATAGGCTGTTTTGTCCGGAGAACCTGCTTTAGAGTTTGGCATCGGTAGGAGGATTAGTTATGGTACGTTCTTTATGGTCAGCAGCAAGTGGCATGATCGCCCAGCAGAATAATGTTGATACGATCGCAAACAATCTGGCTAATGTAAATACGACCGGTTATAAAACCGAGACTAATGAGTTTAAATCACTTCTTTATCAGACGATTCAGACCAGAACAACGACGGCAAATGGTGTAAACAAGCCTATCGGTTCGCAGATCGGTCTGGGTGTCAGAAACTCGTCGATCACATCGCAGTTTACACAGGGTGCGTTCACTGCATCAGATAGTAATACAGCACTGGCCATTAACGGCAAGGGCTTCTTTGGAATTCAAGGCGAAGATGGGACTACATATTACACCAGAAACGGTAATTTTGTGTGGGCTCTTAATACCGCCGGAACACTTTCCCTTACGACATCAGACGGACTCCGTGTCCTTAATACAGCAGGCAATCCTATCACAATAGGTGCCAATTATATAGCAGATAAGGTTGCTATCGGAGATGATGGCGTACTTATGTATCCGGATGATGAAGGCGTGCTTAAGCCTATGAATATCACCATCGGTCTGTGGCAGTTCCAGAATGCAAAAGGACTTGATAAGATTGGCAGCAGCTTATTTGCAGTAACAGGATCTTCAGGTGCTGCATTAAATGAGAATACAAATAACAATCTGACAAAGTCTGAGATCCGTGCAGGTTATCTGGAAGCATCCAATGTTCAGATAGCAAATGAGATGGTTAATCTGATCATTGCACAGAGAGCATATGAGTCGAATTCCAAGGCTATAACAACATCGGATGAGATGATGCAGCTTGCAAATCAGCTTAAGAGCTGATGATGACTGGAGGTGACTATATATGTCTTCCTTAGGTGAGATCGGAACAAGCTATGCTTCACAGGTTGCGCGTAATGCGATTGATACATCAGCTACTGCCGGACTGAAAACGGATTACAAAAATTCCTCTGATACGGAATTACTGGAAGCCTGCAAAAGATTTGAAGAATACTTTATCGAGCAGATTTTTAAGGGCGCACAGAAAACGATAATGAGAGACGAATCGGAGGAATCAGGATCGTCCTCTACTCTCAGGAGTTATTGGGAGGATAATCTTGCACAGGAGATTGCTTCACAGGCAACAGCAACACAGAGTATCGGCCTTGCCCAGCAGATGTTTGAACAGATGAAACGCAATCAGGGCATGACTATCGAAGAAGTTGATGCAAAGCGTGCAGCAGAGAAAGAAGCTGATAAAGCAGAGCAGGAAAAAACAGTAGAAGTTTAACAGAAAGAAGTGGCGGTCAATTTTATGGCCGCCATTTTTACGAGTGTACATATTTTGGAATCTATACAGGGCTCGGTTGAGCATATCATTTACAGAAATCCCGATAATGGTTATACGGTTTTGAATTTAGAAACGGAGGATGGAGAAGTTATCCTTGTGGGCATGATACAGGCTGTTGAGGAAGGTATCGAGCTGGATGCGGAGGGTGACTTTATTTATCATGCGCGCTATGGTGAGCAGTTCAAAGCTGAAAAGTGCACCATCCATGAACCGACGGATGCGGAGTCGATCCTTCGCTATCTGGCAGCCGGAAGCATCAGGGGAATAGGACCTGCGCTTGCAAAGCGAATAGTAAAGAAATTTGGTGAAGAAACTTTCAGGATAATGGAAGAAGAACCGGAGCGGTTATCTGAGATCAAGGGTATCAGCATGAATAAGGCACAGGATATTGCTGAGTCCTTTGCTGAAAAGAACGGAATCCGCAGAGCGATGATGTTCCTTCAGCAATATGGTATCTCGAATCGCCTTTCTCAAAAAATATATGGAAAATATCATGAGCGCCTTTACACCGTAATTGCCCAGAATCCTTATCAGATGACGGAAGAAGTGGAAGGTGTTGGTTTTAAGACTGCAGATGAAATTGCACAGCGGGCGGGAATTGACAGACACTCTGATTTCAGAATTCGTTCGGGAATCCTGTATGCGCTGACTCTTGCAGAAGGAGAAGGAGATATCTTTCTTCCAAAAGAAAAACTTCTGCCCGAGGCTGCTTCTTTGCTTGCGGTAGAGCAGGAAGCGGTAGAAGAACAACTTTCTGATCTGATGATGAACAGAAGGATCGTAGTTAAGAAAAAGGGTGAAGAAAGCAGGATCTATAGAAAATCTCTTTATCAGGTGGAAGCAGAAAGCGCAAAGAAACTCATTGAGCTTGATCTGCGTGAAGAACTTCCGGAAAAAGAACTTGAAAGAGATATACAGACTATAGAAGCAAAGAATGATATTACGCTTGCGGATGAACAGAGACATGCGGTAGAAGAAGCGGTTCAGAACGGCATTTTTATAATGACGGGAGGACCGGGAACAGGAAAGACCACGACGATCAGAGTTCTTTTGAGATATTTTTTGTCAAAAGGAATGGATGTGATGCTGGCAGCGCCGACAGGACGTGCGGCAAAGCGTCTCACGGAAGCGGCCGGGATGGAAGCAAGGACTATCCATCGTATGCTGGAAGTTTCGGGAGGTCCACAGGAAACGGATCAGCAGACATCGCTTCGGTCCTTTGCGCGAAATGAAGAAAATCCACTTGAAACGGATGTTGTGATAGTTGACGAGATGTCCATGGTAGATATATGGCTGTTTCACGCGCTTCTGTCAGCTATATCCGTCGGAACCAAACTCATAATGGTTGGAGATGAGCATCAGCTGCCAAGTGTGGGCCCCGGGGCAGTGCTTAAGGATATCATCGCATCCGGAAGATTTCACGCAATATCATTGAACCGCGTGTTCCGGCAGGCAGAGCAGAGTGACATCGTTATGAATGCTCATGCTGTGCTTTCGGGAAAAGTTCCGGTTATGGATAATAAGAGCAAGGATTTCTTTTTCCTTGATCGTAATGAATCAGAGAAGATAATCGAGGGTATTATTTATCTCGTTTCAAAAAAACTTCCGCCGTATGTGAAAGCTGAACCTTCGGAAATACAGGTTCTTACACCTATGCGGAAAGGTGTGCTCGGAGTTGAGAATCTTAACAGATGTCTGCAGGGGGCGCTGAACCCTCCTTCGCCTGATAAAGAAGAGATAGATGCCGGAGACGGCCTGCTGCGTCTCGGGGATAAGGTCATGCAGACAAAGAATAATTATCAGCAGGAATGGAGTCAGGAAATTGAGGGAAAGGCTCTAAAAAGAACAGGAACCGGCATATTTAACGGTGACATGGGTACAGTTATCGAGATAAGCCGTGAAATGGGAACTGTTACGGTCAGATTTGAAGATGGAAGAACAGCGGTATATCAGCCCGGAAATCGGTCGGAACTGGATCTTGCATACGCGATAACAATACATAAATCTCAGGGAAGTGAATATCCGGCTATAGTTATGCCGCTGCTCAGCGGTCCGGAAATGCTGATGAACCGTAATCTTTTTTACACAGGAATAACCAGAGCAAAGAAATGTGTGATGCTTATCGGAAAAAGAGCAACTATAGAGCAGATGATAGGCAATACACATGAACAGGTCAGGTATACAAGTCTCACGGATCGGATAAAAGAATCGTGCGGCGATATGGCGGGAGAGGAGGCTGATGAGTAAGGTCAGAAAGAACATAGATGTAAGGATCAAAGAGAAACTGAACTGGGTTCACGAATTGCTGTTGGACCTCATCTATCCCAGACGATGTCCGGTTTGCGACAATGTGCTGCCGTTTAGGGGCGGGCTCATATGTAAGGCATGTGCAGGCGAGCTTGAAACTGTAAGTGAACCGTCCTGCAGAAAATGCGGGAGAAGGCTTTTTTCGGAAACTGCAGAGTATTGCAGGGACTGTCTTTCGGTCTCGCATACATTTGACAGGTGCATTTCTGCATTTATATACAATGATGCCATGCAGAGATCGATCTTTAGATTTAAATATGGGAACAGAAAAGAATATGCACATTTTTTTGTACAATCCATGGCAAGGATCGGAGGTCGTGAGATAAAAGCCCTGCGTCCCGAGGCGCTGATACCTGTTCCACTGCATAAAAAGAGACTTTTTGAGCGTGGTTTCAACCAGGCAGAACTGCTGGCGAAAGGGTTATCAAAAGAACTCGGAATACCCGTGATAACAGGGCTTTTAGAGCGCAGAAAGAACACTGCCCCGCAGAAAATGCTGAGCCGTGAGGCACGCCGCAAAAATTTGAAAAAGGCTTTTCAGTTAAGTTCTTGTGATGTAAAATTAAAGCGAGTGATTGTCATTGACGATATATATACTACAGGGAGTACTTTAGATGAGATCGCATTTCTGTTAAAAGGGGCAGGAGTGCAGGAAGTCTATGGTTTTACGTTATGCTCCGGGGTATCGTTGTGATAGTTGTTGTCAGGTATCTGTAAAAGGGAATAAACAGATACGGTGTCTGAAGGTGAGGCAGATTTTGGGAAGACCTGCTTCGGGAAAGTGAGAGGGAAAATATGAATGTAAAGAACTGTAGGAAATGCGGCAGAATTTTTAATTACATAGGAGGACCGGTAATCTGTCAGCAGTGTCAGGAGAAAGCAGAGGAGACTTTCCAGACGGTTAAGGCATACATTGCGGAAAATCCGGGAACATCTATCGCAGCTACAGCAGAAGCATGCGAGGTCGAGGTTGCGCAGATCAAACAGTGGCTTCGAGAAGAACGTCTTACATTTGAATCACTTGAAGGATCTGAACTCGCTTGTGAGAACTGTGGTAAGCCAATCCTTTCCGGACGTTTTTGCGATGAATGTAAGAAGGAAGTTGCAAATGGCTTTGCTGATTCCATAAAGGGACCTGAGGCTCCGGCTGCGCCTGTTAAGAAGGCTGACAGCGGATCAAAGATGAGGTTCCTGAGAAACCGGTAATAACAGCTTATGCTGAATGAAGAAAGAATAAAACTAATGACCAGAATGGCTTCTTTTGAAGAAAATGAAGGAAAGAAGTCCATTTCAATCACAGAGTATTTCCGTAGCGATTATGTTGGCTTTCATATGCTGAAGACTGCGGTGTCGGTTACGCTGGCATTTGTGCTGATCGTTGGGATCCGCTTGTTCTGCCGTCTTGATGAGTTTATTTCCGAGTTTTATGAGACAGATTTTGTTGGTCTGGCGGAAGGATATCTCAGGGAATACCTGGTAGTTCTTCTGATCTACCTGTTGTTTGCATATATCCTGTATTCCTACAGATATACACAGGCACACAGGGATGTCAAAATCTATCAGAAGGCACTGAAAAAGCTTAGATCACTATATGAAAGACAATAATTATGGCAAATTTACTTTTGGTCAGGAACCAGCTTAAGGAGTTTTATGCAAAGTACGAGGTGTTCATAACACCTGCGCTGAGATTCCTGTTGGCACTGATCACCTACACGGTTATTAATAAAAACATAGGATATATGGAAGCACTGGATAGCCCGGTGCCGGTCATTGTCATCGCACTGGTAAATTCTATATTGCCGGTGAATGCGATAATGGTTTTTGCAGCGGGCCTTACCGTGCTCCATCTTTATAAACTTTCACTTGTTTGCGCAGGTGTTGTGTTAATTTTGTTTGTACTGCTTTTTTTGATGTACTTCAGATTTTCACCGAAGGATGGTCTGGGAGTGCTTCTGACACCTCTTGCCTGTGCATTGAATATACCTGCGACGGTGCCTCTTGTGTCAGGACTCAGAGGCAATATACTGTCGTCTGTGTCAGTAGCGTGCGGCGCAATCGTTTACTATACCGTAGGTTATGTAAAAGATAATAATGCTTCGCTTGCGGGAGCTGATATAGAGTCGGCTGTGAATCAGGTGAGAGTTCTTGTGAATGGGATTATAGGAAACCGGTCAATGAGGGTTACTGTGGCAGCTTTTATGGTCACTGTAATAGTGGTATATCTGATCAGACGATTGTCGATAAATTACAGCAGGATCATTGCTCTTGCGACAGGATCCATAGTAAATGTGATAATTTTCCTTGCCGGTGACTTCATATATGATCTGCAGATGAATCTGATATTCCTGCTGCTGGGCGCGATCGTATCTTTTGCTATCGCATATGCTATCGAATTTTTCTTCCTTGCAGTGGACTATACCAGAACGGAATATCTGCAGTTTGAAGATGATGAATATTACTATTATGTAAAAGCTGTGCCAAAGCTTTCTGTTTCTGCACCGGAAAAAACGGTAAAGAAGATAAGTTCTGCAGGACGCGGCACAGTAGATAGCAGGGTACGCTCTTTTGAACGTACAGAACGCAGACGGACGGATTCATGACTGGAATCGCTAATTTTGTTGGTTATCTCGAAAAGTTCATATCGTTTGATTCCATACCGAGAATGGTCACAACGGATTATGTGGAAATCCTGATTATTGCATTTCTTATCTATGAAGTACTTGTTTGGATAAAGAATACAAAGGCATGGTCGTTGCTCCGCGGAATAGTTGTGATCGTTCTTTTTATTCTGGTAGCTTACGTATTTCAGATGAATACGATCATATGGCTGGTGCGTAATGCACTGAATGTAGCCATTATGGCGGTTGTTGTTATTTTTCAGCCGGAGCTCAGAAAGGCATTGGACATACTTGGAAGAAAGAATATCTTTCGGTCCTTCATTTCTTTTAATGTATCACCGAGTTCAGGTGAACGTTTTTCGGACAAGACAGTTAATGAGATCATCAAGGCATGTTATGAAATGGGAAGAGCCAGAACCGGGGCATTGATAGTCCTGGCCCAGAATGATGCTCTTGATGAATACGAGAGGACCGGTATCGATCTTGACTCTATAGTAACGAGTCAGCTTCTCATTAATATCTTTGAGCACAATACGCCGCTCCATGATGGAGCTGTTATAATCCGCGGCGACAGGATCGTGTCGGCTACGTGCTATCTGCCTTTGTCGGATAATATGGAGCTTTCAAAGGAACTGGGAACGCGCCATCGAGCAGGCGTTGGCATATCTGAGGTTACGGATTCATTGACACTAATCGTATCCGAAGAGACGGGACGTGTATCAATAGCGTACGAGGGTGAGCTGTTTAGGGCGGTTGATGCAGAGTTTGTCCGCACCCGCATGACAAAACTTCAGAATAAGGTTCGAAAGACTCCGGAAGAGCGTCGCCTCTTTTTCTGGAAAGGAAAGGGCGGTGATCGTTCATGATTCAGACGATGAGGGAGTTTGGAAAAAAACTTACTTCCAATCCCGGAATAAAGCTGCTTTCTCTTCTATTCGCCTTTTTGTTATGGCTGGTGGTAGTCAGCATAGATAATCCTGTGATGACACTTCCGTTCACATCCATACCGGTTACTATCGAAAATGCATCTGTGATGGAAGAAAGCGGAAAAGCATTTGAACTATCGGATTCGAGCCGTATGATATCTATAAGTGTTCGTGCGGAAAGGTCAGTTCTTTCGGAATTGTCGAGGGATAATTTTAAAGCTACGATAGATATGACTGAATTGGAAGGTAACCGCGTACCGATCGAAGTAAAGGCAACAAGGTATGCGGACAGGATACAGTCCATCACACCAAGACAGGAATATGCCACTGTGATGATCGAAGATCTGAAAGAGTCACAGTACAAGATTCAGGTAGAAACGACCGGGGATGTGGCGGATGGATATACTGTGGGAAGTAAATCACTGACTACAAATGTTGTCAGGATTTCGGGACCGGAGTCGGTTGTTTCGGAAATAGCAAAGGCTGTTGTGAGAGTCAATGTTTCCGGAATGACAAGCGAGATCCACACAACCGAACCGGTTGTTCTTCTAAATGAAAAGGGAGAACCTGTTGATACATCTGCACTTACCATGTCGGTTAAGGAATCAAGTGCAACAGTTGATATCTGGGAGGTTAAGACCGTTTCTCTCACTGCGGCTTATACAGGTACGCCTGCATCAGGGTATTCTGCTACGGGAAATGTAGAGACATCTGTTAAAACCATAGATATTACAGGTGATTCGAAAACTCTTTCATCTGTCCAGTCGGTTTCGATACCGGAAAGCGCAGTAGATATTACTGGCGCGACAGGTGATGTGACAGTTACCGTAGATATAAGCAGATATCTGCCGAGTGGAATATATCTTGTAGATTCGTCAAAGTCGGAAGTAGCTGTTACAGTAAAACTTGAAGCAGCGCAGAACAAGACTCTTAATGTTCCGATTTCGAATCTGACTTTGGAAAATGTTCCGGAGGGAATGACTGCTTCATTCCAAAATGCTGCAGGAGTGTTCACAGTAGATGTTCAGGGACTTTCATCAGTTCTGAATACACTTGTGCCGTCCGGTATTACAGGAACGGCAGATCTTTCCGGTGTATCAACGGATTCTGAGGGAAATGTTACTCCTGAGTTGTATGATGCCAACGTGGTACTGAGCCTTCCCGGTGGAGTGACTCAGGGGAATGCAACAGTTAAAGTACTGCTGCAGAAAGGCGATGGCGATACATCCGATAATGGTGATTCGGATGAATCAAATTCTGATCAGCACGGCGAAACAGAAAAGACTGATGACAGCCAGACTGTGGCCCGTGACTAATATTTGAAAAATAGCCGGATAGAACGGCAGAAGTATTGAAAGGATTATTTATGGCTAGATTGTTTGGAACAGACGGTGTAAGAGGAATTGCCAACACAGAGTTGACACCTCTTCTTGCGATGCAGCTTGGTGCGGCAGGCGCCTACGTTCTTACTGAGGAACATTCATATCGTCCTACTATTATGGTTGGATGTGATACCCGTATATCAGGAGATATGCTTGCAAATGCGCTTATGGCAGGTATTTGTTCTGTTGGAGCAAATGCAGTATATGTAGGTGTAATGCCTACACCGGCAATCGCATATCTTACCAGAAAATATAAGGTTGATGCAGGTGTTGTTATATCTGCGTCACACAATCCTGTTGAATTTAACGGAATCAAGTTCTTCAACGGTGATGGATATAAGCTTTCAGATGAGATGGAAGATCGCATAGAAGAGTATATCCGTAACGGAAATAAGGACCTTCCGAAGCCTACAGGTTCAGGTGTTGGTAAGATCAAGTACAGAAGAGATGCCAGAGAAGAATATATCAATCATTCCATGAGTCAGATCAGCACAGATCTTACAGGTCTTAAGATCGTTGCTGACTGTGCGGAAGGCGCATCTTATATTACTTCGATCGAGACACTTCAGGAACTTGGTGCTACGGTTATACCTATCCACACTCAGCCGGATGGTACAAATATCAATAGTAACTGTGGATCGACACACATGGAAGAACTGTGTGCAAGAGTTGTAATGGAAAAAGCGGATGTCGGACTTGCATTTGATGGTGATGCGGATCGTCTCCTTGCTGTAGATGAAAATGGTCACGTGGTGAATGGTGACGAGATAATGGCAATCATCGGAAACCACATGAAGGAGCAGGGAACTCTTAGCGGAGACACGATCGTTGTTACTGTAATGACAAATCTTGGCTTCCTTCTCATGGGTAAAGAAAAGGGAATCCGCGTTGATCAGACTAAGGTTGGAGATCGATATGTGCTTGAGCATATGAGAGAAATCGGAGCATCTCTTGGTGGAGAACAGTCAGGTCATATTATTTTCCTGAATGAAAATACTACCGGAGACGGTCTTCTCTCAGCATTGCATCTACTGGAGGTGATAAAACTCAGCGGAAAGAAGCTATCTGAACTTGCAAAAGTCATGGAAGTACTGCCGCAGGCTCTTTGTAATGCAAAGGTACCTACACACAAAAAAGATAAGTATCTGGAGTATTCTGAGATCAAAGATGCGATCCAGGCGCTTGAAAAGAAGTATGCCGGAGAGGGAAGGATCCTCATCCGTCCTTCAGGTACAGAGCCACTTGTTCGTGTAATGATCGAGGGTAAGGATCAGAAGGTTATTGATGCAGATGCACAGAAGCTGGCTATGCTGATCGAAAAAACAGTGATATAATTCCGAATCATAAATAATGCATACAGTATACTATGTTTAAATTGCATAAATTGCCGGGAAATGATATAATTTGTTTATCAAAAATGTTGAAACTTTCGGCAAAAATAGGTGAGTGAAAAAACTATCGCAAACAATCGGACAAAAGCTTACCTATGATATTAATCGACTGGAGGGAAATGCGATATGGTCAGTCAGAAGGTCGTTATAAAGAATCCGACCGGACTTCACCTTCGCCCTGCAGGAATACTCTGTAAGGAAGCCATGGAGTTCAAGTCATTGATCACATTCAGGTTTCGTGAGAACACAGCAAACGCAAAGAGTGTTTTGAGTGTTCTTGGAGCGTGTGTGAAATGTGGCGATGAAATCGAACTGGTCTGTGAAGGCGAAGATGAGGGTGAGGCTCTGAAAAGATTGGTTAGTGCGATCGAGAGCGGACTCGGCGAATAAAACAAAAGGAAAGCGGAGCTGTGATGAAAGATTCACAGCTCCGCTTAATTTTTTCGTGGTTTTTGTTACTGGATAAATGAAAACTTCTTGTCAGGATTGAAACGGTTCCATAAAAGGTTTATGAAGATAAGTATCAACCAGAAGTACATTGTGAAGTATATTGGAAAATAGTACTTAAAGTATGATGCCGGTGCAAGGATAAAAACGATAATAAAGTGACCGATAAGTCCACCTGTCATGAAGAAAGTAAACCAACGTCTCCGTATCAGACTATAAAGGCACAGCAGAGCAAGTATAATATGCGGGATATACAGATTATAGGCGATGGTTTTGACGATACTTACAATAAACAATGCAAATCCCTTAATACCGCCCTGTTCCCACTTGATGTCATAAGGGGTAGCGGCGTAATCAAAAGCGCCGATCCTTGTTCTTAGGAGGACATCAGGGTTGTTTATAAATATGTTTCTGCACCCTTCGGTGTATAATTCGTAATCTTCCGTTGTGGCAGTATCTATCTTTCCTGTATAACCTGGATAATAGAGGATGAGAACATCTTCATAATTTATGTTTCCAAGGTCATTATTGATAGAATCGATAGTATTGAGATCAAGGTAATGGGCGACTTTTTCGAGGTCGTCTTTATTTTTGTCGCGGTCAAGACCATGTCGCATCATATTTGTGATGGTGTAGGCATAAAAAGGACCCATGCGGTTGTTGGCTTTGTCGTCCATGCGGTTTGGCAGGATACCGTTTTGCGGTATGGCTACGATATACTGGATGATAAGCGCAGAAACTATGAGTGTAATAGCTTTTCTTTTATTTCTGAGTTCGGGATATGTCAGGAATAAAAGTATCGGCAGTATGACTGCAAAGTAAATTCCTTCGGTTCTCCACTGGGTAAGGACTGCGCCGAGAAATAAGATCCAAAGAAGCTTTGCGCGTGTGATGGATTTTTCCTCAAGTTTATCCATCAGCAGTGTGAACAGTAAAAACAGATATAGCAAAAAGTAAACCGGGATACGATGTGCCGATGTAGTATAAGCGAGCACAGGCGGGATCATAAATGCCAGATACTGGATCATACCGTATTTGGCAGAAAGATACTTTGAAAGCCTGTGCACTGCGTATCCGCATACAAGAAGCTGTATGGCCACTTTGACGAGGATCGGTCCGAACCATGCAGGGATAAGCATCATTGAAATAATGTAGTACCACGTGGTTATGTAATAAAACCAGGTGTAGCTCGCAAGGTTTGATGCTTCCTGAAATATGAGTGTCTCGTCGTTTGAAAGAAATCCTTCCGGGAGCTTAAAAATAAGTACGGCAATTATAGGAACAAAGTAGATAGCAGCATACTTAAGGATGCTCATAGTTTCAGGCGTGTGTCTGATAACGGCTCTCCAGATCGCGAAGAGCATGATAAAAAGCAGGATTTTGCACGGAAAATAATTCAGTGGTTCAGTTATGGGTGAAACTGTGAAAACAAATTTATCCGTAAAGAAAGTGATGATCCAGTGTATCAGCGCGATTATCAGAGATATGCGGTTTTTATCCAAAAACTCAAAAAACGGATTTTTAGCATTATTACGGGTCATAAAGAGCTCCTTATGATTTTTCAGGCAGAGCCTGATTTGTTCATAAATAGTAACAGTTCACACGTAAACGGAGCACTACGCTGCGGAGTTTACGACCAAGAAAGATGAAAAGCCATTGGATTTTGCCCATCGCCGGAGGCGATTTAATTGGCAAAATCCGTTACGTGAGCGAGCTGGAAGCGAGTGAACAGTAACCATAAATAGGATACACTTTATTCTAGTTTTTAACAAACAGTGACAACCTTGACAAAAGATGGTACAATACCTTAGTTAATCATGGGACAGGAGGCAATTGGGCTTTCTGTTAAAAAGAGCGGAGGATAAAGCTATCATGAAAACACTGCTGGTTACAGGAAGCAACGGTCAGCTTGGAAGAGCAGTAAACCGCGAATTTGCCGGAAGTACTGAGTATGAGATCTATAATACTGATGTAGCTGAGGGTGAAGGCATCCACGCACTGGATATCACAAACGTGGATCAGGTAATTTCTCTTGCAAAAGAGCTGAAACCCTACGCAATCATAAATTGCGCTGCTTACACAGCGGTTGATGAACAGGAAACAAAAGGGGATCTGGCATATAAGATCAATGCACTCGGTCCCAGGAATCTTGCGATCGCGGCTACGGAAGCAGATTCAAAACTGGTGCATATCTCTACAGATTATGTATTCCGCGGTGATGGAGATCGCCCGTATACAGAGTTTGATACAACAGGACCTGTAAGTATGTACGGAAGGACAAAGCTTGCAGGCGAGAATTTCGTGCGTGATTTTGCAAAGAGATATTTTACTATCCGTACAGCATGGCTCTATGGAGATGGCAAGAACTTTGTAAAGACAATGCTCAGACTCAGTGAGAATCATGATGAAGTAAGCGTTGTAAAGGATCAGCTCGGAACACCTACCAGCACAAAGGAACTTGCAAAGGCGATCCACTATCTTCTTCCGACAGACAATTATGGTCTGTTCCACGGAACATGTGAGGGAGATACAAACTGGGCTGACTTCACAGAAGAGATCTTTAGACTTGCCGGCAAGAATACAAAGGTAAATCACGTTACAACAGAAGAGTATAAAAAGATGAATCCCCAGAGCACAGACAGACCGGCATATTCTATCCTTGATAATTATATGCTGCGTCTTACCGGTGATTTCCGTTTTGCTGACTGGAAGGATGCCATCAGAGAATATATTGACGAAATGTAATTGAACGGCAGCAGCTGTTCTGAGGTGTTTGAAGTCGTATAAAAAGGCTTCGGTTATGAAAGGATTATTTATGAGAAACGTTGCACTTATTACAGGTATCACAGGACAGGACGGTTCCTACCTTGCAGACCTGCTTCTGGAAAAGGGCTATGAGGTACACGGTATCATCAGAAGACAGTCCAGCATCAATACAAAGAGAATTGACCATCTCTACTACAACAAGGAACTTAAGGATAAGACATTTTTCCTTCACTATGGAGATATGACTGATTCCAGTAACCTTAACAGACTGATCGAGCAGATCCAGCCTACAGAGATCTACAACCTCGCAGCTCAGTCACACGTAGGTGTATCATTTGAGGTTCCTGAGTACACAGCTGAGACAACAGGTATCGGTACCCTCCGTATCCTTGATGCTATCAAAAAGAATGGTATCAAGTGCAGATTCTATCAGGCATCTACATCTGAGCTTTTCGGAGGTATCCCGGATACAGCTCCGCAGTCAGAAAAGACTCCGTTCTATCCGAAGAGCCCGTACGGAGCAGCAAAGCTCTACTCATACTGGATCACAGTAAACTATCGTGAGGCATATGGTCTCTACGCTTGCAATGGTATCCTCTTTAACCATGAGTCACCTCGTCGTGGTGAGACATTTGTTACAAGAAAGATCACACAGGCTGTTTCTCATATCGTAAAGGGAGATCAGGATGTTCTTCAGCTCGGAAACCTCAACGCAAAGCGTGACTGGGGCTTCGCAGGAGACTATGTAGAAGGTATGTGGAGAATCCTTCAGCAGGAAAAGCCGGGCGACTATGTTCTTGCATCTAACGAGACACATGCTGTTCGTGAGTTTGTTGAAGAGGCATTTAAGGCTGTTGGAATCGAGCTTGCATGGAGAGGCACCGGCGTAAACGAAAAGGGTTACGATAAGGTAACAGGAAAGGTTTACGTAGAAGTTAATCCGAAGTACTTCCGTCCGGCAGAGGTTGAGCTCCTTTGGGGTGATTCAAGCCGTGCAGAGAAGGAACTTGGCTGGAAGAGAAAGACAGATTTCAAGGGTCTTGTTAAGATGATGATGGATGCAGATATGAAGGAGATCACAGGTCAGACACCGGAAGAATATCTCGCATCACAGAAAAAGGCTAAATAAAGATGATTGAAAAGAATGCAAAGATTTATGTGGCAGGTCACCGTGGACTTGTAGGATCTGCCATTGTCAGAAGCCTTGAGGAAAAAGGCTATACAAACGTTATTGGTCGTACACATCATGAACTGGATCTTACTAACCAGGCAGATGTATTTCGCTTTTTTGAAGAAGAGAAGCCGGAGTATGTTGTTCTCGCAGCAGCTCATGTTGGTGGAATAAATGCAAATCAGACATATCCTGCTGATTTCATTTACATTAATTCCATCATCCAGTGCAATGTTATAAAAGCTGCACATGATCATCATGTAAAGAAGCTTCTGTTTCTCGGAAGTTCCTGCATTTATCCTAAGATGGCGCCTCAGCCGATCCCGGAGGATGCACTTCTGACAGGACCTCTTGAAACTACAAATGAGGCATATGCTATTGCAAAGATTTCCGGAATGGAAATGTGCAAGTTCTTCAAGAGACAGTATGGCGATGACTTTATCAGCTGCATGCCGACAAATCTTTACGGACCGAATGATAATTTCAATCTTGAAACAAGCCATGTAATGCCGGCTATGATCCGTAAGTTTGACGATGCAAAGAAGGCAAATGCTGAATATGTAGAGCTTTGGGGAACAGGTTCTCCGCTTCGTGAGTTCCTGTATGTGGATGATATGGCTGATGCCTGCGTTTACCTCTTAGAGAACTACAGCGGTGAGCAGCATGTGAATATCGGAACAGGTAAAGAAATCACTATCAAGGGCCTGGCAGAGCTTGTAAAGAAGGTTGTAGGCTTTGAAGGTGAGATCAGATGGAATTCCGATATGCCGGACGGAACGCCCAGAAAGCTTTGCGATGTTTCAAAGCTTCATTCTATCGGATGGAAAGAAAAGGTTGACCTTGAAGAAGGTATCCGCAGAGAGTACGAGTGGTACCTTTCACAGGATGAAAAGGATCTGAAAAAATGATCGTGAGAATTGTTCTGGTTGTGCTTGGTACGCTTCTGATATTGACATCGGGATTGACGGAAAGACCGTTAAATACTCTGCTCGATATGATGCGCAGAGGATTTTCCGGTGGAAATGATGAGATTCACACAGGTGGAGCGGCCGGAACAGAGGAGGACCTGTTGGATAATCGGAAAAAATGGAAGATTCTGATCACCGGATATATCATTTTTGCGATATATGCAGTGGTATCCATCGGGGCTATATTTACGCTGAACCGAAAGATCAATACTCTTTATGGCAGTATCACATCCATGGAGAAATCCATGCAGGAGATGCAGGATAAAGCAGGATCAACGGTTTCGGATAATGGAAATTGACAGGACGGATTCATGATACAGCTTCTGATACTGACAGCCCTGATAATTTTGAATTTTATACTTTATGCAGCATTCGGCTCGCTGGTGACCGGACGGTTGAAAGACCGTCCGTTTTCAGCGACCGTTTCTGTTATAACGGGTTTTTTTATTTACTATCTGACTTTTGAACTCGTATGTGTCCCGATCATGCTAAAATGGCGGCCGCTTTCGCTTCTGTCTGAAATATGGGCGGTGATCCTGGTAGTGGTGATCATAGCTGCAGCCTTTTTAAATCGCAGGCTCTTTGTGCCAAAGTTAAGAGAAATAGGACGGTTTCTGACAGAACACTGGGGATTTGCGTGTGTAGCAGCCGTTCTGATACTGGCAGAACTTATTGTGATCATTCATGCGTATCAGTTTACGCTTGATGCGGCATTTTACGTGGCGACTGCAACAACCTCGCTTCAGACGGATATGCTGAATATCTATGATCCTTATACAGGAATGTGGCAGGATCACTTTGAGATGCGTTACTTTTTTGCGACATATACCTTAAATGACGCGGTAATGTGCAAGCTTACAGGCGTTCATCCTCTTTTGTGGACGAAAACTGTAATGGAAGCTGTGACGATCATAATGTCGAATCTTATATACTACCGGATAGGAAAGAAGTTATTTAAGGATAATTATGGAAAAACGGCAGTTTTCCTGTTTTTCTGCGGCATTATGAATTTCTTTTTTACGACGATCTATACGGCATCAGCATTTCTGACGACCAGAACCTATGAGGGAA
>CAMVTN010000002.1 GCA_947170415.1 uncultured Lachnospiraceae bacterium | reverse complement strand
CAGAATATTTTTCACTGTCAAAGCTTTCTTTCCACGTATACGTATTACCCGCATTTCCTTTTACGTAAGATCCATCAGCATCTATGAGAGCTTCTGCTCCCTTTGATGCGAGGATGTTATTTAACGCATCATGCACATCTGTACCGATCGAGATATAGTAATCTCCTTCACTCATGATGTAACTCTTTGCTTTTGTATGATCGTAGCTTGCAAGGAGATATTTATCGCAGCTTATCTCAAGAGTCTCACTCTGTCCCGGTTCAAGCATCCTGGTCTTTGCAAAGTTCAAAAGCTGTATGGAAGACTTTTCTACATGATTCTGCTTTTCATAATCACCATACGGTGTCTGCGCGTAAACCTGAACTACGCTCTTTCCCGCTGCACTTCCTGTATTTGTCACCGTTACCTTTACATTAACGGTATCTTCCCCTGTTTCTACACTATCAAGTGTCTGTGCAAACTCAGTATAGGAAAGTCCGTATCCAAAGGGATAGGTCACTTCATCTGCATAGTTCCACGCATTTCCGGTTGATGATCCTTTAGTACTGTCAGCCTTTCCCTGACCTAAGACAGCATCTTCATATCTCGTTTCGTAATACTTATATCCTACGTAGATTCCTTCTGCCTGCGCATCATAGTATGAAATATCATTTTCACCTTCTGTAGTCTTTGACAGCACTTCATCAATATTTGTCCATGTCTGATTATTTCCGCTGGCATTTACTACTGCCGGTGATGAAAGCGAATTTGCAGCATATGTATCAGTCAGATGTCCACTGGGATCAGCCTTACCGGTAAGAAGATTTACAACTCCTTCAAATCCTCTCTGTCCGGGCTCACCGATCCACAGACAAGCATCTACGCTGTACTCATCAAGCCAGTCAAGTTCCATTGGATTACCTGTATTTAATAAAACAATGGTCTTTTTGAACTTGCCGGAATCTTTTATCATCTTCAGGAGATTCTTTTCATCTTCATGTAGAGACAACTGGCTTATTCCTTCTGAGTCTTCCGTTGCCAGCTCCACACCTTCACCGCCTTCTCTTGCAAACATCACGATAGCGACATCATTGTAGTTATTTTCCCAGGATGACTTTATATCCGATGTGTAAAATGCTTTGTTTTCTTCTCCCATTGAGAGGATGCTGCTGGTCTGTGACACGAAATCGAAAGCACCGGTTCCTCTTTCTGTCTTTGAGGATTTATATGCATCCATCAGTGTGCTGTTTATTTCAAAACCTGCATTTTCGAATGCCGTGTACGGATCGATACAGTATTCTCCCTTGTAACCGTTTGAACCTGCAGATGCTGCCTTGTAGAGAGGCTGTGCAAATGCGTGTCCGAAGAGTGTTACGCTGTGTTCATTTTCCGATAACGGAAGTGCATTGTTTTCATTTTTTAAGAGTACCGCTCCCTCTTCTTCCTCAAGAACACTTTCATCGTAAGTATCTGCGATAAGCTTCTGTAAGTTTTCCGAATTGAGCTCACCATACTCACTTTCATAATATGTTGTGTCTGAAGTATCTCCGTCTTCATTCACAACCTTACTGGTGCGTATTCCTAGCGCTCCGTTTACTGTTCCTGCGTAGCCATACATGCAATTTGTTCCTACTATTGAAAACGTAAGTAAAAAGGCTGTAAGTGACGCAAGTCCTGTCCAAAGTTTTTTCCTTCTCATATCGTACCTCCATCTGATAAAACAAATTTTACCCGGAAGCCCGCTAAGTACAATACTTCTGGCACAGCCTGCATCACACGTGGCACAGATTGGTTCTGCCGAAGGTCTCTTTCCTTTTCAGCAGACTACGTGGACGGGGGTGCTGGTCTATAGACCAACACCCCCGTCCACGTGGATCATATTCCTTTAAATTCAAATGCGAACTGCAGCTTTTTGTCTGTCGGAAGCAGGAATTCATCATGTGTTCTTGCGCCCCAGCTGTCGTCGCCGCCTACGCCCATCTGCTTAAGTGACAGGCGTACAACCGTGTTGAATACCCTCGGAAGCTCATATGCATGTGCTGCTTCCTCGAGCTGCTCCGGTGTATACGGAGTTACTGACATTTCAAATGTTCCAGACTTGGAAGCCATAGGATCTCCGCTCTCTGTAAATTCAGCACCTCTGAACTCGATTCCGCGGCCTCTGTAGTCTGTAACCCTTGCCCAGCGCACGCCGGTCCTGTTACCGGTTTCCTGCGGAACGAGGTACTTCTCTACGTTATCCTTTACATCTACCTCATAAACTCCGAGACGCGCGCCATGATTTCTGTCGCAGTAATTCTCATCCGGTCCCATTCCGTAGAATGTGAGGTGATCATAGTCTGCATCGATCTTAAACATAAATCCAAACTCAGGCATCGGAGGAAGTCCCTCAACCGGATCATAGTCCATGATCACACGAACGGTACCATCAGCGAATATACGATAGGTTACAAAGCATGCGCTCATAGGAACTGTCGGCAGATACTTCTTCCATGTGACATCGACAAATTCCTTTGTCTCCTTTACGATCGGATACTTCTTATCCTCATCGGATAATGTGTAAGGAGCTGCAAAAGGATCCGTGAAGTCCTGATACAGGCTCGCAAGCTTCCAGACACCGTAACGAGCCGGCATCTTATTACCATAGTCATTGCTGATAGGAGCTCTCCAGAAATTCGGTCTCGGGATAGCATCGATCAGCTCTTTTCCGCCATAACGGTAGGAAACAATACCACCCTTGAGCTTTGACAGAAGGATGTCAAAATCGTCACCCTGCACGCCAACATTGTGCACGCAGTTATTAACCTTAAACTTACCCGGCTTCTTTACAACGAGAAGTGATTCGCTGTAATCTGATGCTTCGTCAGCATCAGCTTTCTTCTTTTTATCAGCAACAGTATAAACACCCTGACCAAAAGCGATCTCATAACCTGCCTCAGCCCAGTCAGTATCCTCATGAAGTCTGAAGGAAACTGTTACTGCATACTCTCCTGCCTGTTTTTCCTTAAGTATCGGCAGATTGTATGAACCCTCAGAAAGAGGCGGAACCTTTGTCATTATCTGCTCTTCGCTAATAAGTACACCCTCGCGCTCAACAGTAACTACACAATCATACTCACTTGTATCTGTGAAAAGATTACGGTTTACGATAGTAACCTTTGTTCCGTCTACCTTTACATCAAGAGGCTGATAGCATGCCTTAACTTCCTGCATCTTTGCATAGGGCTTACGTGTTCCGTCGAGGATACCGTTTCCGGAAAATTCATAGTCAGTCGGACGTTCTCCGCAGTCTCCGCCGTATGCCTGGAATTCCTCACCATAGCGATTCTTTCTGCGAACAGACTGGTCTACAAAATCCCATATAAATCCGCCCTGATAACGAGGCTCACGGTCGGACAGTTCAATGTACTTGTACATATTTCCGTTTGAATTGCCCATTGAGTGAGTATACTCGCAGAGGATCAACGGCTTATCCTGATGCTCCGGCGCAGCGAGGAATTTCTCGATCCTGTCCACGGTCGAATACATCTGAGAATACATATCGGTGCTATCCGGGAAATGATCATCCGGATCATGGTCTCCACCCTCGTAATGCACCAGTCTGTCAGGATCCTTCATGTGGAAATAATCTGTCATATCCTGTATATCCTGACCTGTATAGGACTCATTTCCATCAGACCAGATAAGGATAGACGGATGATTTTTATCAATTTCGTATGTGGAATTTACGCGATCAAGGAGCATCGGCAGAAATTCCTTACGATTACCCGGAAGAGCCTCGCTGTACGGAAGATCTTCTCTCCAAAGCTTATCCCAATATCCATGACTTTCCATATTGTTCTCAGCGATCATATAGATACCGTACTCATCGCAAAGTCGATAGATCATGGATGCATTCGGATAATGTGATGTACGAAGTGCATTGATATTATTGCGCTTCATTGTGAGGATATCTGACAGTACCTCATCAGGATTCGGTGTCCGTCCTGTATCACAGGAAAACTCATGACGATTTACACCGCGGAAAACAATTCTCTTTCCGTTAATGCACATGATACCGTTTTTCATTTCAAAACGACGGAATCCTACTTTCTCATGGATAACCTCGATTATCTCACCCTTTTCATCCTTAAGATAAAGAGTCAGATCATAAAGTGCAGGCTTTTCTGCGCTCCAGAGATCCGGTGATCCAACCTTTTCACGGATAACTGTATCTGCCTTTGTGGGAACCTCACCGGAAAGAACCTCTTCCCCTTCTCTTGACAGGATATACTCTGTAGTACCGTAAACTCCGCGTCCGCCGGACTTCTTAAGTCCCTGTGTACAGCCATCAATTGTATATGAAGGAGTTATTTCCAGTGTACCGTCTTTATACGCATCATCCAGCAATGCACGGATCTTCAGATCAAAAAGATGAACAGAAGGAACCGTATAAAGATATACATCTCTGTAAATTCCGGAAAAACGATAAAAATCCTGATCCTCAAGCCAACTGGATGCTGTCCACTTATATACTCGTACTGCCAGCTTATTAATACCTTTCTGAATAAAAGGAGTCAGATCAAAATCTGATGCTGTAAAGGAATCCTCGCTATATCCCACATACTGTCCGTTCAGATACAGGGCAAAGCCTGATTCAACACCCTGAAAAGAAATGCATACCGGCTGGTCTTTCCATTCTTTCGGAATATTGAAATATGTGATATAGCTTCCTACCGGATTATATTCTGTGGGAATCTCTCCCGGCTTGATATCTTCTCTGCCGTCCCACGGATACTGTGTATTTACGTATGCCGGCTTGTCGTATCCTTCCATCTGCATATTGGAAGGAACACGGATGCTGTCCCAACCGGTACAGTCATAATCAAGACTTTCAAAACCCTCGATCACAGAGGCCGGATTAACAGCATATGAAAACTTCCAAAGGCCGTTCAGAGATCTGCGATTGGCTGTTCTCTCCTGCTCTGCTTCTGACTCATTTCTGTAGCAGACATGATCGGAGTGTGCCGGCAGACAATTTACTTTGAATACTGTCGGATCTGCGACGATCTTAAAATCAAACTTTGTAGCCATTTTTTCGTATTAAAAGGGCTGGAGAGAATGTCCCCAGCCCTTTTTCTCCTCTCATAAATAACAACTGATTTACTTGAATCTAACGTACGTCTTACTTAACCGCACCGGTAATACCTTCTGCAAACTGCTTCTGAAGGATAAAGAAGATGACCATTGTCGGTATTGAGCAGAAAAGAACGCCCATCATCAACACACCATAGTCAATGGTATATCCTGCTGCAAGGTTTGCGATAAGCATAGGCATTGTCTGCGCGCTGTTATCCAGCATTACAACCTTCGGCCACAGATATGAGTTCCATGCATTCATAAATGTGATAACTGCTGCAGCTGCATATGTTGATTTCATAACAGGCAGATACATACGGAAGAATATAGCAACTTCGCTAAGACCATCCATTCTGGCCGCTTCCATGATATCTACCGGGAAATTACGTGAATTCTGACGGAACATCATGATCATAAACGGTGTAGAAATGGAGGGAAGAATGAATCCCCATACACTATTCAGGAGCTTCATACCGGATGCCATCTTGAAAAGAGGGATCATGGTAGCTACCTGAGGAACCATCATTGCAAGCAGGAGCAGTGCAAAGAGTCTGTCCTTGATCTTATCGTGGTAAAGCTCAAATCCAAAACCTGCAAGTGAGCAGACAAACAGACAAAGAAGAGTCTGTACTATCGAATACTTGAAAGAGTTTGCCATTGATCCCCACAGATCATTCTGACTTATGAGCTTATTAAAGTTTTCTGCAGCGTTTGTTCCGAACCAGATCTTACCTCTGGCAACCTCTACAGTTGTATTGGTAGCAGCTGTTATCATCCAGTAAAGCGGGAATACAGAGATCAGTGACCAGAAAGTCAGAAATATATAACTTGGTATCAGTCGTCTCTGTATAGCCGACTTATTCTTTTTCATCTTAACCTCAGTCACGTGTATCACCTACTTTCATATTAATAGCAGCAAGGATAGCAACCATTATGAATACTACGAAGGACATTGCGCAGGCATATCCGAAGTTTGCAACTCCGTCAAAGGAGTTGTTGTAAATATAATGTGACATTGTGATAGTCGTATTTGCCGGACCACCCTTTGTCAGGTTTACAGACTCATCAAAAAGCTGAAGTGTACCATTAATGGACATAATGAATGTCATAACGATAACCGGCTTAAGAAGCGGTACTGTAACATACCAGAAAGTCTTCCATCCTGTAGCACCATCGATCTTAGCTGCCTCATATACTGAATACTCGATATTCTGAAGACCCGCAAGGTAGAATACCATGTTGTATCCTGTCCATCTCCAGATAAGAGCGATGATGATAACAGCCTTTGCACTTGCCGGTGTGCCAAGGAAATTGTAGTTTTCAGAAAAAATTCCAAGATGAACCAGCACAGTATTGATAAGACCCTGTGTTGCAAAAAGAGACTTAAAGATCAATGCGTAAGAAACCAGAGATGTTGCACAGGGAAGGAATACGCATGTACGGAAGATTCCCTTAAATCTCAGATGCTTCTCATTAAGGAGCTGTGCAAGAAGTACAGCAAAGATCAGCATGATCGGAACTTCAATTATAAGATACAGGAAAGTGTTTCCGATGGAACGCTGAAACAGCTTATCCTGGAACATTCGAGCATAATTATATGTAATAGGATTTCCCCATTGCATGTTGGCACTGGAGCCTGTCTTTAATGACATGATAAAGGCCTGTACCATAGGGTAAAAACTCATGATAAAGATTAAAAGCGTTGCGGGTGTAAGGAAAGCCCAGCCTGCTGCGCGCTGTTTAGCAAGGAGGCCAAAGCCTTTTTTCTTCGTATCCAATTTCTTCTCCCCCTTTTTCGAGGTGTTTTTATTTGGGAATTTATTGCAAATTCAACTTGATAATATTGAAATAAAAAGGGAGAAACCGATGTTATTACGACCGGTTCCTCCCGATCAGATACGTGTCAGACCGACACGCGATCCGTATTAATTACTTGCCCATTGCGAAGAGAAGCTGATCCTGTGCATCCTTAAGTGAAGAATCGATGTCTGCACCGCCAAGGATATTCTGGATAGCTGCTGCAACCTGCTCACGTGCTGTGTAGTGGAAGTCAGACTGCTTTACAACAGGAACGTGTGTACCATACTCAACGATTGTGGAGTAGATAGGCTGATTGTTAAAGTACTCAACACCCTGGTTGTAAACCTCAGAAGAACCTGCCTTTGTAGAACATGTGATAACACCGCCCTTTGTAAGAGCCTCATCATATGTCTCTATAGAACCTGCGCCGAATGTCTTTGCAAGGAAGTCATTTGCAAGGTCAACGTTCTTGCAGTTAGCTGTTACGTAAAGAGAAGAACCACCATTTGAAGCATAGCCTTCGCCGCCCTTAAGTGTAGGAAGTGTTGTGATCTCCCACTTACCGCTGTTCTCAGTAACCTGCTCGATTGTCGGGATGATCCAGTTACCGTTCATAACACCTGCAACCATGTCACCTACGATAGTCTGATCTGTGTAATCGGACCAGTCATTTGCAAGGTAAAGAGCATTAGCCTGCTGTGCACGTGTGATAACATCTACAACTGCCTTTACATCTTCGCTTGTGAGCTGAGGATCACCATTTTCATCAAACTGTGACTTGCCCTCTGCCTGAAGCATCATGTAAGGAAGATCGTTTCCATCACCATCCATGGAAAGGAGATACTTACCTGTCTTCTCATATACATCAGAACCGATCTCGATCCACTTATCCCATGTAACACCTGTTACGTCCTTGATGGAGTAGCCGGCCTGCTCAAGAAGGTCTGTTCTGTAAGCGAAGATTACTGTACCGTTATCTACCGGAACACCGTAGTGAACATCGTTGATAGTTGAGTATGAAAGCTTCTCAGCTCCGAAATCGCTCCAGTCGATGTCTGCTGCGGAAAGATCCTTCCATGCATCCGGATAGTTTGTAACGAAATTCTGGATCCAGTGATCCTGGAACAGAACGATATCAGGAAGTGTGCTGAAATCACCTGCGCTTGCTGCTGTTGTGATAGCTGTCTCAACATCAGAAGACTGTGACTGCTCAATGATATTCAGCTTGAAATCAGGATCAACATTCTTCTTATAATCAGCTTCTGCTGCCTGCAGAGCCGGAATGTTGAAGTTCTTATCCCATGCATAAACTGAAAGTGTGTGCTCATCCTCAGAAGCAACGTCTGCTACAGCTGCCTGTGATGCTGCACCGTCTGCTGTTGTTGCTGCTGCGTCATTGCCAGTTGCTGCTGTTGTAGCTGTTGCAGATGAACCTGATCCACCGCAAGCTGTGAGAGATGCAACCATTGCACCTGCAAGAAGTACTGAAACTACTTTTCTCTTCATAATACTTTTCCTCCGTACTACACGTCGTATTGTTGGTTAACGGCTCATTCCGTTTCCCTTTCAACAGGACATATTGTACTCGAAGTATCACATGGTTTGTTTGCATTTATAACCTAAAAATGTGCAAATTCGACTTTTTATGTTTAATTTGTCCCGCAAACCGCTTATCTAAAGACTTTGTTTGGATATTTTCTCTTAATGTTTTCGAGAATTTCGTCATCTAAATCCAACAGAAGTTTGATTTTTTCGTTGTTTTCGTTAATTATCATTGTGTAATATGGGGTGTTGTCCTCATAGGATGTATAGTCAAATTTCTTTATTTTCTCGATCCCGCCCTTTTTCCATGCAGAAACCTCATTGCTGTCATGAGGCGCAAGTACAATCATCTGATCCAGATCGAGATTATGCCTGGTCAGGCGATAACGGCGTCCCAGGATCATATATATGGATAATTCACGATCATCCAGTACATATTCATATTCCTTACATGCTACCGTATCATAAAAAACATACAGTGCTGTCATCAGAAAACACGGAAGCATAAATCCACGCGAAAAGATGATCGCACTCAACATGAATATCACGATACATATGAGCATTATCGTCTTTAATACTTTACTGCTATTTCTTACTTTTCTATGAACCTGTTTTACTATTCTATAATCTGTCATTCCTGTGCCTCCCAGCCCTTAAGTGCACTAATATGATAATGTTTCAGGCTGTTTTTTCCATTCTTTGTTTCTTTATTTCTCCATTGCAGAGGAGACATCCCCGTGAGATGCCGGAAATTTCTGTTAAAACTGGACGCTGTCTGGTATCCGACTGTTTTCCCCAAATCCTGCATGGATATATTTTCCTTGACCAACAACATGCAGGCTTCATCAATCCTGACCATATTTACATAGTCCATTGGTTTCATGTTTGTGATCTCTTCGAAAATTCTCCTGAAGTGGCTCTCACTTAACCCACAGTACTCCGCAATATCCTTTACTTTTATGTCCTCGGCGTAATGATCTTTAACAAATCCCGTAGCCTTTTCGACAAAATCATTGTACCGAACATTATTATTAACTTTTTCCTGTGCCTGATCCATACGAAGTATATCTATGATGAGCGCTCTGAGATACCCTTTTAAGCTTTCCTCATAAAACGGTGCCTCTGCTCTGCACTCTTCGATTATCTGGTGGATCAGTTCCGCCGTGTGAGCATTTTTCTCAGCAGTACGAAAAATCCCCTGCTTATTCACGATACGTATGATCTCATCTGATGGTATCTTGCAATCCTTCATCTCATTACGGATAAAAGAATCCGAATCAATAAACAGGTATTCCCATTTACATATGTTGCCAGGATCACTTTCCGTAGTATGCGGAATATTTGCGGGAATAATTGTAAACATCTGATCACCGTATCTAAAAACCTGATCCGAAATGGTCAGTTTCCCGCGCCCATGGTAACAGAAACCGATTTCCAGATAATTATGGAAATGCAGCTTGCCCGACTCGGCAATACCATATTGCTGCTCCCACCCCTTACCAAGCTTCGGCAGCACATAATGCTCCACCGGCATATCATAATACCGAAATTCAATTGTCTGTCTCGGTGTACGTTTCATAATCTCTCCAAGTAAAATTAAGAGCAGAGAAAACTCTCTGCTCCAAAGTATCTCTATATAAAGTAAAAGTCTTTACGGCCGTTCTAATGCGAAGGATGATCGGTTGAGAGTGCTTGAATAAAGAATCCGGCAAAGCCGGATTCGTCGCGCAAGCGCGGGAGCCGAAGGCTCTTCCTTTCCGCGCGCGTCGCATCCAATGCACGTAGTGCATTTTAACATATAGGAATTCCATTGGAAATTCCTATATGTTAAAAACGAAGGCGTAGTAAGCTACGTCGAGGATTTTTATGACGTGCTATCAAGTGAAAAGCCAAGCAGTTGAACGGTTAATTTAACCCAGTTGAGCCGAACCCTCCTCTGTCCGGTCCGTCGAGATGTTCAACCTCTTTAAAAGAAAATGCCGGCTGATGCTCGAAGATACGGAACTGGCAGATCCTGTCATTTACGTGGATGTCAGTGTCCCGGGTTGCATATACAGGCATCATCCACTGATCGTTGTCTCCGGAATAGGACTCATCTACGATACCGCAGGAATTGCTCTGAAGGATTCCCCAGTTTTTGAAAGTCGAACTTCTGGGAACGATATGAGCTTCATATCCCTGAGGAAGAGCTATTGCCATTCCAAGCGGGATAAGCTTGAATTCACCTGCTGAGAGATGGATATCCTCTGAGCAGCGAAGATCGATCCAGTCAGATTTCCCGTCAATATAGCGAAGCTTTTCGATTTTGTCTGTAAAATATTTAATCTTGATTTCCATTAATTCTTTCAGTATTAACCTTTCTGATTTTTCCGCTACGAAAACATTTTCCAAAGCGTTTTTCAGTGTCATCTGACGTAATTTCGTTTCAGCGACATCTAATAGTCTAGCATAGCCCCCGACACATTTCAAATCTATAGCCTGGGCCAGACTCCTGTCTTTATAAACTCTTCACTTATTCCAAATGCTGCCTCAGTGATCTCACGGTCATATCCCATCATGCCGAGAAGCCTTATGGCATCTCTGGACTCTGCTCTGCCCGGAAGCAGATGATAATCAAATGTGATATTGTCATTTACTATAGTTTCACTGAAATGATAATTATCATAGTAGGCTTCCAATATATGCGTAAGCTCTATATCATGCGTAGCAGCAAAACAAAGAGTCTTCTCATTACTAAGTCCGAGTAGAAGTTCTGCTCCGGCAGAAATACGTTCTACTGTATTGGTTCCGCGAAGTACTTCATCTACACAGCAAAGGATATTCTGCTTTTTTTCTTTAACTGCATCCAATATCCGCTTCATTGCACGGATCTCAGCCATAAAGTAGCTTTCTCCTGCCATGAGGTCATCACGAAGAGACATGGAAGTAAGGACCGCAAATCGATTCATCCTGCATTTTTGGGCAGGTACCGTCATTATTGTTTCGCCAAGAATTACCGCAAGCGCAGTGCTCTTAAGGAACGTTGACTTACCGGAAGCATTTGATCCTGTTACAAGCACACCTCTTTTAGCATCAATATCTGCCGGAACAGGCTTCATCAAAAGCGGATGATATAAGCCTTCTGTCTCAAATCCGGTTCCATCACCATCGATAAATTCCGGCTCAGTATAGTACTGCAGCATATGTCTAAAGGATGCTGCCGCTATCATACTATCCAGATAACCTGTCACATGAAGGAGATCTCCGAGAGCACTTTCCTCTCTTCTGAGCACCGCCAGCATATCATTAAATCTAATGAGGTCCAGATGGAAAAATATCCTCATATAGTCCATCGGTATTTCCATAATGCTGCCTGTAAGGCTTCGGCCTGACATCAGAAGCCAGGTCATGCGGTTGAGTTCACTGAGTCTCGCCAGGTCTTCTCGTATCCTTGTCTGATACTCTGACAATTCCGGAATGTCTTTGTTCAACAGTTCCTTGCTTTCTCTCATCGCGCGAACAATGAACATAAAACAGATGAGATACGGTGTTATCTCATTTTTACGATGAAAATAGCTCGCAACATTCACCGCCGTGGCAACCAATATCAGTACAAAGCCCGCCGGCGGCATAAGGAAGATCATCGAAATCGAAAACAGACCGAAAGCAATACTCAGATAATGTCCGTAGTTCTTTTCATCACGTACTTCCTTCAAAAATCCAATATAATCCGAAAGGGAATACTTACGAATGCGCCCCATCGTCTTGAACGCGGTCTGAAAAGAAATTCTCTCTTCTTCGTGCTCTTCGAAGTAGCGGATAACTCTGGCTCTTTCTTTAAGTATCTTATTTCCTTCTTCCGAATCCGTTACAGGATATCGAAGGATTGAATACAGCATTTCCTCACCTATCTGTGACTGGGTAGTATTCATCGCCATGAACAGATTGTCCATGTTAAGGTCATTCCAGGTGATATCATCTATCTCCCATTTTTCTTCACTAAAAGAATGACTCTCCCTGTCATGCAGATACAGATGCGAAATACGTTCATACTCATCCGGTTCGTATTCTCTGCTGCTTTTCTTTCCAAAGTTCTCCTTTAGAAAGTTCTTTAGTTTTTTTGCCTGAATCACGGCATCACGTCTGGCTTTTATGTAAAGAAATATTAAAAATGCAACTGCCAGAAATAGAATGGTATAGGTCTCCATCTCTTCCTCTCACCCGTGCTTCAACGCATCCTGTCGATTATTGCCTGTACTTCACTATAGATTTTCTCCGGATCTTCTCCGATATTGAATTCACCCTTTTCATACAGGATCTTTCCATCGATCATAGTCATGAGAACATTACTCTTTGATCCGGAATAAACAACGTTCTTAACGATATTATTGATAGGCTGCATATTAGGTGCATGCATATCAAGCATGATGAGATCTGCCTTTTTACCGTTCTTCAGTGAATCACAGTCTGTGAGTCCCATTGCATGAGCACCACCAACAGCAGCCATCTTAAGCACTTCTGCCGCATCAACCGCCGAAGCATCATTCTCTCTGAGCTTCGCAAGTCCTGTCACAAGGAACATCTCACGGAACATATCGAGGCAGTTATTACTTGCAGGTCCGTCCGTTCCGATTCCAAGGGTTATACCCTCTTTCAAATACTTCTCTATCGGAGCGATCCCGCTTGCCAGCTTTGCATTTGACGCAGGATTTGTAACAACCGCGATATTATGCTTCTTCATGATCTCCATATCATGGTCTGTCACATGAACGCCGTGGAAGAATGTTCCACCGTACTCAAACATCCCCATTTCATCCAATGCTTCTGTGGGTGTCAGTCCATTATATCTGTCTTTACATCCCTGAACCTCGGCTTCTGTCTCAGAATTATGCAGGTATACAGGAGCTTTTAATTCCTTCGCAAGAGCAGCCGTCTGCTCCAGCAGCTCTTTTGAAGTTGTGTACTCTGCATGAAGTCCCAGACGATATGATGTTAAAGAATTCTCTTTATTTAACTCCTTAAACCACTTTCTCTGAAGTTCCAGACTCTGTGAGAAATTATTCATGCCACCGCACTGAACACATCTCATACCGCTTTCTTCCATGGCTTTTGCAATGACTTCCGGCATAAGGTACATTTCGCAAACGGCAGTAACACCACTTGTCAGATATTCAAGTACCGCAAGTTTTGTAGCGATATACACGTCATCAGGAGTGAGAAGTGCTTCTCTCGGGAATATCTGCTGTGTGAGCCAGTCATCAAGCTTCATGTCATCAGCCGCAGAACGAAGAAATGTCATTCCGGAATGTGTATGTGCATTCTTAAATCCCGGCATAACGAGGTTACCGTTCGCATCGATCTCCCGGTTCCACATGATAGTATCTGTGCTGTTTTTCAGATATTCGATCGCACCTTCTTTAGAGCCGGCATATAGGATCCTATCTCCCTTTACCAGTACTTCACCATTTTCGATTATGTTTGTGTCGCCGTCCATTGTGAGGACTCTTGCATTATAGATTCTTGTGTTCATATGCTTTTTCCTTTTACGTCAAAAATGAGGAGGAGCGTAATACTCCTCCTCTGTAATAGTCAGTTCATATCTGACAAAATTTTGTCGAATGGCCGTTTTTGTTGCAACTCCTGTTCAAATCTAAAGATTTGACATTCGTCGACAAAAAGGCTCCCCTATAAATAAATGTCTTTATTATTTTACTTTTGACCCTGTCATTAAAATTTATGAATCGAGTCGATAACCAGCTTTTTGAACATCGGTGCTGCTGCACGACCGGCTTCAAGTACCTCTTCCTCTGTGAGAAGAGTAGGTGATATGCCTGCCGCCATATTTGATACACATGATACAGCAACTACACGAAGTCCTGCATGATGTGCTGCGATCGCCTCAACAACTGTGCTCATGCCAACTGCATCAGCTCCGAGCTTTTTGAACATCTGGATCTCTGCAGGTGATTCATAAGAAGGTCCTGTTGTCTGAAGATAAACACCTTCCTTCAGATCGATACCATCCTCAGCAGCTGTCTTCCTGATAATATCGGAGAGCTCAACATCATATACATGAGTCATATCCGGAAATCTCACGCCGAACTCATTGATGTTAGGGCCAATAAGCGGATTAGGTGCAAATGAAGAAATATGATCTGTCAAAAGCATGAAATCACCAGCCTTAAATGTAGGATTGATACCTCCTGATGCATTTGTAAGGAAAAGTATCTTTGCTCCCATGAGTTTCATAAGCCGAGCCGGAAGAACTACATCTGTTACCGGATACCCCTCATAGTAGTGAACACGGCCTTTCATACAGATGATCTTCTTTCCACCGAGTGTTCCGTATATGAACTGTCCTGCATGTCCCGGTGCGGTTGAAACAGGAAATCCCTCTATATCGCTGTAGTTAATGACACCCCCTACTTCGATATTATCAGCAAAGTCACCTAAACCACTACCTAGTGTAAGAGCAATCTCCGGCTCAAAATCAGTGATCTTTCTAACTTCTGCAAGGCATCTCTTTACCTTTTCGTAAACTGCGTTTTCCCCCATCGGATACCTCCTCGTTATTAAAAATTCTGCATTATTTATTTGATGTCGTCGTCACCTTTGGCGGTCTCATCCACTGTGTTTCCTCTGAGCCGCTCCATTGCGGCATTCTTAGGAACAACGCCCTTTCCCTGCTTAAAATCTTCAAGGATTGAAAAAGCCTGTTCCTTCTGATTGTCATTTACGTAGATTACACACACTTCTTTCGCGCCATTGTACTCTTTACGGCGAAAGATAGAAACCTTTGTCCATTTCTCAAGATATGAGACCCGGTTCTTTACAAGCATGCTGATCAGACGTTCTTTCTCTGCTGTATCAACTGTTCTTGTTAATTCGACTTCATTGTTTACCATGTGTTTACCTCTATCTGAATCAAATTACAACACTTAATTATATATTTTTCATTATTAAAACGCAATGATGGTAATCACCAATTCAGTTCATCGGTAAAACACTGGACTGCATAGTATTTATAGGACATCCCGTTATTATTATTGTTGCTCGTGACAAAAACCGCCATTCCGGCATGAGTATAATCCTTATTCAGCATATTTGCGTTATGTCCTGCTGATTTCTTCCACGCCTTAAACAGCTGGTCAGCAGATTTATAGCCTGCTGCTATGTTTTCTCCCGCCTTACCAACATTTGGATATGCTGTAAAGCACTCATCACCATTAGGACGGTCATGTGAAGTCTGATAGCTTAACTCCACTGCCCTTGTCATCGCTGTCGTATCGAGATCATCAAACGGTGTAAGTTTTCCAAGACCTTCTGCTTTGCGATAATTATTGACTTTCTCATATACCTCATCCGTCATGGCGAAATCAAAATGTCCCTTAACCGCTGTTGATCCGTTTTCAAGCTGAATGGTATATGACTCATTATCTTCAAGTCCGACATAAACCCTGCAAGTAAGTACTGTCGTTTTTCCATTCTCATGAATATATGCTGCAAGCGTACATCTTCCTGTCTGAACACCTGTAACATAGCCATCATCATCAACAACTGCCACATCACTGTCTCCAGCCTTGTTCCAGCTGAGCGGGACTTTATCAGAAGATACAGGGTTGTCAAATGTCAATGTCTCTGCATTGACTATATTCCATGATATCTCCGTATCCTTCGGTCGGATTCCCTTTACACGAATCTTTTTCGTTCCGGACACTTTCAGCGAAACGGCACTTTTATTAAAGAACGGTACATTTACCTTTAGTTTTGCAGTAACTTTTGCCGCATTTTTATTTTTTCCAAAAAATGCTGTAATAGTGGTCGTACCTTTTTTCAGAGGTATGATCTCACCTGTTTTGCTATTGATTATGGCTACCCGCTCATTTGAACTCTTCCATTCATCCGGAAGCAGCTCTGCTCCGCTCACCGTAGCATTATTATCACTTATATAATTCAATGCCTTTATTGTATTTTCACTGACAATGACATTAAGTGAATCTACGGTCTCAAATTTCAGCTGCGGTTTTAATACCACGATGCTTTTTTCTTCCAAACCATCTGTGATCTTAACCGTTCCCGGCTTACGTCCGACCAAAATCCCTCTTTTATTGATCTTGGCCATCTTTTCATATCCGGAAACAACCTTTATCTTTGAACGGCTTGTAAAATAAGGTGTTACAGGAACCTTTTCTCCAACCACACAGTACCCTATCGTACCGTTATTTTCCGATGCAGTATCACCTCTTTCGAAGGAGATAACATCTGTGTTTTCATCTTCGTCATCTGAAAAAGCACTGTATCTATGCGGTTCTTTGACGTCACCACTTGTTACGTTATCTGTGCAGACCGCTGTACTTATCATCGATTCCGGCTCGTTCAATGTACCGGCTTCTATAACTCCTGTATTCGTCCCTATGAGAGCTGTACACAGTGTTATTAAAACAACATTTTTAATCCTGTTCTTCTTATTAAGCAATCTCTGTCTGACCATCCTGTCCTTCTTTCATGTTATTTTGACCCTGTCATCATATCATTACACGTATTTTTTTATAATAACATGTAAATTTCCTTTTTTCGTTATATAGTCCGATCCTTCAAATATATATTTTCCTGAGCCGCGTATAGAGAGCACATCTCCGTCTTTAAGTGATGCACTGTTATTTTCCTGCACTCTTCCATTCACAAAGATCCTTTTCTCACGGAAGCGCTCCAAAACCTTTCCCCTGGATTCGTTTACAAGCTTTGACACAACTGCATCAACACGCGACGATGAAACTGTAAATGATATTTCTTCCAATTTCACATCAGCAGCGATCTCGTCTTCAGATGCTTCCTCGCATTTTACGTGTGTGTGCCTCACCTGTTCCAGATTATCAACTATATAATCCGACATATGATCCTGAACAGCTATCCATGCATGCTTTTCTCTGATACGTATGTCACCGATCGTACTTCTCTCTATTCCGAGATTCATCAATGCGCCAAGATAATCACGATGTGATAGATTCTCACCAAATTTTTCAAGTAAAGGTGAGACTTTTAAGATCTTTATAGGGAAATCTTCTTCCCAACCAAATTCTTCCGCCGAACCAAAACGGGCAATCTGACGTTCGGCTCCTGAAAAACCGCCATACAGTGTCACAAAATCAACCTGTATCTCTCCCGACTGTATCAATTCTGTAAGCACAGAAATATCCGCAAGGGACAGAAAATCCGTAAACGAATATATGCTGCTCTGCCACGACTTGCGGTATAGATCCAGAAAATGCTTCCGAATTACTTTTTCTTCATCATTCATAAAAAAACCTGTATTATAATAATTGCATGAAAGGAATAGCTAACATGAAAATAATCGCACGAATTAAGACAGATTTTCCGACAAAATTCGGAATTCCGCGTCAGAGCGGACTAGTCGAAAATCTGAAGGGAAAAATAGTATTTGAACCCGAATACAGAAATCCCGATGCGCTAAATGGATTGGAAGGTTTTAGTCACATATGGCTGCTATGGGGATTTTCAGAAAATCCGGAAAGTTCTTCCTTCCGGGCAACCGTACGACCTCCACGCCTCGGAGAAAACCGCCATCTCGGTGTCTTCGCCACGCGATCCCCTTTTCGACCAAACGGAATAGGACTCTCCTGTGTCAGGATCGAAAACATCATAAAGACGCCTAATGAAGGTACAGTAATCGAGGTCCGCGGCGCAGACATGGTAGACGGTACACCCATTTACGACATAAAGCCCTACATCCCGTACACTGACTGTATCAGCGATGCATCCGGAGGTTTTACCGAAGAAACCAAATGGCATACTTTGACTGTCGTACTCAAAGATAACGCTCGTAACATTCTTCCTGAGGATAAGGAAAAGTCTTTGATCGGTATACTTTCAGAAGATCCGCGACCGGCTTATCAGAAAAAGGACCCTGAACGGATCTACGGTTTTCCCTTTGCCGGTCACGAAGTAAAATTTCAGGTAAAAGACGACGTATTGACCGTCCTGTCGATCAGTTGTGAATGATAACCGGCATACCTACCTGAAGATAGTTATTGTAAAGCACTGCCATATTATCATAAGGCACATTTATACAGCCATGAGAGCCACTTGTCTGATAGATGTTTCCGCCAAACTTTGATCTCCATGTAGCATCATGGATACCAACGCCGCCAACTACCTGGCTCCAATAGTGTACATATGACTTATAGTCAGGACCTGTAAGATATCTTTCTCTTTCCTTAGTCTTGATACTGTAAAGACCGGTGGGAGTGTTGTGATGTGCGGAAACATTTCCTGTAACGATCGGTGTTGTCATTCCGAGAACACCGTTCTGGAATACTGCAAGTGTCTGTGTTGTGATGTTTATATCAACATAAGTTCCGCCATTTATAGATGTGTCTCCGGTCACAACCGGTGTCTCTACTACAGGCTGAGCTGCATTGCCAACTGCCGGAATATGTATTCCCATTGGGAGCACGCCATTTACGGCTGCTGTAAGGTATGATACTTCTGCACTCTGATCGATCACAAGATTCTCAGAATTATATCTGGCTGCCAGAGCCTGAACGAATGCATTTATCACTGAAGCATCTGCCTGCATAAGCTGTACTGTACCGGCATCTACTCCAAGCTGTGCCGGCTGTCCATCAGGTATAGCCATACCGCTGAAATCGTAGATTATCACAAAATTATCTGCTTTTACACTTTTTGCTGAACCAGGTAAAAATACCAGCATAACTACCGCAAACAGCAGAACAAAACCCTTCCATACCTTCATAATCGTATACTCTCCTTATCCCATTCTCTTAGTTTCCCCTTGTCTGCAAAATTTATTTTAAGATTATGATGCACTTGAAATAAAACATTTGCAGAGCTTCTCTTTATCATAGCAGAGTAAAAAAACATCTGCACCATGTAGCAGATGTTTTTTTACAAAAATATATTTATTTCATTTGTTATTTTTTCTTGATCACACGATTACGCTCGTCTTCTTTGTTTTCAGTTTCTTCAGGAGCCTTTATATAATCCCCCTGATCACCCTTGAACTTGTTTACGGGACCCATTTCCTCATCTGCTTCATCACGACCATAATGATAGTCTTCGTCAGCAATAACCTCTTCCATCTCATCAAGCCCGTATTTCTCGTATCCATCGCCTCTTTGAGTGAGCGGGCTCGTGTCTCTCTCGATGCGTCTGCGTTCCCGTCTTCGTGCTCTTGCCGGCGCTGCCTTTTCACTCATACGACCCGCGATCAGTGCTGCGATATATATCATCACAGAAGCGGCACCTATTTCGATAAACATCCTGATGATCAACGCAATGCTGACCGGCCCGAAATATCTCCCTATGAGCCACGTCTGGAGTATTATCCCTATTGCCGTTGCAAGCATGAGATTTGAGCACCAGAACATTATGCTTTTCCGACTGTCAAGCAGCAACGAATCAAACGTCACTATCAGGATCGTTACCGGATACAGAAAAAGGACACTAAATATCGCCGCCCGATATGAAAATATCCAAAAGAAGATACATATATAATTCAAAGTCAGAAGAAGTAATGTTTTCCTTATCGACATGGCGAAATCCTCCTCTGTAAATAGTTTCCCATATCTTTATCGGATTTCCTGTTTAAAACAATAATATCGGCTGTGCCATATTCCCCCAAAAAGGAATCAACACAGCCGATATTTTACTGTTTCTTAGATTTTCTGGTGATCAATCTCACAATTCTTGTGTGATGAATAAAGAAAATAGCAATATCCATAAACAAATGCGTGATGAATACGCTAACAATTACACCATTTGAAGTCCAAAGGAACTTTGATGTAAATCCTATATAGCACATTGCTCCGGAATAAGCCAGTACAAGGATCAGGAACGGGATATTCTTAAGTGCCGCCCCCATTGCCACGATGAAATCATGGAATGACGCATCAAAATAAACAAAACGACCGATCATAAGAGTGATGAAATACATGATCAGTTCATCATAGTTATTATCCTCATATATAAACTTGATATAAGCGAATATAAGGATCAGATAGATCATGGCAACGAGCTTCATTGCAGCTCTGTCTTCATTTGTAAGACTTCTGAGTCTCACGATGATCCTGTCCAACAGATTATTTAAGAGCGTTGAACAGAGCAATGCCGCCAACAGGATAAAATCATCATAATCCTGCCATACAGCCCATGCCTCCGGAAAATACTGTAAAAATCTGTCTGTAAGATAATAGGCAGAAATAAAAAACAGGATCGACGTATTTGAAAAAATAAGCGAATAAAACCGTTCGATCCAACGCTCTCCGGCTGTCATCGGTCTCTTCTTTTTCTTTCGCGGATTTAACTCTTCTTCGTCTTCATCTTCGGTGTAATTTTTACCTGCGCCGACTATTTTTGCACATATAAGTATCAGCGCGATTATTACGATCAATCCGGCAAAGGAAAAGGCGAGGAATGGCCCCGCCTTCTCCCAGTCGAGATAATGATTTAAATACTTATCAAGACTCATTTTTTATTTTACTACGATATTTACGATCTTCTTCGGAACGTAAATCTCCTTTACGATATTATCTGTAAGTCTGTCCTTTACAGCCTCTTTTGCAAGAGCGAGAACTTCATCTTTACCTGCATCAGCTGCAACACTTACAGTAGCACGGATCTTTCCGTTAACCTGTACAGGGATCTCAAGTGTATCTTCCTGCATAGCAGCCTTATCAGCCTCAGGCCACTTTTCCTTAAATACAGATGTATCGTGACCAAGCTGCTGCCAAAGCTCCTCAGCCATGTGAGGCGCAAACGGAGCAAGAAGAGTTACATATGCTTCCAGTGTCTTCTTATCAACATCCATCTTACTGAGCTTATTGTTAAACTCCATGAATGCAGATACTACAGTATTCAGATTGAAGCCCTGCAGTCTTGTTGTTACTGTATCGATAAGCTGGTGACGGAGACGGATGAGATCCTTTGTCTCTGCTGCGTTCTTATCCTTGTTATCAAGTACGAGATTCCAAACCTTGCAAAGGAAACGATATACACCCTCGATACCGCTGTCATCCCATGCACTATCCTGCTGAGGCGGTCCGATGAAAAGCTCATACATACGAAGGGTATCACATCCGTAGTTGTCGATCATATCATCAGGTGAAACGACATTACCAAGAGACTTACTCATCTTTACGCCCTTCGGGCCGAGGATCATACCCTGGTTAAAGAGCTTCTTGAAAGGCTCATCGAAATCTACTGCTCCGATATCATGCAGGAACATTGTCCAGAATCTGGAGTAAAGAAGATGAAGAACCGCATGCTCTACTCCACCGATATACATATCTACCGGAAGATACTTATCTGCCTTTTCACGATCAACAAGTGCATCATTGTTATGAGCATCCACATAACGCAGGAAGTACCATGAAGATCCTGCCCACTGAGGCATAGTATTTGTTTCTCTCTTTGCAGGTGCACCACAGCACGGGCATGTTGTATTAACCCATTCATCCATTGCTGCGAGAGGTGACTCACCCGTATCAGTCGGCTGATATGACTCAACATTAGGAAGAACTACCGGCAGATCCTTTTCAGGAACAGGTACAGCACCGCACTTCGGGCAGTGGATGATCGGAATAGGCTCACCCCAGTATCTCTGTCTTGAGAATACCCAGTCACGAAGCTTGTAGTTCTTCTTTGCGCGACCAAAGCCCTTCTCTTCAACGATATGAGGTGCCTCTTTCTTAAGCACTGCAGACTCCATACCATTCCACTCACCGGAGTTGATCATTGTTCCGGCAGCCTCGGTATAAGCCTCTTCCATATTTTCAATTTCCTTACCGTCCTTAGCGATTACCTGAACGATAGGAAGGTCAAATTTCTTAGCAAATGCAAAGTCACGATCATCGTGTGCAGGTACGCACATGATAGCTCCTGTACCATAATCAGCAAGAACATAGTCTGAAAGCCAGATCGGAACCTTATTGCCGTTAAGCGGATTTATCGCATAAGAACCTGTGAATACACCAGTCTTTTCCTTCGCCTGCATACGGTCAACATTGGACTTATTTGCAGCTTCAGCGATGTACTTTTCAACAGCATCTCTCTGATCGTCTGTTGCAAGGCTCTTCGCAAGATCGTGCTCAGGTGCAAGTACCATGAATGTAGCACCATGAAGAGTATCCGGACGAGTTGTATAAACTGTGATCTTTTCGTCACGGTTCTCTACCGGGAAGTCAACCTCTGCACCATAGCTTCGGCCGATCCAGTCTGTCTGCATCTTCTTAACCTTTTCAGGCCAGTCGAGTGCATCAAGGTCATCAAGAAGACGATCAGCATAAGCTGTGATCTTCAACATCCACTGACGGAGATTCTTCTTTGTAACTTCGCTGTGGCAGCGCTCACACTTACCATCAACAACTTCCTCATTTGCAAGTACAGCCTTACAGCTCGGGCACCAGTTAAGAGGCATCTCTTTTTCGTATGCGAGACCCTTCTTAAAGAGCTGAACAAAGATCCACTGAGACCACTTATAAAACTTAGGATCTGTTGTATTAAGCTCCATGTCCCAGTCATAGATTGCACCGATCTGCTTAACCTGACGGCGGATATTATCTATATTCTTCTGGGTAGAAATCGACGGATGCTGACCGGTCTTGATCGCATAGTTCTCAGCCGGGAGTCCGAATGCATCCCATCCCATCGGGTGAATGACATAGTAGCCGTTCATCAGCTTATAACGACTCCATACATCAGAGATAACATATCCTCTCCAGTGACCTACATGAAGTCCAGCGCCAGACGGATATGGGAACATATCCAGACAGTAATACTTCGGACGCTTTCCGTCGTTTACATTAACCGGGTGCTCTTCCCAGATCTTTGTCCATTTATCTTCCACCTGGGCGTGATTATACGGTTCTGCCATTTATTTCCTCTCATTCCGGAACGTAATCATAATTCTTTTCGTTGTTTATACTCATATCTTTCATGTCGTTCCCCATGAAAAATGTGTTACCTGTGTCGGCTCAAGTAACGAAAATCAACGTTTCAAGTTTAATGCGTTACCCTTGAAAAGTCAAGGTTTGCAACGTCTGTAAAGCTGTTCACCTGTGTTATCAGCTATAAGCTCATAATTATCAAAAACATAATTTTTTATGTCTTCGTCATCAAAACCATCCATATACTCACAGATGATCCACACAGGTCTTTCTATCCGTAGTTTCCGAAGCACTTCTTCTTTTATCGGCGGATGAAGATGCAGAAAATACGGCAGATTTACAGGATATTTATTAGCAGGCAGCATTTGATTCACTTCATAATATATCATGCCGGATTCCAGATTATATACCTCATTTCTTTCCCATTCCGGAATCAGTTCATTGATCTCAATGCAGTCCCTGACCTGATCCCGTCCAATATCATATCGATAAATATTTATATTTTCTTCTATCTTATTTGCGGAAGGAACGATCCAAAATCCAACAGCAGGTACGATCAGCAGGATCATTGCAATGTTTACGGCGATACGACCCGATGTAAGCTCTCTTTTCCTTATGCCGCCAATAAACTCCTTTATATTTTTCATCCACAATACTGAAAACAGGCCCAAAAGTGGCATCAGAGACAGAAAATAATACGGATATGGTGTTCCAAGATGTAAAAGCAGATAGGTTATGACCGATGTCACTATTATCAATAATTTAATTTCTTTCTTTTCATCGCTATCCCCTTTTAAGAGGAGCCCGAAAACAAAAGCCGCATCAGCTATCAAAAGTGACTTCTCCCAATCAAGAGAAAAAGCCTCGTAATAGTCAGTGGATCTCTTAAATGCAAAAGTAAATACCGCAAAGAAAAAGTCAGAAAGTGCACCTCGAAATCCAAAATAAAAAAGCACCGGAAGTATGACGATCAAACTCCCTGTCAAAAAGTAACCTGCCGATCTTGCTATGTTTTTCCATTCTTTCTTTAAAACAAGGCATGTAACAACCGTTATCACCGACGAAACCAGTGCCATCGCAATAGTTATTTTTGACAGTGCCATGATCGCAAAACCCAGTCCCAGAGCGAAAGAAGGGATCTCGCATTCTTCATAACGCTTGTTCTTGAGATAATTCACCACAAAATATACTGCAGCCATATTAAAAGGCATAAAAAGTTCTTCTGCTGTATTTCCACCCCACAGAATCGAAAACTCTGTGAAATAAAAAAGCATCAGAATAAACGCGGATGCAAAACGATCAAGATAAAGTCTTGACAGCTTATATAAAAAACCTGTCGTAAAAACAATAGAAACACACTGGATCAGAAAGATACCGTTTCTGCCTCTGACAAAAAATTGTCCCAGTGCTTCATAAAAAAACAATACCGGTCCCTTTAGATCAAAAAGATCCTTATACGGCACTTTCCCCTCAATTATTGCTCTTCCCATCAGCGAATACCAGGAACTGTCGTATCCGTATGCCCACGGAAAAAGCGGACTGGTCCAGCTCGATGCCACAAGTATGAACAATATTCCGGAAATTCCAACAAACATGTATTCAATTGCCGTACCCGCTCTTATTTTTTTCATCCGTATGCTCCGCATGTCTACAACTGTAAAAGGCGGTCACGGTTATGGATCCGTGACCGCCTCATATCTTTTTATAGTCTTATTTTACCGATGATCACTCATCAATATTCTTTTCGATCTTATCCTTACGCGACTCGATCTCCTTTGCCTGAATATCAGAAGGTGCCGGCTCATAACGGTTAAATTCATATGAATACTCTCCACGGCCTCCTGTCATGGAACGAAGGTCTGTATTGTATCCAAAGAGATTTGCCTCAGGTATCTCAGCCTCGATAACCTGCTTGCCGTTTTCGTCAGGATTCATTCCCATAACTCGTCCACGGCGTTTATTCAGGTCACCCATTACATCACCTGTATACTTATCAGGTACTCTTACCTTGAGGCTCATGATAGGCTCGAGGAGGATCGGTGTTGCCTGCATAAATCCATCCTTGAAAGCCAGCTTTGCTGCTGTCTTAAAGGACTGCTCTGAGGAATCTACCGGATGATAGGATCCATCATAAAGAATAGCCTTTACACCAACAACCGGGTAAGCTGCGAGAGGTCCCTTGGAAACAGACTCTGTGAGTCCTTTTTCTACTGCCGGGAAAAAGTTCTTCGGAACAGCTCCACCAACAACTCTTTCCTCAAATACATAAGGCTTTTCAAGGTCTCCGCTAGGCTCAAAGATCATCTTTACATCACCAAACTGACCATGTCCACCGGTCTGCTTCTTATATCTTCCCTGAACATCAGACTTTCCGCGGATAGTCTCGCGATATGCAACCTTCGGCTTGGAAAGTGTGATCTGAACCTTGTATTCATTTTCAAGCTTCGTCTTAACGATATCAAGCTGCTGCTCACCAATACCATAGAGAAGTGTCTGGTGATTTTCTGCATCGTTAATATCCTTAAGAGTAAGATCCTCGTCACAGATACGTGTAAGTGCCTGAGAGATCTTATCTACATCAGACTTATTCACCGGCTTATATCTCATTGCCGTGTACGGTGTAGAGATCATCGGCTTACCAAATCTGATAGCCGTTGCCTTAGTTCCAAGTGAGTCACCTGTCTTTGTAACAGCGAGCTTTGCGAATGCACCTATATCTCCTGCATGGAGTTCAGGTACTTCCACTGCCTTATTTCCACAAAGTATATAAAGCTTTCCGGTCTTTTCTTCTACGTCCTTATTTACGTTATATAAAACATCTCCGCTCTTTATTACGCCCGAGCAAACCTTAAATAAGGAATACTTACCGATGAACGGATCGATGATGGTCTTCCATACGATTGCTGTCTTTGGCTTTGAGAAGTCATAATCAGCTTCAAAAATCTCACTGGATGCTGTATCGATACCTGCGATCTTTCTTCCCTCTGGACTCGGCAGATACTTTACGCAGTCATCAAGCAATGTATAAATACCCTGGATCAATGTATTGGAACCCATTGTGATCGGAACGATAGTTCCATCGCAAACACTCGCATGGAGTGCTGCACGGATCTCAGCGTCAGAGAACTGTTCTCCGTTAAAATAGCGTTCCATAAAGTCTTCGCTGGTCTCTGCTACAGCTTCCATCAGGGAATCACGATATATTCCGAGATTCTCCTTGGAATACTCCGGGATCTCAGTCTCAACTGCATCTCCCTTATCATTCCAGCGGAAAGCCTTTTCAGCCACAACATTAACGTAGCCTACGAATTTTTCATTTTCACGAATTGGGAAGTGGAAAGGCGCGATTTTCTTTCCGTAAAGACTTGTGAGCTCCTCAAGCACATTCTTAAAGGAAGCATCATCGATATCCATATTGGATACATAGAACATTCTGGGAATATTGTACTTCTCGCACATCTCCCATGCCTTTTCTGTGCCGGTTTCAACGCCAGCTTTACCATTGATGACAATGATAGCGCTTGCAGCTGCAGAAATAGCCTCCTCTGCTTCACCGACAAAATCAAAATAGCCCGGCGTGTCGAGAATATTCAGCTTGGTATCCTCCCACTCAATGGGGATCACCGAAGTGCTGATGGAGAATTTACGCTTCTGTTCTTCCTTGGAATAATCGCTGATGGTTGAACCATCACTGACACTGCCGAGCCTGTTCGTCAGACCGGAAAGCTTAGCCATTGCTTCTACAAGGCTTGTCTTTCCGGAACCGCCGTGGCCCAGCAAAACCACATTCCGAATCTTATCCGTCGTGTACACTTTCATATGAAATTACCTCCGCCTTCCAATATTTTGATCCATGCCGTCCCTGTTTTTTGACCATCATGTCGTTCTGTATCAGCATTTTACGCAACATGGTCTATTTTGTTATTCAAAACCTGTGCAGGCACCTGGTTCAATGAGAATATTTTACTAAATAATCATATTTTGTGCAACATCTTTTGTGCGTTTTCTACAATCGTCAAACATATTTTTATTTACCCCTCTTATCTCAACTACTTCTTTACTTCAACGCGTCAAAGTGCTATACTGACACTGATTCAACTAAAAACATCAAAGACGTTCTGTCTTTGCCCTTTTATTAGGGAGAAAGCTTGGTAAAAAAATGGAAAACGGCAGACTTAAAGTTGGCTTTATCGCCCTTGGCCTGATCGGCGGCTCCATCGCCATGACAATAAGAAAGAAATATCCTGATGCAGAGATCATCGCTCTTAATCGTTCAGACGCTCCTCTGGAGGCAGCTCTTTCAGATGGCATCATACAGTACGGAACACATACTGTTGATGAACATTTCAGCGATTGTGATTTTATCTTTCTGTGCGCTCCGGTAAGTACAAATATTCGTTTTGTAAAGGATCTTCTTCCTTATTTATCCGAAAAAACCATCCTTACCGATGTAGGATCTGTTAAGTCGGAAATCCATAAGGCTCTTGAAAAGATCGCACCTGATGCAAGATTTATCGGCGGACATCCAATGGCAGGTTCGGAAAAGTCAGGTTATGAAAATGCCAATGATCACCTGATAGAAAACGCATATTTTATCCTTACACCATCACCTTCAGCAACTCCCGATGACGTGAAGCGATACGAGGACTTTGTGCGTTCTCTGGATTCCATACCGCTTACTCTCGCACCGGATCAGCATGACTTTGTAACAGCAGCCATCAGTCATCTGCCGCATATGATCGCATATTCTCTGGTTGATCTGATCCACGAGTCAGATTCTCCCGAGCAGTACATGCGTGCTATCGCAGCCGGCGGCTTTAAGGATATAACCCGCATAGCGTCATCAGATCCTACCATGTGGGAGCAGATCTGCATGGCAAACCCGGATAATATCATAAAGCTCATGGATATGTACCAGCAGAAGCTTTCTGACCTTAAAGAACTGATTGCAAAACGAGACAGCGACAGTCTCATCGATCTTTTTGACAGAGCTAAACAGTATCGCAATTCTTTGTCCGATACAAATGTCGGAGCGATCCCCAAGGTCTATGATCTTCACTGTGACATCATTGATGAAGCGGGAGCTATCGCTACTATTGCTACTATCCTGTCTACCCATTCTGTGTCACTTAGAAACATTGGGATCGTTCACAACCGGACTTATGAGGAAGGCGCGCTTCATATAGAATTTTATGAGAGCGAAGCCTGCAGCAAAGCTGTGAACCTGCTCATGAAACACGGCTACAGGATACTTGATTCAAGAAGCTAAGATCAGTATTGCCACGTTCTTTGAAACGAAAAAAAGAAAACATTTTCCTAACCAATTTAGAAAGGTTTATCATATATGAAGATCGCACATGCAAAAAATCCTCTTATAGGTACTATAAGTGTTCCGGGAGATAAATCCATATCGCACAGAAGCATCATGTTCGGCGCAATTGCTGAGGGAGTTACAGAAGTTCGCGGATTCCTAAAGAGCGCAGATTGCCTGTCGACCATTGGCTGCTTTAGGGATATGGGAATTGAAATAGAGGAAAAAGATGATGTTGTCCTGGTCCACGGAAAGGGACTGAATGGTCTCACAGCACCTGATCACGTCCTTGACTGCGGAAATTCAGGTACTACTACACGCATCATTTCAGGCATTCTTGCCGGCCAGTCTTTTGAAAGCACTTTGACAGGAGACAGTTCTATCCAGAAACGTCCCATGAGACGTGTGATAGATCCTCTGCAGGAAATGGGCGCTGATATCGAGTCTATACGTGATAATGGTTGTGCACCTCTTAAGATATGCCCTTCTAAGATTCACGGAACACATATCACTACCAAGGTTGCATCTGCACAGGTTAAATCTGCTGTACTTTTGGCAGGTCTTTATGCTGACGGCGAGACCACGCTTACCGAGCCTGCTCTTTCGCGCAATCACACAGAGCTCATGCTTAAAGCGTTTGGTGCGGATCTGACTCCGGGTACAGAAGAAAACCCAACCGCAAGCATACGTCCGGGAAAACCTCTTACTGCACAAAAGATCACAGTTCCGGGCGATATTTCCAGTGCCGCATATTTCATCGGAGCCGGACTTATCGTACCTGATTCAGAAATCCTCATAAAGAACGTTGGAATAAATCCTACTCGTGACGGCATACTTACTGTGTTTAAGGAAATGGGTGCTGATATTACCGAGCAGAATGTACGTGAAGAAGCCGGAGAAAAGACAGCGGATCTCCTCGTGCGCTTTTCTGCTCTTAAAGGCACAGAAATCGCTGGAAATGTTATCCCTAAACTTATTGATGAGCTTCCTCTGATCGCTGTGGTTGCGACTCAGGCAGAAGGCACCACCGTCATTCGCGATGCTGCCGAGCTTAAGGTCAAGGAGTCTGACCGTATCGACCTTACTGTTAAAAACTTAAAGGCTATGGGTGCTGATATTGAGGCTACAGATGATGGAATGATCATTCACGGTCCGACACCTCTGCACCATGCTTCTATCGATACCGCAAAGGATCATCGTATCGCAATGAGTTTCGCTATTGCTGCACAGATAAACGATGATGTTAAACCTACTGACATACAGGATTCTGCCTGCGTTTCGATCTCATATCCTGATTTCTTTAAGGATCTTGATTCTTTGATGATCAACGCCTAATGTTTTGTTAATTTTTCCTAAATTGACGAAGGTTTTCTAACGATATAAAATTAGAACAAGATTACAGATGGGGTTCTGTTTTTTTAAAAAGAGGGGAATAGCTATGGCAAATGTTGAACGCAGAAGATTCAAGAGAATGGGTCTTGATGTGAAACTTTACATGACCCGTGTTGACGAGGCGAATGCACCGGGTATTTCAGTTGATGTTTTGGATGTGTCACGTGCCGGCATTGGCTTTATCTGTTCGGAAGAGATCACTAATGGCGCTGTTTACAAGGCCGATATCCGTATCTGGACAGGTGATACGATCACTGCATTTATCAATGTTGTTCGTGTTAACCATGAGGAAAGAGGCACTGTTTACGGCGGTATATTTATTGGCATGCCGGAGTCTGACTGGGTTCGTATCTGTGTTTACGAGGAATTCCAGGATCACATGGAAGAGACCGGCGAGAAATAAGAAATAAGAAATAAGAATTTAATACTCATAGGATAAAAAAGAATCTTCAAGTCTCGTTATACGTTGACTTGAAGATTCTTTTTTATTTACAGTTCTTCTCCGTTTGTCTTGATTACGTTCTTGTACCAGTCGAAGGACTTCTTCTTTCTGCGTGCCAGAGAGCCTGTGCCATCATCGTACTTTTCTACGAAGATGAATCCGTAGCGCTTTGCCATCTCGCCTGTGGATGCACTTACGAGGTCGATACATCCCCAAGGAGTGTATCCCATGAGGTCAACACCATCTTCTACTGCCTTCTTCATCTCTTCAATATGCTTGCGGAGATAGTCTATACGATAATTATCGTTGATAGTACCATCCTCTTCGATCTTGTCGTATGCTCCAAGACCATTCTCAACAACCATAAGAGGAATACGATATCTGTCATAGATCTCATTCAACGCAAATCTAAGTCCCTTAGGATCGATCTGCCATCCCCAATCAGAAGCTTCAAGGTACGGATTTTTCTGTCCCTTCATGAGATTACCGTCTGCCAGTTCTTTATCCGGATTAGCTCCTACGCAATTTGTCATGTAATAGCTGAATGTATAGAAATCTATAATGCCTGACTTCAGATCATCAAGATCGCCGTCTTCGATCTTAAGCTTTACGCCATATTTATTCCAGATACTCTGCGCATATGCCGGATATTCTCCACGAACCTGCACATCAGAGCAGTACCAGTTCATCTCTCTCATGTGCTCCTGATTCAGGATCTCATCAACAGGATTACATGTCATGGGATATGACAGTACGAAGCAGATCATATTTCCCATCTTAAACTGAGGATAATTCTCATGCGCGTATCTGATCACACGTGCACTTGCAACAAACTGATGGTGAAGTGCCTGATAACGTTCCTGCGGCTTATCCGGAACCTGAGTCACCGGTCCTTCATATCCCCTTACAGTTCCTGTAGAAAGAATTGCTCCAAAGGGCATTGTTCCTGCATTGATCTCGTTAAAGGTAAGCCAGTACTTTACCTTGTCCTTGTATCTCTCAAAGATAACATGGCAGTAATTTTCAAAAAATCCGATAAGTTCACGACCTTCCCAGCCGTTATACTTCTCAACAAGATTATAGGGAAGCTCATAATGAGAAATTGTTACAAGCGGCTCAATTCCGTGCTTTTTGCAGCAATCAAACAGTCTGTCATAGAACTCAAGACCCTTTTCATTAGGTTCTTTCTCCTCACCTGTAGGAAAGATACGTGTCCAGTTAATGGATGTACGGAAGCACTTGAAGCCCATCTCAGCAAAAAGAGCTATATCTTCTTCATAATGATGATAGAAATCTATCGCCTCATGAGAAGGGTAAAGTGTATCCGGCTGAATAGTACGTGTAAGTCTCTTCGGTGTAGTATGACTTCCGTTAGTGCACATATCGGAAACAGAAGCGCCTTTTCCGTCTATATCCCATGCTCCCTCGCACTGGTTAGCGGCTACTGCTCCTCCCCACAAAAAATCTTCTCTTAAAACTGACATTATAAGCTCCTTTCATGATCCTGCCGATGCCAACAGCACCGGCAGGAAGTATATCATAAAATCATTTTATTCTTTTTTCAGACTATAGAAAGAATAGTTTCTCCATTCTTTATAGTATCCTGAGATGTTGCCTTTACAGATACATAATCATCAGAATTTGTAACAATTACAGGGGTAATGATCTGCTTTCCTGCACTCTTTATCGCCTCGAGATTCGCAGTCATAAGAAGTGTTCCCTTCTTTACATGTGCTCCCTCAGAAACTTTATATTCAAACGGCGCACCGTTAAGCTCAACTGTATCGATACCAACATGGATCAGAATTTCAAGACCATCATCTGTTGTGAAACCTACAGCATGCTTTGTGTCCATCACAGATGAAACTACACCATCTGCCGGAGCATAGATATTTCCATTTTCAGGAATAACTGCTACACCTTCTCCGAGAGCACCTGTTGAAAAACCTTCATCCGGAATCTCAGCCATAGGTATAACTTTTCCCTCAACAGGAGTTACCAGATTGATCTTCTTTACCATTGGCTTTCTAACTTCTTCAGCTTCAGCAACTTCCGGAACTGCGACAGCTTCTACTGTTTTTTCTACTGCTTCTTCTTTGTAAAGGATCAGTGTAAGTACGAAAGGTACAACGATAGCGATCACTGCACCGATGATACCAAAGTATACACCGCTCATAGGATTCTCACCACCAATAAATGTGATGATGGAGAAAAGTGACGGAGAACCGCCCATTGTGTAACCCTTAACACCTGTGATACCTGTGAAAAGACCTGCAAGACCTGCACCGATAACAGCACCGATCATAGGCTTTACCTTTGCAAGGTTGATACCATACATAGCAGGCTCTGTGATACCTGCAACTACTGCGGAGATACCGCAGGCAATACCTTCTGACTTTGTATCTGTATCCTTTGACTTAGCTGCTACACCGAGAGCTGCACCACCCTGTGCAAGGTTTGAGCAGAACATTGTTACCATTACGATCACATCAAAGCCAAGAGTTGCAAGGTTATTCATGCAAAGCGGAATAAGCGCATAGTGCATACCTGTCATAACAATGAAAGGCATTGCAGCTGAAAGGATACCTACTGTGAGCCACGGTACTGTGTTGTACATTGCAGAGAATACACCTGCAAGAGCATTACCGATGACATTTCCGAGAGGTCCGAGTACGCAGAGCGCTACCGGAGTACAGATAAGCAGGAAAAGCATTGGCTTCAGGAATGCCTTTACTACGTTAGGTGAAACACGATCAGCAAAGTCCTCTACAGCTTTCATTACCGGTGCCATGAGAAGGATCGGCAGTACGGAAGAAGTATAAGTCGCTGTGATAACCGGAAGTCCGAAAAGTGATGTTGACGGCATTCCGAGGAATGAACCAAGCGGAAGATCAGCATTTGTGCCTGCCATCAGGTTTACGATATCCGGATAAACAAGCATGGTAGCTACTACCATGTAAAGCGCCGGTGAACCGTTGAGCTTCTTTGCTATCTGGTAAGCAAGGAATACAGGCAGGAAATAGAAGAATGAGTCTGCCATACCGTACAGAAGCACATAGCCTGAGCTTGCCTTGTCCATAACACCGAATGTTACGAGAAGGGTTAAGAGAACCTTCACCATACCTGTTCCGAGCATCGCCGGAAGAAGCGGTGTCATGCAGCCTGCAACGAATCCGAAAATACGCTGAGCAATGTTTCCGGTAGGCTTTGCAGCACTTGCGCTGCCCTCATTAAAGTTTCCAAGTTTCGCAAATTCTTTGTAAAGATTAGATACTTCATTACCGATAACGATCTGATACTGACCGCCCTGCTTTACTATGGACTTTACGCCTTTGATGCTCTTAACCTTTGCATCATCTGCCTTTGCTTCGTCCCTAAGTGTGAGACGAAGACGTGTCATACAGTTAGTTGCACTTGTAACATTCTCAACTCCGCCTACGGCAGCGAGAATCTTTTTGGATGTCTCCTGATAATCGAGTGCCATTTCTTTCCTCTTTCCGAATCCTTTTTTACCGGATCCAATTTCTTCGTTTTAATTTTGCCGGTCTACCGACCTTTTTATTTCACTTATCCGACCAAGTGGATTCCTTCAAGGTCGGGTATTATATCTTTTAAGCAGTTCGCGACGCTGCCAAAATACTATTTTTATATAAAAAAGGGACAAGACCGGAAACACCTGACGAAACCGTTTTCCTGCCTCATATATGCAGTAATCACGTTTCTTATGTCTTGGTGTATCCAGGCCTTGCCCACTTAAGGTCACAATCCTGTGAAAACTATTTAATTTGATGATGACAGGTTCAAAAGGTCTTTTGACCCCAACATCATTTGATATCTAAATCATTTTGATCTGATCCTGCGTGTAACACGCTCAAGATGGATCAAAAGATATAAACGTTCATCAGCACTAATATCATAGTGATATTCGATCAATATATAATCAGCGATCCTGTCTACACAGTTCTTCACATGGACAAACCGTCCTGAAAGTTCTGTAAATATGTCATCATCTTCTGCAGTTTCAAAACACTCTTTTGAAAGGATACGCTTTGCAAAAAATTTAAGGTGAGTTAAGAACCTCTGATAGTTCCATTCCTCTTCATCAAGCTGAGTCTGAAAAGATTGCTGAACTATATCCACTACACTCCCGATGAGTTTTGATACTTCATCAGGTGAAACCGTAGATCTGGTTGAGAGCTCTGCATTCACAAAGTGATATGCGATAAATGCTGCCTCATCCTGTGGAAGATCTGCTCCAAACCGTTCTTTCAAAACTTTAAGAGCATATTTACCAATCCTGAATTCTGCCGGATATATCCGCTTGATATCCCAAAGCATCGGATTATCAAGTGTTACGTTTTCACGGCTTCTCTCAACGCTTCCCGCCATGTGATCACAGAGCGGAAGGATTATCCTGTCCGATACATGAACATTACATTCTTTTCTTGCATAATCAAGAACATCCTCTGCAATCTCCCAGTATTCATCAGGTATTTCCGTAAAGAGTTCCTGGAAGTGACGACTTTCAGAAGCATTCTCCGGAATAAATCGACGTTCTATCTTGTCTTCTTCCAGACTGTCACCGGCCCTTTTCTGAAATCCGATTCCCTTTCCCTGACAGATAAGTTCATTTCCATCCTGGTTACGGACCAGCACCATATTATTATTGAGTGCTTTTATAACTTTCACAAAAGACCTCCGGTAAAACAAAAATATTGTGAACATAAAAAGGCAGGCGGCTATACGCATACACTTATACTGAATAATCTACAGTCAGTATTATCTGCGTGAGCCTTGCCTGCCTTACCAGTCACAAATCACAATAGATACTATAACAAAGCCATCTTTGTTTGTAAACTTGCATTATTAAACAATTTTTACAGCTATTTTTTGTGCATTTAGTCGAGATTATGCAAGAAACGTCTGATCAACTCCCGTATTATTTACTTTATTCCTTTCCGATCAACGAATAAAGTATCGGCATAAGGAACATTGCAATACATGTCGATGCAAGAAGTCCTCCTATGATCACAAGCCCCATTCCGCGCATCATACTCATTCCGCTCGCTGCAGACAGCACCATCGGCAGCATCGAGAGCACAGTGGTAAGAGTAGTCATGAGGATCGGGCGAAGCCGGACACTTCCTGCCTTAAGCAAAGCCTCTTCCAGCGGCATTGTCTGTCTAAAGATATTTATAGAATCTATCAGTAGTATTCCGTTATTTACAACAATTCCGACCAGCATCAAAAATCCCATCATAGCCATCATAGATATAGGCTGCGCAAAAAGGAACATCAGTGTAAATGATCCTATCACACTAAACGGAATACATGCCATTACCATTAACGAGAAACGTACTGACTCAAACTGGATCGCCATTACAAGGAAAACCAGGACCACAGCCATAAAAAGTGCATTTCCCATCTTCGTCATTTCTTCCTTAAGTGTCTTATCCATAGTACTTTCTGCTACGGTCACACCTTCCGGATATGAAATCTCTGATGCAATCTTCTGTATCTCGCTTGCTGCAGAATATTTTGCTGTTTCTGTTGTTGTAGCTACTATTTCCGCTGTAAAGTATCCGTCGAGCCTTTTGATCTCCCTACGAAGGTTCACGTACTCAAGTCCTGCTATGTCGCTAAGAGTTATCTTAGTTCCATCAGACAACGATATTTCTTTTTGAAGCAGATCCTCAGGTGATTTATATTTCCCCTCCGGATATTCAAGCTTCACATCATACTCTTCTCCGTCTTCAGAGAACTTATCGGCCTTGACACCGCTAAGCGCATAGTATACTTCCATAGAAGCTGCGGACGGTGTCAGACCATAGTTCACTGCCAGACGCGGATTAACAACGATCCTTGCTGCAGTTTCTTCTGTTTCAAGCTCATTATCGATTTTCAAGAGTCCCGGAACCTTCACGATCTTTTCTGCAAGGATATCACATCCTTCTGCAAGCGAATCAAGGTCTTTTCCTGCAAGAGTCACCTTCACGGTGTTTCCGGTGCTCATAAGAGATGCAAGACCACCTGCTGTGCCAAGTGGCATTACAGAAATATCCATATCAGTATAGTTACGGAATTTCTCTGTGTAATATGCAGCCGCATCTTCGCTGCTTCTCTTATTATTTACAGCATATGCCTTTATAGATGCTGTTTCTCCATCAACTGACAGATTCACACGGTCAAATATTTTATCCTCCAGAAGGATTTTTTCAATATCTGAAATCTTTTTATCGATAAATTCAGGCTTCGTTCCGGGTCTAAACCTTGCAGTTGTCTCTATGCTGCCGTCATAACTGCTGGGAAAAAGATCCACATGAAGCGTTGATGCCATAAAAACAGCCGCTACCATCATTGCAAAAACTGCTGCTACGGTTTTGATCCGGTGCTTCAAAAGCACTCCCATTATCTTTTCATAACCTTTTCCAAGTACGTCAAGTATCTTGTTGATCGGGAGATTCTTTTTCTCCTTAGGTTTTACCAGATAGAAAAACAGTGGTACAACCGACACCGCACTGATAAGAGAAGCTGTCATAGTATAGATGATACTCCAGCAAAGAGGCTGATTCATCGCTCCTGACATTCCCTGTGTTGTTGTGAGCGGTGCATAAACAACAATAGTAGTAAGCGTTGAGCCAAGCACTGACATCATCATAGTACCGGCGCCCTTCACTGCTGCATCATAGAAAGACTTACCTTCATCTTTAATCCTGAAACAGCTCTCAAGGATAACAATAGAGTTATCTACGATCATTCCTATCGCGATTATAAGTCCGGTTCCGGTCATGAGATCCATATTGATGCCCGCGCCATTAAGCAGAATCATAGCTGCAAGAAGAGATAATGGCATACTGCTTCCTACAATAAGGGACGCTTTCAAATCTCCAAAGAAAACAAACAGGACAAGCATGGAAAACAGGACACCCTCTACAAGGGTCTTTAATACCTCCATCAGGTTATCTATAATGTCATCTTTTGATGAATGGATAATATTGTAGGTATAGTTACCATCTGACATCTGCTCCACGATTTGTGTTACTTTGTCGCAGACCTCTATAGTTGATGCATCTTTTTTTGCAGTAACATTTACAAGTACACTTTCTGTTCCGTTATAACGACTGAAAGAATCAGCGTCATCTTCATATAGATTTATAAAATCGGCCACATCTCCCAGTCGTACCAATGCCCCGTCACCCGTGTAAAGAGGGACTTCCGGAAGATCCTCCTCCCAGTTTACCATCGTCCTCGCAGAGACTTTCATATCCCTGTTTCCAAGATCCATGCTGCCTGCCGGAATATTGAAATCAGCCGATGATACATAATTTGCAACCTTAGAGATCGTGAGACCATATTGGTTCATTTTCTCCTCATTAAGAACGATCCTCACATATGGATCTTTCTCTCCTGATACCTCTGCCTTTTCTACACCTGCAATATTATCGAGTTCTGGAAGCAGTGTGTCTGTAGCATATTTTGAAACATCTACTCCTTCTTCTCCCATAAGAGAAAGTGATATAGTTGCCTCATTATCAATACTTACTGTCATGATGACAGGGTTTTCACACTCATCCGGCAAATCACTCTTAAGCCTGTCGAGTTCCGCTTTCAGGTCATCATAGGCTTCATTAAGATCAGTTCCATACTTATACGAAAACTGCACCACCATGTAGTTTTCATATGAATTTGAAGCCACCGAGCTGATGTTAGATAAAGATTTCCCAAGATCCTCTACTTTTTCGGTGACCATTGATTCTATAGTCTCAGCATCTGCACCTGGATAAACGATAGACACGACCTGCATGGGCATTTCCAGATCCGGAAAATATTCCATTCGAATTCCCAGGATGGACGTGATACCAAATATTACAATGGCTGCTATGATCAGAAATGCCGATACCGGACGTTTCAATATCAATTTCTGAATATTCATTATCTAACCTCCGAAACTGCATTTACACTGACACCATCCCTAAGAGATGCGGACCAGCTGGTTATTACTTTATCTCCATCCTTCAGTCCATCAACAACAGCAACTCTGTCACTCGTATGTATATCAACAGCAATATCACGTTTGACAGCTGTTCCAGCTTCGTTCAAAAGATATACATATGGGTTTCCGTTATCATAATTTACCGAATCAAAAGGCACGATCACTGCAGAATCTGTTTTTTCAGTCACAAGAGAGACTTCTACCGATACACCGTTAGATGCCTGCTTCAAGGACGGCATCGCCGCCTTTATCTTGAAAAGACCCTTTTCTTCATCCACCGCAGTACCGATTTCTGTGATATTGCCTTCATATTCTTCATCATGATAAGAACAGGTAACTTTTTGACCATATTCCAGACTGTCTTTCACATCTTCCGTCACATAAAAAGTAACGATCTTCTCATCATCAGAAGTGATCACAAACGCCGGCTGACCGGAGGAAGCATAATTATTTTCTGTAACATTAACTTCTTCTATCTTTCCGGACATCGGTGCAGTTATCGTATAAAGCGATAACTGATATTCCGCCTGTTCCAGTGAAATCTTTGCAGAAGCAACGGAATTTTCAGCATTCTTTTGCTTATCACGATAAGTGATCGTATTATTGATAGCCTGTATCTCCTGAGAATGCTGTATATTCTGCTGTGCAGCCTCCTGTGACCGCTCCAGTGATGCGATCTTATCATCATAGCCCTTTTGAGAAGTATCATATGAATTGCAAAGACTTTCATAGGTACTCTTTTTTGACTGATATTCGCTCTTTTTTTCCGCCATCTTATCCTGGAGTTTTGAAACTTTTCTATCTATATCTGATGAGTCGCCTACTGTCGAATCAGACTCCCTTTGTGCTCTTTCAAGCTTTTTCTTCGCACTTCTATATTCATCTTCTGCTTCATCCATGGCTCTCTGTGCTTCACTAAGTCTGTATGACAACAATCCCTTATCAGCATTCACTTCTTCGATCTGCGCCTGATAGCCCTCTGCCGTCTTTTGCTGTGACTCAATATTATTCTGTTCCTGTTCCGCAGCAAGAATGTAATTACTGTTTTTTGTTGCCTCAGCAGAATCCACGGATGATTTATAACTGGCTTTTGCGCTCTCTAATGTATATTTCGCTGACGAGTCATCAATATTACACAGTACACTTCCTGCACTGACAGTCTGCCCCGCCTGAACATTTATCTTCTCTACCTTTCCGGATACCAACGGGATCACTTCTACATTTTCAGCTGCAGACACGACAGCCACATACTTTCCCTCTTTTTCAAGGCATCCCTTTCCAACTTCTTCCACATTTACCGTAATCCCGGGGTCAAGAACAGGTTCAACCTTTTCTCCGCTGCATCCTGTAAACATAGATACGGTAAAAATCAACGGCATTATCGCTGCCACTATTCTCCTATGCATAAAAAAACCTCATCCTTTCCGAACACTAACTTCTGATCTTCAAAAAGGATAAGGTTTCTGATTTTCTGTTTTATTGCTGTTTTGTTTCTGTTTTGTTAATTAGCTTCTTAGAACTGTGTCATCAGTCACGGTTCACTTGCATCAAGCCTGACAATTATCGTTGTCCCTTTACCAACCTCGCTGCTAACATTGATCCGCGCACCTGAGATTTCTATTACCCGCTTCACCAGCGCAAGACCAAGCCCGTTTCCTCTGGTTGCGTGGGACGTATCTCCTTGATAAAACTTATCAAAGATATGTTTACCGCTTTCAGCGGAAATACCGCACCCGGTATCACCTACTGTAACTACCGCCTCATCACCGGCTCTTTTTACGACAACAGTCACCTTTCCTCCATCCGGAGTGAACTTAAACGCATTTGATAAGAGATTATTCCAGACAAGTGTCAGCAGTGAAGGATCCTTCTCTACCAATACATCATCATCAATGTCTGTTTCAAGTTCTATATTCTTTTCTTCCCAGATTTTTTCAAATCCGACCAGACATTCACATAGCTGTTCTCCCAGATCATACTTCTTTTCATCCGGATAGATTTGCTGATTTTCAAGCTTATTCAGACGCAATATATTGGTCACAAGATCTGACAACCTATTTACCGATTGCGATATCGCTTCTACATATTGTCTGCGCTCTTCATCAGTAATTCCCGGCTCCTTCAATAGTTCCGTATAATTATTGATCACAGCCAAAGGTGTCTTGATCTCATGAGACACATTGGACACAAAATCCGTTCGCATAGTCTCGATTCCTGAAAGTTCCTCAGCCATCTTGTTGATATGCTCCGAAATATCAGTAAGTTCATTAGACCCGAATATTGAGTCGGTTACTTCAATACGTGCCTTAAAATCTCCCTTTGCAAGCCTCCCTGTAGTCTCCAGAATCTTACCTACAGGCTGCTTTATCTGGACGCGCCTCCAGACTCCATCAAGCATACTAAGGACAAAACTCAGAAAAATGATATTTAAGAATACATATACCGCTCTATCGCCTATGACACTTCTGTCCACATGTACAGAACGTAAAAGCAAAAAAGATGAAATACTTATTACAATACACAGCACTATAAAATAAAGGATATATCGGCGAAACGAAAATAAGCTATTCTTCCGTTTATGCATTCGCTATTCTCCCTTTGGTACAGCTTTGTACCCAAGTCCTCGTACCGTCACGATCTTAAAGTCATCACATGATGAAAACTTATCACGGAGCTTTGTCATATATACATCAACTGCCCGAAGTGTCGTTTCAGACTCAAGATCCCAAAACTCATCCATCAGCTGGCCACGGGTAAACGTTTTCTTTGGGAAGGAAAGCAGCTTAAACAGTATATTAAATTCACGCGGTGTAAGAGGGATTTCTTCGTTTCCAACAAGAGCAACATGTTCTTCCATATCCATCGTAAGAGACCCTATCTGAAGTTTTTTGCTCTCAGCTGCCTTTACCCTTCTTAGCAAAGCCCCGATATGCAGATTCAACTCTTCAAAACTGACAGGTTTTGTCATATAATCGTCTATTCCTGCCATATAGCCAAGCTGCTTTGCCTCAAAATCATCCCGGGCAGTTAGAAAAAGGATCGGTATATTATCATTCACAGATCGAACTGCACCTGCAAATTCAAACCCATCCATTCCCGGCATCATAATGTCAGATATGACGAGATCCACGTTTCTGCCACTCATCTCACTAAGTGCTTCCGCCGCGGACAAAAACCCCTTAACTTCATACCCTTTTAATTTCAGATATTCAGCCAATGTCCTATTTAAGTTTTTATCATCTTCTACAAGGAATATGTTAAACACGTCAATCCCCCTATCTCAATATCTTCTTTGCCAGAGCATTTATCTCCTCGGCATGTTCTTTACGCAGCGTTGTAACCGTTTTCCTATATATCGGATAAGCTGCAGAAATAATACATATTCCTACTAAGCCTACTATGATCCCTATTGCAAAACAAATACCGCCCCACACAAGGATCAGGCTCATACCGGCACCGAGTACCAGCGTTCCCATCATTCCTGAAATAACCGAGACTATACGTGCACGATTCTCTATTTTCCTATCGATAAGCCTCATCCGATCCAAGGCATTTTTATCTTCCATAATATACTTTTTCTGGATATCACGAACTTCTTTTGCGATCTCAGAATCGTAGCTATACTCAAACTGCTGCTCTTTCACCCGAATCTCCTTCCCATCCATTGTTCAGGATCTCAGATGAAATATAAATTCTCTTCAACAATATTTTGTTTCAGAATTGTTTCTATTGTGTTAATAGTAGCTTGCTCATAGTTATATTATATCGAACCATGGTCCTTTCAAATCTTCATTCTTCCTGATTCACCGTTATTTCACCCAGTACAACTTCATCCAAAATTTTATCGTTTAATTCCACTTCATGTTTCGGAAGAATTTTTTCCCGGTAGTATTCTCCGTCCCAATTCAGTACTTCCTCCGGCTTTTTACCATATCCGTACAAATCCTGCCTTTTTGAAAGAGTTTCAGCATATTTCGAAGCGATCATATGCTTTCTATACATTTTATCTATGATTTCTTCATTTAGTCCCGTTGCTTCGATCTGTGACGGATCCATCTCCATAAACAATTCTCTTGATTCCACACGGTTCTGTGTTTCAGTTACCGCATCAAGGATAAAGCCGGCTTTAATTGCTTCCTTGTAATATATCTGGTCACATATACAAACATTCAAAGCCTCGTTTTTTGCATACTCGCAAACGAACTGTGAATCAGCCCCTGCTGAAAAATGTGTATTCCACCAAAGCCTCGGATTTTCAGGATCATACAAAAGTGCCTGATTCTGCACAAATTCCTCTACTTCATAAATATAATAACCAAACTCACGAAGCGTAATACATTCCCTGTCAACAGAAATAACCGTGTCATCTAAATGATCCTTATAATCAAATCCTGTAAGCATTTTTTCGAAAACTGCTATAACTCCCAGCACGAAAATAACTAAAACTATGCCTATAATGATTTTCTTATTGGCCGAACTCATGAATACTCCTTCCGGTGCAAATTCACTATATCTATATTCACCTTATTACATACATATTCGGCATTATATAGTACCTTTTTAATCCATCATCCTATAAACAAGTTACGCTAGGCTCGAAAATACCTCGCTAAGTGCTCCGCATAATCAAAAAGGACGGGGTAACAGGTAAATGGACCTGTTACTCCGTCCCCAACGGCTCACCTATGTATTACATTGTTCCTTCAACTACACCTGTAAATACGAATTTACCGTTTTCGTATGTCATACGGAATCCGTTTTTGCCATTCTTAAGAGTTGAAGATTTTACCTTGTTGTCCTGCAGGTAATAGAGAGTAACCTTTGACTTTTCAGGCTTCTTACTATTAACCTTGACTGTCAGATGGTACTGAACACCATCTTTGGAAAGCTTCACGTTCTTCTTGGATACACCCTTGAGATCCGCAGAAACTCCCTCTGCAGAGAGCTGTAAAGGTGCTACGCTTACATCGAGCTTTGTGCCCTTAACAGCTTTAGACACAGACTTGATAAGTTTCTTATCTGCTGACTTACCCTTAACGGAAGTAATTGTAAATACTGCACTTCCTGCCTCTGTTCCCTTAGCAGCCTTTGAAGCATCAAACTTGCCCTGCACCTTTGCTGATGCGATAGGCTCAGATGTATTAGCAGCCTTTGCATCGTAAACATACAGAGTAGCATCTGCATCTTTATCGCTGAGCTTTTTACCTGTATAAGACAGGTTACGGTTGTAGTTTATAACTGCCCTATAATTCTCGTCTACGTCCACACTGACCTGACTTACAGTTCTTGCATGAACCTTTTCCTCTGTCGGAGCTACGACCTCAGGCTGTTCCGGTGTAGGATTCTCAGGTGTCGGATTCTCCGGAGTAGGCTCCTCTGTTCCCGGATTGTCATTATCTCCGGCATTTATGTAGAAGTTCTGCACTTCAAGTGCTCCATCCCATAATCCAAGACCTACAAATCCATCAGAGAACTTTACATCATCTGCAAAAGAATACTCAAGGCAGCTCTCATCATCTACATATACTGACAGAGACTGTCCTGCCTTCTTAACCTTTACATGATGATACTTTCCATCACCGATAGTCTCCTTGAGTTCACCTCTGAACATGTCATCTCTTCCAAATCTGAAGAGTCTCACAGCCTTGTTGTCCGGTGCAAACTGGATCGAATATGCTCCGTCTCCATCTATCGGATTCTGCTGCTCAGAAAGGATAAAGAGATTTATGAGTCCCTTTGTGAACTTGATATCTGTATCCCAGACATAATCACCGTGTACCATTTCCTTTGCCATATAGTAGTCATTCTGACCGGAATTTGATACAAAAAGTGTGTCATCATCTACAGTCCAGTTACCGTTGAGATTTACAAATTCTTTAACATTTGTCTTGAAAGTATTGCGATAAACATTTATCTTAAACTTTCTTGTAAGAGAAGGATCTGCCTTAGCTGCAGCAACTACTACTGCATTTCCCTTCTGCAGTGCCTTGATCTCGCCATCACCGGAAAGTTCTATAACATCCTCTCCTGACTCAAGGCTCCACTCTATTTCCTGATCAGAATCAAGAGGCAGTACATAAGCATTGAGCTTTGTGCTCTCACCGCAATTCAGATATGTAGTTGCGGAAGATGTTGAACCTACTGCATATGCCTTATCAGCAACCTTCTTATCTGTCCAGATGCTCTCCATCGGATAAATGTCTATATCTGCCTTTGCTGAGCCCCCCTCTGCAAACGCCTCTGCTCCGAGACTTAAAGGATTAGCAAAAATCTGTGCAGCTCCGCATACTGTATTATCTCCGGAGAATACCTCGACACTTGCCTTATCAACATAGATATGAAGCTCTATACTTCCGTCAGCATTTACCTTCATATCCTGAGAGGAAACTTCTTTGAACTTATTGCTGATAGCGATTCCGGATTCACTTCTGTCGATATACAGCTTCTTGCTGTCTACATCATAAGCAACGACAGTCTCTTCGCCAGCACCCTTTCTAAGCTTAAATCCAACCTTTTTAGTATTCTTATCAGGCAGGAATTTTGCGCAGATTTCATAAGTATCACCGCTGAAATCTTTAAGAACATTGTTGTCAGCAGTTACCTTTGCATCCTTGATCTTTACTGCTTCAGAAGTCTTTCTGAGTTTCTCATAATCCTTTACCGGTGTCTGAGTCAGAAGATATGAGGAACCATCCTTCTTTAATCCAAGATTAAGATTGAGGTTAAAGGTTCCGTTGAAGTCCTGACCTGTCTTCTCTGCAACAGAATTACAGTAGTCTTCCCAGGTATTCATCCAGTTTATTTCTGTGATCTCCGGGATTTCCGGATTTTCTTCTGTGCCAAAGTCCTGAACATAGTAGGTCATGGCTGCATATGAATCCCTGCCAAAGTTCATAATGCCGTCTTTGTTCTTATATTCCTCATCAGGAATAAATGCCCATTTACCGTTCGTCTCTTTAAAGGACCCGACTTTGTATAATCTGCCGCCTCTGGACAGAACCCACTTTAGTTTTCCATCATCTGCTTTGATCGGATAGAGATCCGGACACTCTGTGTGCAGCTTATCATATGTTGACTCGCACTTCCAATCCAGAAGATTTTCGGAGGAATAGATTCTAAGCGGGCCGCCGGCAACAACCATGAACCATTTACCCTCCCATCTAAATACCTTGGGATCTCTGAAATCACGGTTATGTAACGGATCATTGGTCCAGTCCGCAGCAACCTTGTCGAGCTGTTTCCAGGTCTTTCCCTCGTCCTCGCTGTAAGCTACCTTTATTCTCTGACCGTTTCCATCTGCTGTGATAAGAGCTACCAGACCACCCTTATCTGATTTGAAAAGTCCTGAGCTATTGTTGCTATCTGCAACTATACAGCCTGAGAACATTGCTCCGTTTGCATCTGGATAAAATGCGATCGGTTCCTCTTCCCAGTGAAGCAGGTCTTTACTTGTCGCATGTGCCCAGTGCATGGGGCCCCATTTGATATCATCATAGAACTGATAAAACAGATGATATTTTCCATTGTAATTAACAAGACCGTTAGGATCGTTTGCCCAGCCTTCCTTTACGGAGTAGTGATACTGATCACGATAAACCTCATTGTAGTACTCTACATCCTGCTTAAATCTGTGGACATTCACCTTATATACAGCCGATGCCTCATTTCCATCTTTATCGGAAACGGTAGTCTTAACTGTAATATAGTTTTTGCCCTCTTTAACAGGTATGCCTTTTCCGTCTTTATAGATATTTCCATCAGCATCAGAAATCTCTACAACTGCATTTTTATCTCTCTTCTCAACTTCGATATTTACTTCTGATGCATCATTTTTTACATACTGAAGCATCATCGGCTCAGTAGGAACAAATCTCGCTTCTTTTTCAACTGTTCCCTTGTCTGAAGTTACCTTTATATCATCAAGTAATGGAGAAAAGCTATCATTCAGCTCTTTATAATAGGTATTCTGGAATACAACCTTGCTGTTCCAGTTCAGAAGTCCAAATACACCTTCCGGGATAACTGTATCCTGTCCGAGATCCCCCGGCTGCAATGTGTAATCTCCTGAGCTGGCAACGAGTTCATCATTAACGTAATAGAGTATCCAGGAATCTATGGCAACTACCTTAAGTGTATAACGTCCGTTTTCGTTAGCCTTGACTTCCTTCTCATCGATAAGCTGAAGAGCATCATTTCTCTGCCATCTAAAAAACTTGCATTTATGATTTGAAGCATCGATATTTACAGCATAGCTCTCTTTATTGTCCGCCTTCGCATTACTTCTGAAAAGAAGTGCTGCAGCTCCCTGATTCTCCTTAAAGCATACGTCTGTTGAATATACGAAATTTGTTCCATGCGTCTTTGAAAAGGCAAAGCAGTCACCCTTTCCGATAGCATCACTTAAGAGACCCTCATCCGTAACATTCCATTCGCCGTCACCAAAATATGTCAGCTCACCAATGTTATTTTTATAATTCTCAAGCTTTTTAGAAGTCTGTGTTGCTACCATTTCCTGTTCCTTTACGGTCGGAGCGGCAAAAACCTGAACATTATTTACCGCAGCGCCGCTTAACATTACCGTTGTTCCTAATACTCCGCATAATGAGCGGACCATTTTTCTATTTTTCATACTCTCTCCCTTTTTATGATGAAATTTTTTTGAGTCCTTATTTATTATGATGACAGGGTCATAAGTTGGGGGGCAAAAGGACTTTTGACCCCAACATCATTTATTTACTCTCGCATCGTAATACTTCTGATAGATCTCAAGCATCTTATCAAGTTTATAACCTTCAAGCTCAGATATATACGCATCCCAATCTGCATCAGTGAAGCCATTCATTATCCAGTCTGACTTATGTGCATTGATCGACTTTACTACGTCCGCCTGGATATTTGAAATCTCTTCGTTATCCTCTCTTGTCATGAACACATTCGGATAAATATACTTAGTGTGCATATCCGGTGTATAAATATCCTTGATCCAGTCAAGTCTGTACTGCGCGTCATCAGGGCAGGTTACATATTTGCCATAGTACTCATCTAAGACTGCAAGAGGTCCGCCAACACACTCTGCCTCTCTTACTTCAACAGGAGATGCATCACCGAGCGGTGCGTGCTTCAGCATTTTTTCACCATTCTCGTTTTCGCCAAGTTCAAAAATGTCAAAATCATCATTTTCTCCGTAAGTTCCCCAGTTATTCTGCGGAGACTGGAACGGATCATACATCTTATCAAGCCATGCGCATACCAGTGCCGGTTCCTTAGCTGCAGCAGTTACCACGCAGCGTCCTCTGTCAAAACCACTCGTATACGAACCGTTCTGAGGTGTGATATTTCTAACATCTGCAGTAAGTGCCGGAAGCGGAACCCAGTCTTCCAGATTTGCGATATTTGCAACGTCCCAACTGAAGCAAACTCCGTATCTGCCTGACTTTCCCTTTGATACGTAGGTTGACCATTCCTGAGTAAATGCTTCAGGATCGATCAGATTTTCCTCATAGAGCTTATGAAGCCAGGTGATGCCTTTCTTATAGCCTTCCTGAGTCGCACTGCACACTACCTTCTGATCATCATTTACTGCGATATGTCTGCCCTTATCAGGATCTCCGATGCCTTCGCCAAATCCGTTAATGATGATCGCAGGATCCTGTCCACCATCATTAACTATGCAGGACATGGGAATGATAGATCCCTCGATACCAAACTCTTTCTGAAGCTCAGGAGCATGATCTCTAAATGCAATGAGGACTTTTTCAAGATCATCAGTTGTTTCCGGAACCTCAAGTCCAAGGAAATCCAGCCACTTTTTATTAATAAAGCTCATATTGTCGATGGTCTGAATAGCTGTCTTTTCACTTCCGAGCTGCTCTATCCACGGCAAAGCCCAGATATGTCCGTTGACATCCGTGCACATAGCACGATATTCAGGATATTTATCAAAAACCGCCCTGAGATTTGGCATGTAGTTATCAATGTATTCCTCAAGATTGATGATCACACCCTGATCTGCATACTTTAAGAGATCACTGTCATTAAAGGATGCCGTAAACACAAAATCCGGAAGAGTATTTACGTTAGCCATTTCAAGAGAGATCTTATCTGCCCACTGATCTGACTGGATAGCGTTCCAATCCACATGTACATTTGTTTCTTCCTCAAGTCGCTTGAAAATAGTTCTGTTATTCGGATCAGACTCTGTATTTGCAGGATAGCTCGTTAAACCCTTTATGGTTATCTGCTCCTTTAACGGAAATGCGAGGCTTTCCTTCGCTACTACCTGCATCTCTCCATTACTGAGTGCTGCCTTTTTGCCGCACCCAGCACTCGATACAGCCACAAAAGCCGCCAATACTGATGTCATGATTAATCTCAATACCCACTTTTTCATTGTTCCTTTCCTTTCCCTTTAACCCTTTACAGATCCAACCATTATTCCGCTGTCAAAATACTTCTGGAAAAATGGATACATTATAAGAAGCGGTAAGCTTGATATAATGATGGTTGCATATTTCAAAAGCTCAGCAAGCTGAGCTCTGGCTGCCGTACTCTGCATATCAGCTATCATTCCCGACTCAGGCTGATTTTGTATAAGTATCGAACGAAGCACCAGCTGAAGCGGCTGTTTTGCTGCATCGTTCAGATAGATCATTGCATCAAAGTAACTATTCCACATACCGACAAACTGCCAAAGAGCCAAAACTGTTATGACAGGCGTACATACCGGAAGCAGGATCTTGAAAAAATAAACCAGATCACTTGCTCCATCAACCTCTGCCGCTTCCCTTAACTCTGACGGTATATTTTGATAATATGTGCGGGCGATTATCATATTCCATACGCTGAATGCTCCCGGAAGGATCACAGCCCACATACTGTTCAATAGTCCCATATCGCTTATCAGGAGGTATGTAGGTATCAGACCGCCTCCAAAAAACATCGTTATTACAAATATCAGATTAAAAAATTTTCTGCCCTTAAAGTCTTTTCTCGACATAGGATATGCTGCGAGAAGTGTTACACCTACGGATATGACCGTAAATAACACGGAATAAACGATCGCATTTCTGAATCCTGTCCATATCTGAGGATTTGACAGAACTCTCTCATAGGCTGTAGTTGTCCATTTACTCATGTCAAAGGATATTCCGCTATTTTGCAGCGTTACCGGATCCATGAAGGAAGCAATGATGATGTAAACTATCGGAACTATGACCGCAACTACAAATAATCCAAGAAAAACGAAGCTAAAGCTCAACAGTACCTTGTCCGAAAACGGTATATTTGCAAATTTTCTTTTCCTCATGATCAAAGACCCTTTCCGTCATTCATTTTTTCAACTGCCTTATTTACGATAAGAAGAAGAATGACATTGATAATCGTATTAAAAAGACCTACTGCAGTTGAAAAACTGTAATCTCCGTCAAGAAGACCCTTCTTATAAACATAGGTCGCTATGATCTCGGAACTCGCCATATTTAAGTCTGTTTGAAGGGCATATGCTTTTTCAAAACCAATACTCATAATGTTTCCGGCCTGAAGTATGAACTGGATCACGACCATATCCTTGATCGCCGGCCATTCAACTACCTTTATCTGCTGCCAGAGGTTCGCCCCATCCATTACTGCCGCTTCTCTAAGCTCCTGACTTGCTCCTGCGAGCGCTGCTGTATACATGATCGATGCCCAGCCGGCTCCCTGCCAGATTCCGGACGCAATGTAGATGGTTCTGAAAGCTCCCGGCATTGTCATAAAATTGATCTGTGAACCTAAAAGCTGATTTATAGGTCCTGTTACCGAAAGAAGGATTCTCACCAGACCACAAAGGACTATTACCGATATAAAGTTTGGAAGATATAACACCGTCTGTAATTTCTGCCTCACTCCTTTGCTTCTCACCCTGTTAAGTGTCAAAGCAAGGATTATCGGAACCGGAAATCCCCATGCCAGTCCAAATATACTAAGCTTTAGGGTGTTTAACAGGTAACTCATGAAATCCGGAGAAGAAAGAAATCTGCTGAAATTCTTAAATCCGATCCACCTGCTCCCAAGTATCCCCCTTATCGGGTTATAGTCCATAAATCCTATAAGTATGCCTCCCATCGGTAGATACTTAAAGATAATTGTTAATAAAAGTGCCGGCATCAAAAATATCACATATAACTGCCAGTGTTTTTTTACATAAGTAAATGTCTTCTTTATTTCACTTATATTTCTATCCATAAAAGCCTCATGTTTACATTTGCACAACCTTGTTTCTTTTTTCCGAAACCAATAGTATTCCATTGTTGTGCATACGTCAATAATATTTGTGCATTTGCACATATATTTATTTAAATGTCACATGATCAAATGTCCTTTTTTGTCGATAATCAACTACAACCTCGGCTTTTCTCCTAATTATCCAATTACATTTGTTTATGTTACATTATGACATTTGTCACTTTTACATTTGACACATTACAAAATATAAATTAAGATTAGTTTATCGATAAGGAGTCATATGTATGATGTCAGGGTCAAAAGTCCTTTTTTCCGTGACATCATATGTATTTGTCGCTTAAAACTTTCTTATGAGGATTTAGAATGAATACTAGAGTAACCATTCAGGATATTGCCGATGCACTTAACTTATCCCGAAACACTGTTTCGAAAGCTATTAACAATACCGGCACTATCGCTGATTCAACACGTGATATGGTTCTGCAAAAAGCTGCAGAAATGGGATATAAGCAGTTTTCCTACATAGACGTAACGACGAAAAAGATCAAAGGCAATATCTCAACTGACAAACCTATGGATCTGGCTTTTATCACCACTTCCAAACTTGATAACTCTCACTTTGGTTCCACTATGATCGATAAGATCCAGCAGGAACTCTCCGAGATCGGATGCAGTCTGACCATTTATAGGGTACTTCCTTCTGAGATTGCAGAATGCAGGCTTCCCGGCAGCCTGAGCCTGTCCCGGATAGCCGGGATTTTCTGCGCAGAGATGTTTAATATCGCCTATTGCAGAATGTTGTCATCACTATCTGTTCCGGTGCTTTTCATCGACGCTCCCTGCGTAATGGGCGAAGAACCGTTAAATGCGGATATCCTGCTAATGGAAAATGAAGCTTACGCTTATTCTGTTATAAAAAAGTGCTGTGAAAAGGGATTTTCAAGGATAGGATTTATCGGTGATAAATATCACTGCCGTTCTTTTTATGAGAGATATGCTGCTTTTAGAAATGCTTTGAATTATTACGGACTCAAATATGATGATAGTATATGTCTCACAGAATCTGAGATTAATTCCAAAACCGGTGAAGCAATAAATTATCAGGGCTACCTTGAATCAGAAATAAAAAAGATCAAAAAACTCCCCGATATTTTCATATGCGCAAATGATTTTGTTGCCTTCGATTTTCTGAAAATAGCCCGAAAAAATAATATTTCCGTACCCGATGATGTGAAATTATGTGGTTTTGACGACTCTCAGGAATCTACTATCGTTAATCCTGCGCTGACTACAGTGCATATCCATAGTCAGCTGATGGGACATGAAGCTGTTGAACTTCTTTTGTCAAGGATCAAGGAACCATCCATGAACTTCAGGATAGTACACACAGAAACTAATCTGATCTATCGGGATTCTTTCTAAGCATAAGTTGATCAACAACAGTAAAAGAGAGTTGAAAAAGGAGACATTGACCCTGTCATCATATCATTGAAATAAATAATTAATAGGAGTACCATGAAAAACATGAAATAACTTAGCAGAAACGGGGTAAATCATGGAAAATCTTTTGTATCTCAACGCAGTAATGCCCTATATTTATCTGATACTTTTTTATACTTCAAGCAAAATTCAGGATAGTTGGGTACTGCTTTACAGCATTTGTTTTATAGGAATGATAATTGAGATAATTTTCACCTTAATAATCTCGATATTATCACCTGATAAAAGTAAACTTGCGAAAGTGAATCTGATAGTAAAACTGATACAAATCCCATATTATGTACTATTTTTTGTAGTAGCAACGGGAATTTTTACTATCTTAATGGCTCTGGCAGGCGCCGGAATTTTTGTTTTACCAATACTAATAGCAATAGATGCCGCGGTATTTGCTACAACAGTTATCCCAGCAGAAATATGTACGATCAAGCTAAAAATGGATAAAAAAATATCTGTAATAAAAATGTTATTATACTTAGTTGTAAATTCATGGTATCTCATCGACATAATCACAGCATTCGCAATAAGAAACGACTATAAAAAACATTTTATCGCTCCACAGCAGGCAAATCAGCTTTGAGAAATGAATAAATTCGAGGATAGATAAAAATGAAAGGCAACATACAGGATTTTATAGTAACTAATCGCATTTTGAGCATTATGCAGTCTATTCTTTTAATCTTGGGATTCCTTGGGGTTCTTCGATTTTTATACGGTTGTGCAGGAAGCCACGATAATCCGGTGATCGGCTGGTACATTTTGTTTGGCGGAGCGTTTCTTCTCATCTTTCTTGCAGTTATCGCTATCCTATTAGTCCCTGTAAGTATCGCAAACCTTATTATAAGCATAACCATCATACGACTTTCCGGAAAAAATGCACTGGCTATT
>CAMVTN010000001.1 GCA_947170415.1 uncultured Lachnospiraceae bacterium | reverse complement strand
TGCTTATAGTTTCGTAGGAAATTACCATTTTAACAGTAAGTATGTGGAGAAAAAATAAACAAATTATAAATTAGCACTCAATGATTGACAGTGCTAACAATTGATGGTAAAACGTATACAGATAGATAAAAACTGTTTCCATTGTTTTATAACGGATGTTAGAAAGGAAGTGAAGAAGTATGAATATTAGCAAATTTACACAGAATTCCATGAATGCGATCAATAATTGCGAAAAAATAGCAATGGATTATGGAAATCAGGTAATAGAGGAAGAACATCTTCTTTATTCACTTCTTACCATAGACGATTCTCTGATACTTAAGCTTGTAGAAAAGATGGGGATTGATAAACCAAGTTTTATAAGCAGGGTAAAGCAGGGGCTTGAAAAACTGGTAAAGGTGAGTGGTGGCGATCTGCATGTGGGTAGAGATTTAAATAAAGTCCTGACATATGCTGAAGATGAAGCCAAAGGAATGGGTGATGAATACGTTTCGGTAGAGCATCTATTTCTTGTGATGATCAAGTATCCTGATAAAGAAGTAAAGGAAATATTTAGGGAATATGGAATAACAAGAGAAAGATTTCTTTCTGCACTGGCAACTGTACGTGGTAATCAGAGAGTCACAAGTGATAATCCGGAGGCTACTTATGATACGCTTGAGAAGTATGGAATAAACCTGGTTGTAAGAGCGAGAGAACAGAAACTTGATCCTGTTATTGGACGTGACAGTGAGATTAGGAATATGATCCTTATCCTGTCAAGGAAGACAAAGAACAATCCGGTTCTTATTGGAGAACCGGGTGTTGGTAAGACTGCGGTTGTTGAGGGACTTGCACAGAGAATAGTTGCAGGTGATGTACCTGATAGCTTAAAGGATAAGGAAATTTTTTCTCTTGATATGGGAGCTCTTGTTGCTGGAGCAAAATACAGAGGTGAATTTGAAGAGCGGCTCAAGGCAGTATTAAATGAAGTAAAAAAATCAGAGGGAAAACTCATATTATTTATTGATGAGTTACATACAATAGTCGGAGCAGGTAAGACTGAGGGAAGCATGGATGCGGGCAATATGCTGAAGCCCATGCTGGCGCGCGGAGAGCTTCATTGCATAGGCGCGACTACACTTGACGAATATCGCAAATATATAGAAAAAGATAAGGCTTTGGAAAGACGTTTTCAGCCGGTCATGGTAGAAGAACCTACGGTTGAAGATACAATATCTATTCTTAGAGGACTAAAAGAGAGCTATGAAGTTTATCATGGTGTAAAGATCTCTGATTCTGCATTAGTAGCTGCGGCAATGCTGTCTCATAGGTATATATCTGACAGATTTCTTCCGGATAAGGCAATAGATCTGGTTGATGAAGCGTGTGCTTCTATAAAAACCGAATTGAATAGTATGCCTACTGAATTAGATGAAATGAACCGTAAACTGATTCAGATGAGAATAGAAGAAAATGCATTAAAGAAAGAAGTTGATAATCAAAGTAAGGAACGTTTAGCTGAACTTCAGAAAAATATTGCAGAGATTGATGATGAATTTAAGCGTCAGAAGGCTCAGTGGGAAAATGAAAAACAGTCTGTAAATCGCTTGTCGGAGATAAGAGAACAGATCAAAGCTGTGAAGAATGAAATTGATATTGCAACAAGAAACGGAGATTATGAAAAGGTTTCTGAGCTTCAGTATGGCAAACTCCCATCGCTTCAGGCAACACTTACAAATGAAGAAAAACGTGATACGCATCAAGATCTTTCGATGGTTCATGAATCAGTTACAGATGATGAGATCGCAGATATTGTTTCCAGATGGACCGGCATCCCTGTTTCAAAGCTGACAGAAGGTGAGAAAGCAAAAACATTACATCTTGATGATGCTCTTCATAAGAGAGTAGTCGGACAGGATGATGCGGTGGAACGTGTTACGGATGCTATTATCCGCTCAAAAGCAGGTATAAAGGATCCTACAAAACCTATAGGTTCATTTCTATTTCTTGGACCTACCGGTGTCGGAAAGACAGAACTTGCAAAAGCTCTTGCAGAAGCACTTTTTGATGATGAGACGAATATGGTTCGGATTGACATGAGTGAATACATGGAGAAGTATTCGGTTTCCAGACTGATAGGAGCGCCTCCGGGATATGTAGGTTATGAAGAGGGCGGTCAGCTCACAGAGGCAGTGCGTCGTCATCCATACAGCGTAGTTTTGTTTGATGAAATAGAAAAAGCTCATCCGGACGTATTTAATGTACTTCTTCAGGTACTGGATGATGGACGGATAACAGATTCGCAGGGAAGAACGGTTGATTTTAAGAATACCATTCTGATAATGACCAGTAACATTGGTTCCCAGTATTTGTTGGATGGTATTAATGAAGACGGATCCATTTCTGATGAAGCTGCTAATTCGGTTGAAGAAGAATTACGAGCTCATTTCCGTCCGGAATTTTTAAACCGTCTTGATGAGATCATAATGTTCAAGCCGTTAACAAAGGATAATATAGGTCATATTATTGATCTGATACTGGCTGATACGAATCGCAGGATTGCAGAGAGAGGACTTAAAATAGAACTTACAGATCAGGCAAAAGAGTATATTGCAGATCAGGCGTACGATCCAATATATGGTGCCAGACCACTCAAAAGATATATGCAAAAAAATGTTGAGACTTTGTCTGCAAGAAGAATTTTGGAAGGTGATGCGGAGGAAGGAAGCATAATTAGTATAACTGTGGGTGATACTGGGCTTATAGCACAAATACGATAAAAGCATATTAATTGAATTGTGGAAGTAGTATTAAGATGAGAAGCAATTTGTAGCATTAGTAAGGGTCAAAGATATTTTTGACCCTTACATCATTTGAGGAAATAAAAAGAATATGAACAGTAACTCTTTCTTCCCGTAAATTTTACAGAAATTTTATTAAATATCTTTTATTTTTGAAAAAGTTATGCGATAATTTTGTCTGTCGTGCAACAGAAGATTGCGATTGTATGCTTGCATACAATGCATTTGGGTAACAATTTTCTGTTGATCAACAGTCTGTAACTTAAAATTAGCAGACGTTATTACAGGAGGACAATATGAAAAAGAAGCTTATCAGCACAGTGACAGCAGTTGCTATGAGTGCAGCACTTCTCGCAGGATGCGGTGCACCGATTCAGGAGGGCGCATCTACATCGGCAGCTGAAGAAACAGCAGCTTCCGCAGCAGCAACAGAAACTGCCGGCGGTACATCTACAGAGACAGCAGACGGCGCTGCGTCCGATTCAGCGCTTAATATAGCAATCGTAAGCTCCCCGTCAGGTGTTGATGATGGTTCATTCAACGAAAATAACTATAATGGAATCCTTAAGTTCATTGAGGAGAACCCTAATAGCACAGTAACTCCGGTTAAGGAGGAGACAGGTGATGTTGCAGCATGTGAGAAGACTGTTGCAGATATCGCTGCTGATTACGATGTTATCGTATGCTGTGGATTCCAGTTTGCAGGTATTGGTTCTATCGCAGAAGAAAATCCTGATGTTAAGTTCATCCTCGTAGATTCTAACCCGACAGATTCAGAGGGTAACGAGGCTGAATATGATAATATCTATGCAATGACATTTAAGGAGCAGGAGTCAGGCTTCCCGGCAGGTATTGCAGCTGCTCTTACAACAAAGTCAGGTAAGGTTGCAGTTGTTAATGGTATTGCATATCCTTCAAATGTAAACTATCAGTACGGATTTATGTCTGGTGTTAACTACGCAAACAAGAACTTTGGCACAAGCGCTGAGGTTGTTGAGCTTCCTTCTTATGCAGGAACAGATGTAACAGGTGCGGATGTTGGCGGAAATTATGTTGGTTCTTTCGCTGATGAGGCTACAGGTAAGGTTGTAGGTAAGGCACTTATAGACGCAGGCGCTGATGTTATCTTTGTTGCAGCAGGCGGTTCAGGAAATGGTGTATTTACTGCAGCTAAGGAAGCTGATGGCGTATATGTGATCGGTTGTGACGTTGATCAGTTTGATGACGGTGTAAATGGCGATAAGAATGTTGTTCTTACATCCGGTCTGAAAATCATGGACAAGAATGTTTATGAGCAGCTTCAGAATATCGCAGCAGGTACATTCAAGGGAGGAAATTATCTCCTTGGTGCTGATACAGAGTCTACTGGTTATGTAAGTGCTGACGGAAGATGCCAGCTTGATGCTGATCAGATTTCCAAGATTGACGAGGCATTTGCAAAGGTTAAATCCGGAGACGTAGTTCCGGCTGCTAACTTTAATGATATGACTCCTGATAACTTTACAGGTCTTGAGTAAAAAAATAATCTGCAGAAGACATAAGAGTTAGTTATAATAGAGGCACGGGGAAGTTCCCAGAGAACATCCCCGTGCTCTTGTGTTGTAAAGTTCAAATGTAAGAAAAAACGTAACTATTAAAACATGCGTTTTTAGAGGAAAGTCGGATAACGAATATGACAGAAGATTACATTATTGAAATGCGCAATGTTACGAAACGGTTTCCGGGCATCGTAGCAAATGATGATGTGACGATCAAGGTCAGAAAAGGTGAGATTTATGCCCTTCTGGGAGAGAATGGAGCCGGTAAATCCACATTGATGAGCATGCTGTTTGGCATGTACGAACCTGATGAGGGAGAAATCTGGGTTCGTGGAAAAAAGGAAGAGATTAAAAGTCCGAGTTATGCGACTCGGTTAAATATTGGAATGGTTCATCAGCATTTTAAGCTGGTTTCCAATTATACGATCGCGGAAAATATCATATTGGGAGTGGAGCCAAAGAAAAAAGCCTTTGGCTTATTTCCGTATGTAGATATAAAAACAGCTAATGAAAAGATCAGGTCACTTTCAGAAAAATATGGGTTGGAAGTTGATCCGGAGAAAGTTATATCAGATGTAAATGTATCGACGAGACAGCGTGTTGAGATTTTAAAAATGCTTTATCGTGAAGCTGAAATCCTGATCTTTGACGAACCGACAGCTGTTCTTACTCCACAGGAGATTGACTCACTGCTTCAGATCATTAAGAACCTAAGAGATGGTGGAAAGACAATTATCCTTATTACACATAAGCTTGAGGAAATAAAGCAGGTTGCTGACAGATGTGCGATCCTGAGACGAGGAAAACTCATTGATGTCCGTGATGTTGAGGGTATGGATACCAGAGAGATGGCTAATCTCATGGTAGGACGTCAGGTTCAGATGAAGGTTGAAAAGAAACCTGCGGTATTTGGAAAAGAGATACTGAATATTAAAGATCTCCGTGTAAAAAATGATGATGATTTTGAAGTGGTAAAGGGTGTATCATTCAATATTCATGCAGGAGAAATATTTGCTATTGCCGGAGTTTCCGGAAATGGTCAGACTGATATTGCGGATGCAATAGCAGGATTGCTTCCTGTTTCATCGGGAAAGATAATCGTAGATGGAACAGATGTAACTGATATGAGTGTCAGAAAACGTACGGAGGCAGGTATTTCGTATATTCCGGAGGATCGGCATTCTGTTGGTCTGGTCCTTGATTTCGATCTGAAAGATAATTTGGCGCTTCGTCGTTATTATAAGGAACCTTTTGCGAAAAAGGGCGTATTGGATCCGAAGAGCTTTGAAGATTATGGAACTAAGCTCATTGATAAGTATGATGTTCGGTGTGCAAGAGGAAATACAACGATCGTTCGTTCCATGTCAGGCGGAAATCAGCAGAAGGCGATCATTGGACGTGAGATAGAGCAGGATGCTCCGCTTACTATTTTTGTGCAGCCGACACGTGGCCTGGATATCGGTGCTATAGAAAACATACATAGACAGATCGTTGAGGAACGTGATAAGGGAAAGGCAGTTTTACTTATTTCGCTGGAACTGGATGAGATTATGGCACTTGCTGATACTATAGGAGTTATTTACAATGGTCAGCTTGGAAAGATTGCTCCGGCAGCTGAATTTACAACTTCGGAAGTTGGAGAATATATGATGGGGGTAAAGCACCATGACTGATCAAAATAAAACACGGATCCGTGTAGCGATCCTTTCGGTTTTACTTAGTCTTTTGGCAGGCGCGGTAGTAATACTGATACTTGGGAAAAATCCGCTTACGGCATATTTCAATTTGTTACAGGGGTGTGGACTTTTACCAAAGGGAAAATACGGCGGTGGAAAGAGTATGATCACGGATCTTTCCAGCTATATTGATTTCCTGACGCCTATGGTATTTGCAGCGCTTTCGTATGCTGTTGCTATGAGAGCAGGCCTTTTTAATATTGGTATTTCAGGACAGATGCTCACTGCCGGTTTTATTGCATCTATAACTATCGGATATAGTACATTGGCGGCTCCGATCGCTAAGCCTCTGGTATTGATCATTGGTATCATTGCCGGAATGTTGGTTGGATCATTGATCGGATTCCTGAAAGAGCGGTTTAATATCAACGAAGTTGTTTCATCGATCATGATCAACTATATCGTGCGATATGTAATAAGCTTCTTTATCCAGACGAAGTATGTTGATCCGGTATCTCGTCAGTCAAAGAATATTTGCGATAGTGCCAGACTTACTCTTCATCAGATAAAACTTGGCGGTTATAAATATGACATTCCGTTGGGATTCGTTCTTGCAATAATTGCAGTTATCGCAGTTAAATTTATGTTTGATCGCACAGTGCTTGGATATGAGCTTCACGCAGTTGGATCAAATAAAGTTGCAGCAAAGTATGCAGGTATCAGGACAGGAAGAAGTCTGATAGTATCTATGGCAATATCCGGTGCTCTTGCAGGTATTGCCGGTGTTACCTATTATCTTGGATATTTTGCGTCGATCCAGCCTAAGGTGCTTGTTTCTACAGGATATGATGCTATTGCGGTCGGACTTCTTGGAAACAATGATCCTGTAGGAATACTTGTTGCATCGTTCCTTATAGAAATAATTCAGAATGGTTCGGCATATATGAGTTCTCAGTCAGGTCTGGAATCCGAGATCGCATCGGTTATCACAGGATTAATACTTCTGTTTAGTGCCTGCAATGCATTTTTCTTAGAAAAACTGGCACAGAAAAAGGCAGAAGAAAGCAGAAAGAAAGGAGCAAAGGCATGATCGACAATATCATAATCGACGGAATGAGCTTTGCGCTCCCTCTTTTTGTAATGGCTATCGGAGGTATTTATTCCGAAAGATCCGGAATAACAAATCTTGCTCTTGAAGGTTTGCAGGGATTTGGAGCATTTACAGGAGCGCTGGTGGCATACTGTCTGATGAGATCGATGGGGGCAGGCTCTTCGGTTCCTTATTGGATGGCGCTTATCTTTGCGATGATAGGCGGGGCCGTTTATTCACTTCTCCATGTGACACTTTGTATTAAGTTCAAGGCGAACCAGGTTATAAGCGGTGTTGTTATAAATATCCTTGCTGTTGCGCTTACTACATTTATGACAAAGACCATAAATAAAAAGGTTTTCGGTGCGCCTTCTGATAAATTTGATCTTGGGGTTTCTGCAAGGATAACGATTCCCGGACTTTCAAAGATTCCTGTTATAGGAGCATTTTTTAAGAGCGTATACCCTTTTGAATTTGTGATCATCATTATCGCGATAATAGCATGGTATTTTCTTTACAAGACAACTTTTGGCCTGAGACTGCGTGCTTGTGGTGATAATCCGCATGCTGTTGATGCTGCCGGAGGAGATGTGGCAAAGATACGTGCGCTTGCGGTGTGCGTATCCGGTGCGCTTTCAGGTCTTGCCGGTATTTGTTTTGCGTATTCTATTTCTGCAAAGTTTTCCGGAGACATTTATATGGGATACGGTTATCTTGCGATCGCGGGATATATATTCGGTAACTGGAATCTGCTTCCGAGCCTTGCGGCCTGTCTTATATTCGGATTTGCGAGAAGCGGCGGATATCAGCTTGTACAGGCTCTCGGTATGCCGAGTGCATATTCAGATCTGGTAATGATTCTGCCTTATGTGCTTACGCTGTTCCTGCTTATATTCCTTTCAAAGAATAATCAGGCACCTAAGGCGTTAGGCGAAACCTACGATAAATCAAAGCGGTAGGATTAATAAAGTTGTCTGAAAAATACGTATATCTTGAAGTTTTCAGCGTATTTTGGTATTATAAATCGGATATTGTGCGAGTATGAATACACTTCAGCACAGTGTCCGATTTAATTTTTTTAAATCCTCTTTCCTGAGAAGAAACAGGGGGAGTACACATTCCTTTCTCTGCTGAAAAACGATTTTGGGGAAAGATCGCAAAGAGGCGGGAGAGAAAAAGAAATTTAGCATGGAAGGATGTAGCAACAATGAAAGCAAGTAAGAAGAATGTCTTTATTTTCCTCATTATTACGGTGCTTCTGATCCTTGTCGCTGTATTTGGTATCGGCGATCAGGTCAAGGGCGTACCGGACATTCGTTTCGGTATCGATATCCGAGGCGGTGTTGAGGCAGTTTTCAAGCCTGAGACAGATGAAAAGGTTGCGGAAAGTGATCTTGAGTCTGCTCGAAGCATAATGGAAACACGTCTTGATAATGAGAACATCACAGATCGTGAGATCACGATCGACAAAGAGGGCGGATATATCATCGTCCGTTTCCCTTGGAAGTCTGATGAAAAGAACTATAATCCGGAAGAGGCTATCTCAGAGTTAGGTGAGATGGCATCACTTACATTCCAGGATCCCAGTGGAAACATCATGGTAGAGGGTAAAAACGTTTCCTCTGCAAAGCCTGAAGCTCAGAAGGATAACGGAATGGTATCCTATGTCGTTGCACTGACTTTTGACAGCGAAGGTGCTCAGAAGTTCCAGGAAGCAACAGCATCCCTTGTTGGTCAGAGAATGGGAATCTACATGGATGATGTGCTTATTTCAAATCCTGTAGTACAGACTGAGATCTCCGGCGGACAGGCAGTTATCACCGGTATGGAAAACTATGAGGCAGCACAGGATCTTGCGAACAAGATCAATGCAGGTGCTCTTCCGTTTGCGCTTGAGACACGTTCATTCAGCACTATCAGCCCGTCTCTTGGACAGAATGCGCTGAATGTAATGGTATATGCAGCCGTTATTGCATTCGTTCTGGTTTGCCTGTTTATGCTGTTTGTTTACAAGCTTCCGGGATTCGTAGCATGTCTAATGCTTCTGTTCCAGATGGTACTGCAGCTCCTTGCAATATCAATACCGCAGTACACACTGACGCTTCCCGGTATCGCCGGTGTTATCCTGTCAGTAGGTATGGCAGTAGACGCGAACGTTATTATCTCTGAGCGTATCTCTGAGGAACTTGCGAAGGGCGAGACAGTTAGAGCAGCGGTTAAGCGTGGTTATAGTAAGGCATTTACATCAGTTCTTGATGGAAATATCACAACAGCTATCGTAGCTATCGTGCTTATGATCTTTGGATCAGGTACAATGCTTTCCTTCGGATATACACTTCTTGTAGGTGTTATCGTTAACTGTTTTGTAGGCGTAAATGTTTCTCGTTTTGTTCTTCAGTCAATGTGTGCATATGATGCATGTAATAATGAGAAATGCTTCCGTCAGAAGAAAGAGAAAAAGCCTTTCTCATTCTTTGAAAAGAAGATCCGCTGTGCATATGTTTCAGGAATTATCTTTGTTATCGGTATCGCAGCAATTTTTGTAAGAGGCATCAAGCTTGATACTCAGTTCACTGGTGGTACTGTTCTTGAGTATACAGTATCTACAAATAATATCGATACAGAGGGAATCGCTTCTGGTATACAGAGTGCTATCGACAGAAGTGCGACTGTTCAGGTAAGCACAAGTCAGGCCGGTACAACTATCGTTGCTACAATGGCAGGAAATAACGGTCTTACACCTGAAGAGCAGAGCGCAGCAAGTGGAGCAGTAGGAAAGGTTATCGGTATTGATAATCTTGAGCCTAGCCAGACATTTGCAGTAGAACCGTATGTAGGAGCTAAGGCTCTTAGAAATGCGATGATCGCAGTTGTTCTTGCGTTTGTATGTATTCTTCTTTACATCGGTCTCAGATTCTCGACATTATCCGGACTTTCAGCAGGTGTGACAGCGCTTATGGCTTTGATACATGACGTATGTATCGTAGTATTTGCATTTACGCTGTTTGGTATCCCCCTTGGTAGTTCGTTTGTAGCAGTAGTTTTGACTATCATCGGTTATTCAATTAATGATACGATCGTTGTTTATGACCGTATCCGTGAGAATAAGAACATCAATCCTAAGATCTCTCTTGCAGAGCTTGTTGATCTCAGTGTAACTCAGGTGCTTTCACGTTCTGTAAATACATCTGTAACAACGATCGTATGTATAGCAGTTATCCTGGTAGCTTCTGTGATGTTCCATATCTCATCTATCTATCAGTTCTCACTGCCGATGCTGTTTGGTCTTGTTAGTGGATGTTATTCATCTATCTGCATCGCAGCATCTCTGTGGGCAGGATGGAAGAGCAGATCCGGCAAGAAGGCAGAATAAGATCTGTAGCAAAAAATGAATTAAAAATTTAGGCGGGCTGAGATTGACAGCCCGCCTTTACTATGTTAGAAATAATAAGGATGTAAGGGGCAAAAGTCTTTTTTGCCCCTTACTAATGACACGAATTGCTTCGCTTCTGATGAAGCTCACGCAATTCTAAAACACTCGCATTCCGCGTAACTATGCTACATGCTCGTGTTTTGCGGGTCCCAAATAAAAAATTCTTTTTGTGCAAGCACAATCGAATTTTTTACTTTTGACCTTGTCATCATAGTAAGGTGATTTTTGAAATGAATAAGCAGTTTTGATCTATAGTGATCGGTCTGCAGATGTGAGGATTTATATGATTTCAAAATATTTATGGGTTTTGTTTGTATCGATGCTCCCTATTATTGAGTTAAGAGGAGCTATCCCGATTTCTCAGGGACTTGGTATTCCTTTAGCGCAGGCGTTTGTTATCTGCATTATCGGAAATATGATACCGGTACCTTTTATTTTCCTTTTCGCGAGGAGGATTTTAGAGTGGGGTAAAGACAAGCCTGTTATCGGAAAGTCTTTTCAGTGGTGCCTGAAAAAGGGTGAGAAGGGTGGAAAAGCTCTTCAGGAGAAAGCAAAGAACGGACTTTATGTTGCACTACTGCTCTTTGTAGGTATTCCGCTTCCGGGAACAGGGGCGTGGACAGGAATGCTTGCAGCTAGTTTTCTTGATATGGATTTTAAGAAAAGCACAGCAGCAGTACTTGGTGGCGTACTCCTTGCAGGAGCGATCATGGGAGCATTGTCGTTCGGAGTTTTCAGTGCTGTCCGCTCGGTAGCTTTGATCGGTTGGTTCTAAACGAATAGTTGATATAGTATAAAAGCCGTGAAAACGATGGATCATCGTTTCACGGCTTTTGTGTTAGTTTCTGGTCCGACAAAATCCTTGCAATATGGATCAAGCGGTTCTGATCGAGGCTGTTAAGCATTGAAAAGTAGTATAGCAATTTTTTCTCGATAACAGAACATCCCTGATATTTAACACGATTTGAAAGTGTGCTGCTGAAGTTGAGATATGAATCGAGTTCTTGCGCAGATTCAGACGTATTTTCTGATTTTAAGATATCAGAAGGGATGACAAGGCTAAGCAGTATTTCCGGTGCGATATGATAAAGCTCGGCAAGGCTGCATAGTACGTCCAAACTAGGGGTTAGTCGATCAGTTTCGTAATGAGAATAGGTCTGACGGACGATCCCAAGATAGTCAGCTACAAATTGCTGGGTGTAATGTGCATCTTTGCGTAGATCAAATAGCTTTTGAGATATTTTTGTTTTATGCATGCAAAACATTCCTTGCAAAAATGTGATCAATTGTTACAAATAATAGCAAAACGCTAATAAAAGTATAAGGAATGAAAACATGAAATAAGCTATCAAAAAGAGCACATCACAAAATAATAGCTATAAAGCATAGCTAAATCTTTGTGTTATGCTATGCGTTACATAACAACATATTCATTGTATCGGTTAAAATCAGCCTTTGTGCAGAATACATGGATTTTTGTGCCTTTCTCATCATATCCTTCGATCGTTAGACTGGAGTTTTTCTTAAGTGCATCCAGTACACGTCCATCGGTGTAGGGAATGAGCATGTCACATTCAACACGACCTGAATTAACGGCATCTTCGATCTCATCAACGAGACGTTCTATATCGGCTTTTTTCTTTGCGGAAATAGTGATCCGCCTTGACTCGGATGAATGAGACTCTTTTCTGTTCTTATGAGGATCTGAGGTATATTTGTTTTCTTTACGGGACTCTTCCTGGGTCGGATCATGCATTACATTTATATCCGGATCAGAAGCGAGATCAGCTTTGTTATAAACATAGATCCGAGGTATATCTCCGGCACCGATCTCAAAAAGTGTCTCTTCCGTAACTCTGAGGTTTTCTCTGTATTCCGGGTCAGAAAGGTCTGATACAAGCAGCAGCATATCAGCGTACTTAACCTCTTCAAGAGTAGAGCGGAAAGCCTTTATAAGAGTAGTTGGAAGATTGCTTATAAATCCGACCGTGTCAGACAGCAGAAATGCCTTTCTCCCCTGACCCGGATCTATCTTTCTTACAGAAGTATCCAGAGTTGCAAAAAGCATATCTTTTTCAAATACGGATTTTTCGTCCATTACATCCGTGCTGAATTTAGAAAGCATAGCATTCATGATGGTTGATTTTCCTGCATTTGTGTATCCGACAAGAGCAACCTTTGGAATACCGGAAGCTGCGCGGCGTTTTCTCTGGGTAGCGCGCTCCTGCTCAACGGTTGAAAGTTCGCGCCTTAGCTGTGCCATTCTGTGTTCGATATGTCGGCGGTCGAGTTCGATCTGTGTCTCACCCTGGCCCTTGTTACTCATGGAACCGCTGGTTCCACCCTGACGTCCGAGCTTTGTTCTGAGACCTACGAGCCGGGGAAGGAAATATGCTAACTCTGCACTTTCTACCTGAAGCTTGGCTTCTCTCGTGCGGGCTCTTTCTGAAAAAATACGGAGAATGAGCTGGGTTCGGTCCAAAATCTCACAATCCAGTTCTTTGCTGAGATTTCTTAACTGTATAGGTGAAAGAGAATTGTCGAATAGAACGAGATCTGGCGTAAGTTCATCTACAAGAGCACGTATTTCTTCGACTTTTCCGCTTCCTATATAAGTTGCAGTGTTTTGAACAGGAAGTGACTGGGTTGCGGTCATGATAACTTTTATTCCGACTGCTTCTGCCAGGTCTTTCATTTCTCGTATTGATTTATCAAAATTTGTGCCATCAGGCAGATCAAGACCAACGAGTACTGCGGTTTGGGATAATTCTTCGTTTATATTTGTCATTTGTGAACGGATTCCTTAATTTTATAGATATTAGAACCGTGTAGGTTCTGTTTGTAACGTATCTACCTATTATAAGTTGAAATTATCAATAAAGATATATTCGAATAATAAAAACTTTATAACCTTATAAAAGAATCCTTGAAAGAAACAGAAATGCAACTTACAATAGGGAATGGTTGCGCGGTTTTAACCTCGGGTTACCGTATTACGATAGTTTACCAATTAGGAAAGGACAGCAGAGATGACTAACGCAGAAAAGGCACTGAAGCTTCACGAGGAATGGCAGGGAAAACTGGATACAGTTGCTAAGGCACATGTTGATACCAGAGAAGACCTTGCTCTTGCATATACACCGGGCGTTGCAGAACCCTGTAAGGTAATTGCGGAGGATCCTTCGGCAGCTTACAAATATACTATTAAAGCAAATACTGTTGCGGTTGTTTCTGACGGTAGTGCTGTTCTTGGACTTGGAAATATAGGCGCAAAGGCTGCTATGCCTGTTATGGAAGGAAAAGCAGTTCTTTTCAAGGAGTTTGGCGGTGTAAATGCAGTGCCGATCTGCCTTGATACACAGGATACAGAAGAGATCATTAAAGCTGTGAAGTGGATCGCTCCCGGCTTTGGCGGCATAAATCTGGAAGATATATCTGCTCCCAGATGCTTTGAAATTGAAGACAGGCTTAAGAAAGAGCTTGATATACCGGTATTTCACGATGATCAGCACGGAACAGCTATCGTTGTTTTGGCAGCTATCATCAATGCGCTGAAGATCACCGGAAAGAAAAAAGAAGAATGTAAGATCGTAGTTAACGGAGCAGGAGCTGCAGGAATAGCTATCAGTAAGCTCTTACTGCGTTACGGTTTTAAGAATCTGATCCTTTGCGATAGAAGCGGTATCATCAGCAGAGATCGTGATCAGAGCAAACTTAACTGGATCAAGAAAGAGATGCTTGAGGTAACAAATCTCGAGAATAAGTCTGGTTCTCTCGCAGATGCTCTTGTCGGCGCGGATATTTTTGTTGGTGTTTCAGCTCCTAAGAGTGTTACACAGGAAATGGTCAAGTCAATGAATAAAGATGCGATCATCTTTGCTATGGCAAATCCTGTGCCTGAGATCATGCCGGATGAGGCAAAGGCAGCAGGAGCAAGGGTTGTTGGAACAGGTCGTTCTGATTTCCCGAATCAGATCAATAATGTTATTGCATTCCCCGGTATTTTCAAGGGTGCGCTTGAGTCACGTGCGCCGCAGATCACTGAGGAGATGAAGCTTGCTATTGCTGAAAAGCTTGCATCACTTGTTCCGGAAGACAAATTAAATGAAGACTTTATCATCCCGGAAGCATTTGCCCCCGGAGTTGCCGAAGCAGTTGCAGAGGCTGTAAAAGCTCTGGTATAAGTAGTTTTGTGTTTTGAAAGGAAGTAAGAAATGCCTGAAGATCCCGTAATGCTTATGAGCATGATAAATACACAGTTGAGAGATCGTTTTCCTACATTGGAGCGGTATTGCAAGGCTAATGATGTAGATCAGGAAGAACTGAAAGAAAAACTTGCAAAGATTGATTATCACTATGATCCTGAAATGAATCAGTTCAGGTAAAGCGTTTAGAAAGCAGGTACAAAATGGCACCGAATATGATGGAAATGCTGGCAATTAAGGGTAAGATCGATGCGTTTGCAAAGCGCCACCCTATGTTCCCCAAATTTTTGAGCGATGTAAAAGATACAGCTTTAAAGGAAGGAACTGTTATCGAATTCATGGTAACTACTCCTGACGGTATTACCAAAAGGTCAAATATAAAGGTTGCTGCAGAAGATGTTGAACTCCTGCAGACTTTAGGAAAACTTGGCGGAAGATAAAATGGATCTGTTTGATTACATGCGTCAGAACAATATGAAAAAAGAGTCACCTCTCGCAGCACGTATGCGACCGGCGAGTCTTGATGAAGTGGTAGGACAGGAGCATATTGTCGGAAAGGACAAGATGCTGTATCGTGCTATCAAGGCAGATAAGCTGTCTTCGCTGATCCTGTACGGACCTCCGGGAACCGGAAAAACGACTATCGCAAAAGTGATAGCCAATACCACGAGGGCTGAATTTGTTCAGTTGAACGCTACGGTCGCCGGAAAAAAAGACATGGAAAGTGTCACCGCTGATGCAAAAAATAATCAGGGAATGTATGGAAAGAAGACGATTCTTTTCATAGATGAGATACATCGATTTAATAAAGGACAGCAGGATTATTTGTTGCCTTTTGTTGAAGATGGAACAGTGATACTTATCGGCGCTACTACAGAAAATCCGTATTTTGAAGTGAATGGAGCGCTTTTATCCAGATCTATAATCTTTGAGCTAAAACCGCTTAATATGGATAATGTCCGGACGCTTATAAAAAGAGCGATAACGGATGTTGATAAGGGACTTGGAGCATACGGAGCTGAGATTGATGATGATGCGTTGGAGTTTCTTGCTGATCAGTCGGATGGAGACGCGAGATCTGCGTTAAATGCGATAGAACTCGCAGTTATGACTACCGAAAAATCTGATGATGGAAAGATACATATTTCATTGGATGTAGCAAGTGAATGTATCCAAAAGCGTGTGGTCAGATATGATAAAGACGGCGATAATCATTATGATACTGTTTCCGCATTTATTAAAAGCATGCGTGGATCAGATCCTGATGCGGCAGTGTTTTACCTGGCGAAAATGCTTAATGCCGGTGAAGATATAAAGTTTATTGCACGGCGTATAATGATCTGTGCATCTGAGGATGTGGGTAATGCAGATCCTCAGGCTTTGCAGGTAGCTGTTTCGGCTGCTCAGGCGGTAGAAAGAGTTGGAATGCCGGAGGCTCAGATCATTTTAGCTCAGGCAGTGACATATATTGCAACTGCTCCGAAAAGTAACGCTTCTTGTGAAGCAATATTTGAGGCAATGCAGGCAGTAAAGGAGACGAGAAGCGTGACTATACCTACACATCTGCAGGATGCTCATTATAAAAGTGCGGATAAGCTTGGGCATGGAGTAGGATATCAGTATGCACATGATTACAAGAATCATTACGTAAAGCAGCAATACATGCCATATGAACTGGACGGTCGTGAGTTTTATCATGTCTCGGGAATGGGATATGAGAAAAAGATCAGGGAACATATGAGATTGCTAAAAAATGGTGCTGATATGGATACTGAAGAGAACGCGAGCAAAAAAGAAAGTTAAAAATAGCTAGAGAAAATTAAAGACAGGCCGATATATTAGAGAAGAAGGAGTGTTAAATATCATTCCTTCTTCTTTTTTGGTTTATAGGATAATTAGCTGGAATGACTTTGAGTTAGAAATTGCATTGTATGTATCGAATGTTGAATTGTATTTAAATAATATAATGACAATACAATTTTTGCCGAAGAAATGGCAAAATTGTGCTTAAACGGATACAAAATACAGTATAATGAACACATAAAGTTCACAATACATTCGGGATTGTATACAGCATACAAAATGTGCAAAATTTGATGCATTTTTCGACAAATAATGTCATTACTACGACATTTATTTTTTGCTTTGCAAGTGATTTGTTAAAATTTTTACAGAAGAATATATGAGTGTATGCTCGGATGTATTTTATATCGCTGATAGACAATGCAAATTGGGAGTTGCATTTGTTAATGACAAGGATGTCAGTAAGGGACCGTTAAGGGGAAGTTACAGAACAGGGAAAGTTCAAGCGAAAGGAGACAGGAGAATTCAAGATCGTTCATTCCTGACCCGGGAGTGATCTGATCAGGCCGGTGAGAGTAGCGCCTCACCATCTGGAGGATTTAAAAATGAAGAGAATGAGGTTGAGGACGCTGAGTCTGTTTTTTGCAGCTGTTCTCACGCTCACTGCAATTACCGGAAGTTATGGGAGTGTTCCGGTAAATGCCGGAGAAGAAGAAGCTATCATGGTAAATTCTGAATCTGGTGATGACAGTGATGCGGATACAGACTCTGGGGATAAAGAAAACGATCCTGATCCAGGTGATTCTAACGACGACGATGACTCCGGCAATGGAGGGGATTCCGGCGATGATTCACATGATGATGATGATCAGGATGACTCGGGTCAAAACGATAATGATGATGACGATGATCAGAAGGACGATGGTGGTGAACAGGATCCTTCTGCGCCTGCAGATCCAGCAGCGCCGGTAGATCCGAGTCAGCCTACAGATCCTGCAGCACCGGTAGATCCGAGTCAGCCTACAGATCCAACGGCACCGGTAGATCCGAGTCAGCCTACAGATCCAACGGCACCGGTAGATCCAACACAGCCTACAGATCCTGCAGCACCGGTAGATCCAAGTCAGCCGGCGGATCCAACAGCACCGACAGATCCGGGTGAGGCAGAACAGCCTACGGAGGCAGCACCGACGGATGAAGCAGATCCCGCAATCCAGAATCCTACAGATAATCTTCCGGTAGAAGCCGAGCCTACTGAAGAAGAGGAAGAGGATGTAGAGTTTGATGAGACCATCGTAGTAGATGGTGTTCGCATCCATATCTATGCTGATGCAGGTGTATTCCCTAAGGGATCATACTTTGAGGCAGAAAAGGTTACAGACAGAAATGATAAGGAAGACATCAAGGATGCTATCAAAGATGTATCCGGTAAGCAGGTTGTAGATGTCATCACATTTGATATAAATGTTTATCACGATGGAAAGAAGATCCAGCCTGACAGAAGCAAGGGCGATGTACACGTAGAGTTTGATAACCTTGATCTTGATAATGGTGAAAAACTCGAGGTTTATCATCTGGATGACAGCTTAAATTCTGCAAGCAAGGTAAGCTCTGAACAGAATGGCGATGACAGCGTTGAGTTTGATGCTAAACATTTCTCATCGTATGCGGTAGCGAGTGTAAGCAGCATTATTGGTCGTCAAATTAACCTGAAGTTGATGGTAAAGGATCAATCAGGTAATCCGATAGCTGATGCCAAAGTTGATATTAAGCAGAAAAAGTATATCCTGTTTTTGGGAGATAAGGAAACACCAAAGACCGGAAAGACTAATGAATCTGGTGTTGCAACTATTTCGTATGATGATGAAGATGGAAATTTAACAGATATTCAGGCTTCCAAGGCGGGGTATAGTTCTTATGAGGGGAATGAAGGATTTTCCCGAACATTTATTGAAAGAATTATTGCTGCAATTGTAAATTTCTTTGAAAACATTTTTGGAAACGGAAAAACAGAGCTTGATCTTACAGATGAACCTATTATTTTAACAGCGCCTAAGACAACTATTACTTTCGATCCAAATGCACCTGACGGAAAAACAGCAACCGGAGAAATGTCAACACAGGAAGTTTATTATGGGACTCCGGTAAATCTGAATGCTAATGCATACGCTGTTGAAGGATATGCGTTTGATGGTTGGAGTGATGGAACTACCAAATACGATGATGGTGCAACATATGAGAGTACTGCGACCGCAGATGAGAACGTAACATTAAAGGCACAGTGGAAGTCAGCAGCAAAACATTCACTCACAATTAAGGCAACAGTTGATGGAGTAGAAGCTACTAATATAAGTGATGTTACCTCTTTTGATGTATATTTCGGTAGTACAAAGGATACTTCCGGAGCATATACCTGGTCAGGTCTTTTAGATGGAACAGCATACGAGATAAAGAATATCGTTCCGAAGACTGGTTATAAGCTTACAGGTGATGCGCCTGTTCCCGGTACATTAAATAATGATGTAGTCATTACTCTTTCTTTCGTAACAGAAGAGTACACGATCGACTATGACTATAACGGCGGAACAATGGACAGCGGAGTAGATGCACCTCGAAGATATCATTATGGTGATTCATTCGATTATCCTACATCTGTTTCAAGGAATGCATATGTATTTGATGGCTGGAAGGATAAGGGTTCAGGTGAAATTGTAACCGGAATCACCTCCACAGACACAGGAAATAAAGAACTTGAGGCACAGTGGAGCAAGGCTAATAAGGGTAGTTATAAACTTAAGATAAAGTATGATCCTGAAAATATAGCAAGTGATGACAAAGATATCGTTACCCTCAATGGTGATAAGCTAAGTAACTATCACAATCACTGGTTTAATGAAGGTGATAAGATTGTAATCGTTGCGAAACTGAAGGACAAATACAAAGATGCGGTAGTTCGTTACAAAGATAATGAAACCGGTGAATTCACAAACGGTGAATTTACATTTGGTAATTCGAATCTGGAAGTAGTTATTTCTATAGCAGAGGATAGTCTTCTTACTGTAAATGATGGAAGAGGTATCCGGAGTCATACGGTATACGTTAACGGCAAGACAGGTGTTACCCAGTATCACAAAAATGACAATATAAGGATAACGGCAGAAGTTAAGCCGGGATACGATCCGAATTCAATAGTATTTGATCCGTCAGATGCTGCAAGAGAATTTAAGCTTCCTAAGGAAGGCAAAACAGTAACTATCTCAGCGAGCGCTATTAATTACAATATTGAATATGCGCTTAGCGAGAACGGATTTAATCATCCGGATAATCCGAAAACATTTACTGTTGAGGATGAGATAACTCTCAAGGCACCGACAAGAAAAGGTCATGTATTCGCAGGCTGGAAGGAACTTGGTTCAAGTGATGGCAAGCCTGTAATGGAGATAGCTGCAGGAACATACACTGATGACATCACACTTACAGCTCTTTGGGATCCGGATACAACTAAAGCTGTTGATGCAACAACTTATCTGGTTGCACCGTGGGCAAATAATGAAGGATCGGCATACGCTGATGACGATCTGACATCAGGTACTAATGGTCGGACTGTAAGAAGTTTCATCAAGGTTGGTAAAGATAAAACCGGAAGTGTTGATAAGTTCGTAACTGAGAATTATACACAGTTTACCAGAACAAATCATAGTGATTTCGATGAACATGTAAAACCTGGAACTTTCGTAAGTTCACTTGATAAGACAGCAACTGTTAACAATGTTAAATATAATGTAAAGATCTCCGGAAATCAGATTACTGTTAAAACTAGTGAGATGGTCTATACAGCTGATCTGAACGAAGTTACATGGTATGTAACAAAGAAGGAAAATAGTGATATAAAAACAGTTGGCTGGCATATTGATGGATGGACAGTATGGAATAGTAAAGTTGCCACTCATACAGTTAGTTTCGTATCAAATGGCGGCACACCTGTACCTAGCCAGACAGTATCACATAACGCAACTGTTTCTGAACCTAGTAAACCGAAGAAGGAAAATGCTGACTTTAAGGGATGGTTCAAGACCAACGGTGGAACAGATCTTTATGATTTTAGCGAGCCGGTAGTTGAGGACTTCACTCTCTATGCAGGATGGACCGAAGAATATAACTTTAAGATCAAGGTTTATAATGATGACACTAATACACAGATCACCAGCGATTCTCCGGTTAGCTACAAGCTGAAGTTTGACGGACAAGACGAAGTTAGCGCGAATGATATCACAGTAGCCAAAGGATCAAAGTATTCTGTTACCGACATTGAGGTAGCTGATCCGTATGAGTACTCAGGATATCAGGTAAATGGAGGAACTGTTGGTACTTCGAAGCCTGATGCTATCAATGGAACAGTTGAATCGGATACAGAAGTTGTTATTCATGTGAGCAGGATCAAGGTAACGGTATCTTTCGATGCAGTTAAGGGAAGTCCTGTACCCGAGCCGCAGGTTATCGGAAAGGGTGAAAAAGCAACAGAACCTGCAAGGAAACCTGAAAAGCAGTATTTGAAATTTACCAACTGGTACACAGCAGCGGGCGAGGTGTATGACTTCGAAACACCTGTTGAGGAGGATATTACCCTTTATGCTCACTATGAGGCAAGCAAGGAAGTATCAGAGAATACTCCTACTCAGGTTGGTATCCTTGTTCCGGGTAAATCAAAGGCAAAAGAGTATCTAGTTCTTAGAAGTGACCCTAAGGAAAAAATAGTTGCACCAAATGATAGAATAAATTATATAGTCATTGCGGACAAAAATAAGGGTTCAACGGTTTCAAAGTATATCACTGATACCTACGACTCCTATAATGAACCTGATGTAAGGGATTATGTAACGAAATATGTTCCTTTGGGTGCTGGCAAGTATGGAGGAACTAAAGAACGTCTTCCGTATACCATCAACAAAATGGGTAACAATAGGCTTATCGCTCAAATAACTATTGACACAGATGGCGATGGTGAAACTGAATTATGGCAGACGGATATCACTACACTTGATGACATAAAGAATTGTTATGTAATCAAGACACCTGCTCGCGCGAGACAAGAATATCATGTTGATGCAGAGGCGGACTGGACAAAGGTAGCTGACGGAATTAAGACGATTGTCATAAGTGCTAATAGCGCCCAAAAAGATTATACCGGTGAAGAGCAGTCTGTTGAGACATTTGATGTATACCTTGATGGACAGACACTGGAATATAAGGAAGCAAAAGGCAAGTTTGTTGCCGGATGGGAAATCAAGGTAGATTATGGCTACGGTGAACAGACATATCGACTGGAGAAAGGCAGTGTTACGGCAAAGGCATCAGGAACAGATGTTGGATCCTATAACACAGTATGGACAAAGAACCCTAAGGTAAAGGGCAATAGCGGTTATGAACATACTCACAAGTTCAATTTTGAATATCAAGATGGAACACTTGAGATTCTTCGTAGCCAGTTCACGGTATCCTTCAATACAATGGGAGGAACACCTGCAATCGCATCACAGACTGTAGGTAAAGGACAAAAAGCAACTGAGCCGGGTACAAAGCCACACAAAGCAGGATTAACCTGTAAGGGATGGTTCAAGGATAAGGCTTGCACTATTCCATATGATTTCAGTGATCCGGTAAACGAAGATATAGAACTTTTTGCAGGTTACGAGCCGGATATGACGGTAAGTAAAAATACTACGATCCATATCCTGGTACCGGGAAAGAATATTCCTACTGAAAAAAATATAGAACGAAAAAATAATAATACGGCAAATGGATATCCGATAAAGAATTATCTAAAGATCGGTACTGCAAAACTTTCTAATTATCTGACTGAGAATTATGTAGAGTATGTTGGACCTAATCTCGATGAAAACATTCAAGATATTGCCTTCTATGAAGATGGAAGGGTTGAATTCAAAGACGAAGATCGTTATGTATGTTGGATAAAGAGAGTTGGTGATAAGACTTACGTAGAAACTGTTATTAATAAAGTTCTTTGGAGAACAGACCTGTCAACAATCAGTTGCTATGTAGCAAAAGATATCAATAATAAGCACACATGGCATATCGATGCAAAGGTTGAATGGGAAAAGGTTGGTCCGATCAAGACCATCTATATCTCAGGAAACAGTCTCACAACTGTTTATAACGAAACTGAACAGACTGTAAACGGCTATGAGCCGAGTGGATATTTCACGATCGATGGTTCGGAGTATATCATCAGTGGCATAAATGTTGAGGCAAAGGGAACAATGCCCGGAACCTACAATACACAGAGAACAGGAAAGCTGATCATAAATGAACGCAGTAGTGGTGGTAACTATACAGAAATGTTCCACGTAGAAGATGTTCCGGGACAGCTTGTGATCGATCCTCGTGAGTTCACTGTTTCCTTCAATACAATGGGAGGCGCACCGGCAGTACCATCGGAAGTATTACCACAGACTGTAATCGAAGGAAATGTAATATCCAAACCGGATACATCAATTTCAAAGAATGGTTTCGTATTTAGTGGATGGTACACAGAGGCTGAAGGAGGCAGCGAGTACGATTTCGGTACACCTGTAACAGGTAACAAGGAATTATTTGCTCACTATACTCCTGATACAGACGTAAACGTAACTGATGCAACTACATTTGTTAATATTCCGACAGCAGAAGAAGCAGCTGAAGCAGCTGGAGACGATGGAGACAGAGTTGTCAGTGATCCGTCAGGTAGTCTGATCCGGATTGGAACAGCCGACATCGCAAAATACATAACAGACCAGTATGATTCTTATAATGAGGATGATACCCAAAGTTATGTATTTAACAGCAGATATATTGATAGCGGAAGATATGAGTCAGATGGTGTTGTTTACTGGATGAATAACGGCGGAGGACTCATAAGACTTCAGACAGTTGTAAATGGAATTACATGGGTTGCAGATTTTGAAGAGCCTAACTGGTATGAGGTCAAGAAACTTTCGATGAGTGACGAAGTTGCTCATTGGAACGTAAACGGTAGGGTTCACTGGATGATGATCGACAGTGATATGAGAAAGATCACTGTATCGGCAAACAGCAAAGAAGTTCCATATACCGGACAAATTCAGACAGTTGAAGGCTTTGAAAAGACAGAATTTGAAATTGGCGGCGAAACATATAATGTTTCAGGAATAACTGCCGAGGCATCCGGAAAGGACGCAGGTATTTATTATACGATCATTTCCGGAAATGCGATCGTAACAGATGGAAATGGAACAAATGTTACAGAACAGTTTGAAGTAACTGTTAACCGTGGAACACTTACGATCAATATGGTAGGCGGCGACAACATAAGGATCACAGGCGAGCCGGTAGACGCAGAGTATAATGGTGAGCCTTGGAAGATCAAGCCTGCAACTGTAACCGGAATCGCAGGAGAGGAAGGAAAAGACTACATTGTAGTTTACAGTATCGTAAGCGGAAACGGACATGAGGCAGGCAGAGAGGACGAGACGGGTGATAACGATCGGCAATCAGGACGTTCAAGAGTAAGGAGCCTTAGATCAGCTAATATTGATGAAGTGACAGTTGATGAAGGCGAGTACTTATACAAGGATCTTCCTTCCTTCACAGATGTAACAGAAGTTGGAATCATCGCAAAGGTTAAGAGTGATAATTACAAGAATATTCCTACGTACCACATTCCGTTAAGCATCACTCCTAGAATTGCAACAGCTAAATCTGAGGGAGCAAAAAAGGAATATGACGGAAAAGCTCTTACCAATGAAAGTGAAGTAAAGATCGATCGTCTGGTAGCAGGTCAGAAACCTACTGTCAACTTCGCAGGAAGTCAGACTCATGTAGGAAGCAGTCAGAATACGTTCTCTATTGCTAATAGTGGAACATTTAAGACATCAAACTACAAGATAACAAATAACTATGGAACACTTACAGTAACTCCTGCAGAGGTTAATATCAGTGCTAAGAGTTACACAAAGACCAAGGGTGAGTCAGATCCTACGTTTGAGGCTGAGGTAGCAGGTCATATTTACAACAACGAAGTAACCTGGTCACTTGCTCGTGAATCAGGTGAGGCAGTTGGTACATATGCGATCAACGTTTCATTTGAAGGAACAAGCGACTATAGCGTAGCAACAAAGGCTGGTATACTGACCATTAAACGCCGAGGTGGCGGTGGTGGCGGAAATACTCCGTCTACACCTTCAACTCCGGGAACACCTGGCGGACCTGGAACACCGGGATCACCTGCATTAGCTATCACGCCTACAATGGCAGATATGCTTCCTGGAGTACTTGGAACTATCGCAGGACCAGCTGGAGGTTTGACACCGGCAGCAATAGCGGGCGGTTTGTTAGATCTCGATGGTGAAGTACTTGGTATCAGAGACGAACCTACGGCAGTATCAGCAGATACAGCTCCGGATGATATCGGAGATGAACCTGATCTCATATCTGATGTACTTGGTGTAAGAGAAGATGCATGCTGGATACACTGGCTGATATTAATTCTTACTGTGATCTATGCTCTTTACAATACGATCCGTATCGGAGCAAGACATCACCTCATCAAGAAGTTGGATGATGACGAGACAGAGAATACTCAGGAAAGCTGAGGATTTTAGTTCTTCGATAAAAATGAACCGGCATCGGTAAAACGGTGCCGGATTTCAGGAAAGGAGCGGTATGGATAATATTAATTACATCAATAATAGTAATAACAATAATAATTACGACAGAGAAGATCCTGAGAAGAAAAATACCAAAATGCGTAAATGGGATAATGCAGTGACTATCATCTTTGTTATAGCACTTATCGTCATCGCATTTTTCTGGAAATGTCACTATGATCCTATCGTTACGATAGTAGCAGCTGTGATCGTAGGAGCGTCAACACTCGTTGGTCACAAGCAGTACAAGAAGATCAAAGAGTTGTCAGAAAGGTAAAATACCAGGAGAGTATCTGGAGGGATACCGCGCAGGCTGAGTGATGGAACACCGGTCTGCGCGGTACAAATTTTAAAGATTTTTTGAACTTAATGTCATTGCACATTATTAATATAAGATGTATAATGTGCACGGTTCTAAATTCAGATCACTTATTTCTCAAAAAAATTCCTTGTTAAAAGTATTATCATTACACGAAATACTTAAATAATAAGGAAATGTGACCGATATATAAGTCGGAAACTGATAGAGAAATCCTTTGGAATGTCGAATCATTATCATAATTCTATTTTCGGGAAAATAATCCACTGAAATAAATTAATATGAAAAATGTGCAGTATCTATAAAGGTTAAGGCTATTCCTTTTATAGATAGGTCGTGAGCATTTTAAATAAATCAATTCGGAGGTTTTTATGAGAGAAAAGCTGCAGACATTACCACTGGTACAGCTTAGAGAATTGGCAAAGTCCCGTGGTATCAAGGGGATATCCACTATGAAAAAAGCGGATCTCATTGATCGTCTGTGCCTTGAGGCTGAAAAGGGTGGAGAGCAGGAAAAATCCGCGCCAAAAGAAAGAACAGTTCAGAGGGAAAGGACTGTTTCTTTGGAAAAGGCTGATAAGGCAGAAAAAGAAGCTGTGCATGAGAGAAAGACAGAGCGTACGGAACGTAGTGAGGTAAGAAGAGAACGTACTCAGGATCGAACACAGGAAAGAGTACAGGATCGAGAACGATCATCTCAAGAGCGCCCGCAGGAGCGTCAGCCGGAGACAACAGATATCCCTATGGACAAGGAATCTCTTGATTCCGGTCAGGTTGCCAGCGGTATTCTCGAAGTTATGGCTGACGGATATGGATTTATAAGAAGTGAAAACTATCTTCCCGGTGATAATGATGTATATGTCGCACCGAGTCAGATCCGCAGGTTTAACTTAAAGACCGGCGATATGATCGTTGGAAACACACGTGTAAAAACTCAGGGAGAAAAATTCTCTGCTTTGCTTTTTGTACGTTCTATAAATGGGTTCCATCCGTCAGAAGCGCAGAAAAGAATGAATTTCGAGGACATGACTCCCATATTCCCTAATGAGCGTATAAACCTCGAAAAAGGTAATTCAAATGTGGCGATGCGTATGATGGATATCATAAGTCCGGTAGGTAAGGGACAGAGAGGTATGATCGTAGCTCCTCCCAAGGCCGGAAAGACCACGCTTCTTAAGAATATCGCAAAATCGGTCACGAATGCATATCCTGATATTCATCTCATAATTCTTCTTATTGATGAAAGACCTGAGGAAGTTACGGATATGAAGGAGTCCATTAAGGGGCGCAATGTAGAAGTTATTTATTCTACATTTGACGAGCTGCCAGAGCATCATAAGCGCGTTTCAGAGATGGTTATTGAAAGAGCAAGACGTCTTGTTGAGCATAAAAAGGACGTAATGATCCTTTTGGATTCCATTACAAGACTTTCACGAGCATATAACCTTACTGTACCGCCATCAGGAAGAACTTTGTCAGGTGGTCTTGACCCTGCTGCTCTTCACATGCCAAAGAGATTCTTTGGTGCTGCCAGAAATATGAGAGAGGGAGGATCGCTGACAGTCCTCGCTACAGCTCTTGTTGAAACAGGCAGCAAAATGGATGATGTAGTTTATGAGGAATTTAAGGGAACAGGTAACATGGAGATGGCACTTAACCGAAAACTCCAGGAAAAGAGAGTGTTCCCTGCGATCGATCTGCAGAAATCCGGAACAAGACGAGATGATCTGCTGCTTTCAGATCAGGAAAAGGAAGCGACTGACATTATCCATAAGGCACTTAACGGCATAAAGTCAGATGATGCCGCAGAAAAGCTGATAGACCTGTTTGCGCGTACCAGACATAACAGAGAGTTCATGGAACTCGTTAAAAAAGTTAGGTTCTATTAATGCTTGCCAAGTAAAAAACATTGTGATAAAATTACAAAGCTGTTCAATGGTAGTGTTTACACGTAAACGGAGCATTTACTGCGAAGTTTACGGTCAGGAACATGGAAAAACCATTAGATTTTGCCCATCGCCGGAGGCGATTTAATTGGCAAAATCTGTTACGTGAGCGAGCTGAAAGCGAGTAAACTGTAACATATTTTTTTATTTGACCGCGGGTTAGAAATCTACGGTAAAAGAAAGGATTTTGAAATGAGAGAAGATATCCAGCCTAAGTACTATGAAGCAAAGGTAACATGCAACTGCGGAAACACATTCACAACAGGTTCCACAAAGCCTGAGATCCGTGTTGAAGTTTGCTCCAAGTGCCATCCGTTCTACACAGGCATGCAGAGAACAACACGTGCTGATGGACGTATCGATAAGTTCAACAAGAAGTACGGTATGAAGAACAACTAATCAGAGATTCGGTGAATGCTTTCCATTTGAATAGAAAGCGCGTACGAGTTGAGTGGATGGGTGGAACAATTGTTCCGCCCATTTTCCATATAGGAAGAGCCTACGGCTCCCGCGCTTGCGCGGAGAATCCGACAAAGTCGGATTCTTTGTTGTTGACATGAAAGGAAAAGACTTGGAAAAGAAAAGTTGTAATGCAAAATATTCCGGAATTGGCGGTCAGGCTGTGATGGAAGGTGTGATGATGCGAAGCGGTGATAAGTACGCAGTCGCTGTTCGCAGACCTGACGGGAAAGTCGCTGTTATGAATGATGAATATAAAGGGATCATACCGATAAAAGGTTTGTATAAAATTCCGTTTTTAAGAGGAATTTTCAGCTTTTTGGATTCGTTGGTTCTCGGAATGAAAAGCCTTAATTATTCTGTTGTTTTTTATACAGAGGATGAAGATACTCTTAAAAAAAGAGATGCAGGAGAAAAAAAGTCAGCCGGAGACAGTGCGCTTTCAATTGTGATAATGATCCTTGCGGTGATCATGGCAATGGGATTATTTATGGTCATCCCCTATTTTGCGTCACAGCTCTTTCATAAATGGATCGCTGAACCGCATCTGTTAGCGCTTGTGGAAGGTATCATACGTATGATGATATTCGTACTGTATATTACAGGAATATCAAGAATGGAAGATATCAAGCGCGTTTTCCGTTATCATGGTGCAGAGCACAAATGCATAAACTGTCTTGAAAACGGAAATCCACTGACAGTTGAAAATGTACGTGCTGCATCCAGAGAACACAGAAGATGTGGAACAAGTTTCCTACTTTACGTCATGGTTGTATCGATTCTTTTGTTTGCAGTGATACAGACTCCTGATCGCATTACAAAGGTAGTGCTCAGGATCGTTCTGATTCCTGTTATAGCAGGTATCTCTTATGAATTGATCCGTCTTGCTGGAACAAGCAATAATCCACTGGTCAGAGCTATGTCTGTTCCGGGACTTCTGCTGCAAAAACTCACAACTGCGGAGCCCGATGACAGTATGATCGAGATAGGTATCGCATCTGTAGAAGCTGTCTATGACTGGAAGACCTACTTAAAAGAAAACTTTAATCTATCTGATAAAGAAATTGATGAAGCGGTTCGGGAAGACAAAGAGGTGAAAATAAGATCATGACCTATAGCGAAGCACTTCGTAAAAGTACAGATTATTTGAGAGAAGCAGGAATTGCTGATGCTGAAACGGATGCTCGGCTGCTGCTTATGCATGTAAGTGGTAAAGACCGTACTTTTTTTCTGGCTCATGGAGATGAAGAACTGACTGAGAGAGAAGAAAAACATTATCAGCTGCTTACAGAAAAAAGAGGCGGTCATGTTCCGGTTCAGTATCTTACAGGAACCATGAATTTTATGGGACTGGATTTTGATGTAGCGGAAAATGTGCTTATCCCAAGGATAGATACGGAATATCTGGTAGAAGAAGCTATGACCTACGTTGAGGATGGAGCAAGAGTACTTGATGTTTGTACCGGCTCGGGCTGCATTCTTCTGTCTCTTATGAGATTCAAAAATGCCATAAGCGGTGTCGGTGTTGATGTATCGGATGATGCACTTGCACTTTCTCGTAAAAATGCCGAAAAACTCGGTGTTGAAAATGTTCAGTTTATAAAATCAGATCTTTTCCAGAATGTTGAGGGTAAATTTGATTATATCCTTTCCAATCCTCCATATATCAGAAGTTCTGAAATAGATGGATTGATGGATGAAGTACGTCTGCATGAGCCTCATCTGGCGCTTGACGGAGGAGAGGACGGTCTTGATTTTTACAGAAAGATCGCGCATGAGGCTAAAGAATATCTGGAATCCGAAGGAAGACTTTTCTTTGAGATCGGATTTGATGAGGGCGATGCACTTAGAGAAATCCTTTCATCAGAAGGATATAAGGATATTGAAGTAGTCAGAGACTATTCAGGAAATGAGAGAGTGGTCAGATGTTTGAAAGGCTAAATGAAACAGTACTTCGATATGAAGAAGTGACTCAGTTGATAAATGAACCATCAACGGCTGAAGACAGCGGCAGATTTATGGAACTCATGAAAGAGCAGAGCAAGCTTTTTCCGGTTGTTGAAGCATTTAAGGCATATAAGAAAAATGAGCAGGAACTTCAGGAAGCGGAGATGATGATAGACGAAGAATCAGATCCGGAGCTTAAGAGCCTGGCAAGAGAAGAACTTGCAGAAGCAAAGAGAAAGCAGCCGGAACTCGAAAAAGCCCTGAAACTCATGCTTATTCCAAAAGATGAAGCTGATGACAGAAACGTCGTTGTAGAGATAAGAGCGGGTGCAGGTGGAGAAGAAGCAGCACTCTTTGCTGCATCACTTTACAGGATGTATGTGCGTTATGCAGAAAATCACGGTTTTTCTGTTGAAACAACTGATGCGGAAGATACAGGTATCGGCGGTCTTAAGTATGTAAGCTTCATGATAAACGGCATGGGAGCCTATTCAAAGCTGAAGTTTGAAAGTGGAGTTCACAGAGTTCAGCGAGTTCCGCAGACAGAATCGGGTGGACGTATACATACTTCAACAGTAACGGTTGCCATTATGCCGGAAGCTACGGAAGTTGAGGTAAATATCGATCCGAATGAATGTCGTATCGATGTATTTCGTGCCAGTGGAAACGGTGGTCAGTGTGTAAATACTACTGATTCTGCTGTAAGACTTACTCATTTGCCTACAGGAATCGTGATCTCCTGCCAGGATGAGAAGAGTCAGATCAAAAATAAAGCAAAGGCATTTAAGGTTCTTAGAGCAAAGCTTTACGAGCTGGAGCGCGAAAAAGCACACGAAGCAGAAGCATCCTTGAGAAAGAGTCAGGTTGGAACGGGAGATCGCTCTGAAAAAATAAGAACTTACAATTTCCCGCAGTCCAGACTTACGGATCACAGGATCAATCTCACCATTTATTCATTAGATAAAGTAATGGATGGAGAACTTGATCCCGTAATAGATGCGCTTTCAGCAGAAGACCAGGCACGCAAGCTCGCAGGACTTGAAGACCAATAATTTGACCTCTTATTTTTTACGTTTTATAATCAAAGTACTGAAATTATTCATATGAATTGTTCAGAAAGGGTATAAATGTAAAAGTGGGTAAAATTGAAGATCTGGAAAAAGAGTTGGATAAATGCAGGGAAGAACTGCGGATAACACAGCTTCGACTGGAACTTCTTCTTGATAATATTCCCGGTGGGGTCATGATATATGAAGCTGAGACGGGAAAAATCGATTATATCGGCGAAGGGTGTTTGAGAATCTTTCATTGTACGGAAGAGCAGTTCCGTGAACATTTTTATAATAGTTTCAACTTGTTCGTTATGAGAGAAGACCGGGCTATTGTTAGGGAACAGATTAAGAATCAGTCTGAGTTTTTTGATACAGTTGAGATTACGTACAGAGTGCGGGGACTTTTGGATGATATAGTCTGGATATATCACAAGAGCAGGAAGTTTTCGTCAAATGACGGCAGACTTCTGTATTTTGTTGTGCTTAATGATGTTACGAATGAGAAACTCGTTCAGGCACAATTGCAGAAAAATACAGAACAGCTGTATGTAGAATCTGAAAGATACAGACTTATTGAAGAAGCCACGGATAATATCAGTTATGATTATGACGTGGAGTTGGATATTCTTGAAAGTTCTGAGCTTGATAGTGAGGGCAACCGTTTTACGATACGAAATTTTCTCGGAGGAGATTATTTAACAAAGCACCTTCATCCGGAGGATTATCCGATCACGGTTGATAAATTCAGAAGCGCACTCAATGAACCGGTTAAGGGAAGCGCAGAATACAGGTTGTTAAATCCAGATGAAGAAAAAACGGAATATGAATGGTTTCGATTGAGCTACGCAAGCTTTGCGGATAAAAACGGTCATGTATATCGTGTTGTAGGATCTGCCAAGGATGTTTCAGCGGAAAAGGCAGAACAGGAGGAACTCAGGGCAAAGGTTGATATAGATGCCATGACGGGCCTTCTTAATAAAAATGCCATGGAACATGCAATCGAAAACTATCTTCAGAAATCACGCATTTCTGACTGCCATGCTGTCATGATGATCGATACAGATCATTTCAAAACAGTAAATGATACATTTGGTCATGAATATGGTGACAATGTCATAAAGATGACGGCAACGTCTATTCGTGATGTATTCAGAGAATCTGACTTTGTAGGAAGAATTGGCGGCGATGAGTTTATGGTGTTTATGAAGCATACAACGCCCAGAATAACGGAATTGCGTGCAAAGCAGCTAAACGATGCTATCCGGCGTACTTTTACTAAAAATGGTATAGCGGTAAGTATAAGCTGCAGTATAGGTATTTCGTATTTTGCCCGTGACGGAGAAGACTACACAGAACTGTTCAGACATGCGGATGAGGCATTATACAGAGTAAAAGAAAGCGGAAGAGACGGTTATTGTGTCTACCGTGAAGACGACTGAAAGGAAAGTATTAAATGAAATCGATCCGGATACTTATATTATCTGTGATCCTGACATCGTTTCTTTTTACGGGATGCAGCAGAACAGGGAGCAATCACAGTAATGTTGATCTCGGTATGAAAGCTATAGAAAACAACGATTATGAGGGAGCTCTCGCAAATTTTGAGGCAGCAGAGAAAAAAGGCGAGAATGCAGAATTGATCTATAGAGGAAAAGGCCTTGCGCATATGGGACTTGCGGATTATAAATCTGCGGTTGAAGAGCTGACAAAGGCACTTTCCTGTTCCAATGGACATATTTCAGACCTTGAGTATGACATTTCGTTTTATCTGGCTGTTTCAGAATTTCGTACAGGAGACATGGACAGCGCGATCGATACCTGCACAGCGATATTAGCACTGGATCCGAAAAATCCCAATGCATTTTTCCTTAGAGGAAAGACTGAACTTGCAAAGGGGCAGAAAGATGACGCTCTTAGAGATTTCAATGCGGCGATCAGAAATAATAATTCCGATCCGGATCTTTATATAAATATTTACGAGTGTCTGTCTGATGCCGGAGAAGCTGAGGATGGAGCAGATTATCTGAAATCTGCGATGGAATTGACTCATATAACCGGTTTCCAGAAAGGTAAGCTTTATTTCTGGATGGGAGAATATGATAATGCTAAGGATATTCTTGAGGAGTCAAGAGGTGACGGAAGTGATCCTGAGGTAGTTCTCTATCTCGGAAGAACTTATGAAGCGCTTGGAGACGAATCCTATGCCGCATCACTGTATAAGACCTATCTGGAGGATAATCCGAATGATGTGGAGATCTGCAATCAGTTAGGACTTTGTGAACTGGATGTGGGAGATTACGAAAGTGCTCTCAAGGCCTTTGAACAGGGAATATCCGTTGGTGATTCGGAAATATCACAGTCGCTTCGTTATAATCAGATAGTTGCCAGTGAATATCTTGGTAAGTTCAAAGAGGCATCGGTTTTGATGGACAGTTACCTCAAAGATTTTCCGGATGACGAGGATGCAAAAAGAGAATACATATTTTTGTCTACTAGATAGAAGATACGTTACTGTTCACTCGCTTTCAGCTTGCTCCAGTAACGATTTCGCGCATTTATGAGAATTCGCCTTAGGCGAAAAATGCGCTCACTCCCACATCACTTTCTTACGCAGTCAGCGGCGTAGCGCTTCCTGCTACTTGTGAACAATACGATAATACAAAATACACAGAGCATATTTTTGGTAAAGATTTTTAAATTGCCGAGAATATGCTCTTTTTCATAGTTTGCTGAAAAGGCAGAAAAGACGCTGAATCACAGAGTTGTATACACAATAACACCAACTATGGTATGCAGAATCAACAAAAACACAATATCTAGCGTTATTTCATTGACCCGCTTTTGGGGCAGTGCTAAGATTTAATAAATGACAGCGGTCGCACGGATGCAGAAAAATGCTGCGGGATGCTGTCAGTTATTTTGTCCGGGAGTATGAAGACACCTGTATACACGTTTTGGAGGATAACAGATGTACAAAAATCTGTTGTATTACGTGTAAGGCAAGATGACAGATTAGTCGGAAAAGAAATTGAAGGGGGACAATTTAATGTACCAGGTTATTAAGAGAGACGGTAAGGTCGTTGACTTTAGGATCACAAAGATCGACGATGCGATCATGAAGGCATTTGCTGCCTGCGAGAAGCAGTACAATAATGACATCATAGATCTCCTTGCGCTCAGGGTTACGGCTGATTTTGAACCAAAGATCCGTGATAATGCGGTATCGGTGGAGGACATTCAGGATAGTGTTGAAAGTGTTCTGAACCAGGCTGGCTACACAGGAGTGGCTAAGGCATATATCCTTTACCGTAAGCAGCGTGAAAAGATCCGTAATATGAATAACGCGATCCTTAATTACCGTGATGTAGTTAATTCATATATTAAGGTTGAGGATTGGAGAGTAAAGGAAAATTCTACAGTAACTTATTCTGTAGGAGGTCTGATACTTTCAAATTCCGGAGCGATAACTGCTAATTACTGGCTCTCTGAAATATACGATAATGAGATCGCAGAAGCGCACAGAAACTGCGATGTACATATACATGACCTTTCCATGCTGACAGGTTACTGCGCGGGTTGGAGCTTAAAGCAGCTAATCCGTGAGGGACTTGGCGGTATCGAGGGAAAGATTTCATCAGCACCGGCAAAGCATCTTTCTGTACTTTGCAATCAGATGGTGAATTTCCTTGGAATAATGCAGAATGAATGGGCAGGAGCACAGGCATTTTCGTCGTTTGATACCTATCTTGCACCATTTGTAAAAGCAGATGATCTCACCTACAGGGAAGTAAGGCAGGCTATAGAAACCTTTGTATTTGGCGTTAATACACCTTCCAGATGGGGAACACAGGCACCCTTTACAAATATCACTCTTGACTGGACAGTGCCTGATGACCTTGCGGAGCTTCCGGCTATCGTTGGTGGTGAGGAACAGGATTTCTGCTATAAAGACTGCAAAAAAGAGATGGATATGATCAATAAGGCATTCCTTGAGATCATGATCGAGGGTGATGCAAACGGACGCGGATTCCAGTATCCGATCCCGACATATTCCATCACACGTGACTTTGACTGGTCTGACACGGAAAATAACCGTCTCTTATTTGAAATGACCAGTAAATACGGAACACCTTATTTCTCAAATTACGTTAATTCTGATATGAAGCCATCTGACGTTCGAAGTATGTGCTGCAGACTTCGCCTCGACCTCAGAGAACTCAGGAAAAAGAGCGGCGGTTTCTTTGGATCGGGAGAGTCAACAGGTTCTATCGGAGTGGTGACCATCAATCTGCCGAGAATCGCATATCTTGCAGTTGATGAGAGAGATTTTTATAAGAGACTCGATCACGTAATGGATATAGCAGCCCGTTCTCTTAAGGTTAAGAGAGATGTGATCTCAAAGTTTCTGGATGCGGGACTTTATCCATATACAAAGCGTTATCTCGGAACGTTTAACAATCATTTCTCAACCATCGGCCTCATAGGAATGAACGAGGTTGGATTAAATGCATCGTGGATAAGGGAGGATCTTACAAATGAAAAGACGCAGAAGTTTGCTGAAGACGTATTAAATCATATGAGAGACCGCCTTATGGATTATCAGGAGCAGTACGGTGATCTGTATAATCTGGAGGCAACTCCCGCAGAAAGTACCACATATCGACTTGCAAAGCACGACAAGGCACAGTATCCTAATATCGTAACTGCCGGAGCACCGGGTGAGACACCGTATTATACAAACAGTTCTCATTTGCCGGTAGGATACACAAGCGATATTTTTGATGCGCTGGATGTGCAGGACAAGCTGCAGACGCTTTATACATCAGGAACAGTATTCCATGCGTTTCTCGGAGAAAAGCTGCCTGACTGGAAAGCAGCCGCTAATCTCGTAAAGACGATCTCGGATAATTACCGGCTGCCGTACTACACACTGTCACCTACATATTCCATTTGCAGAGAGCATGGTTATCTTGCTGGTGAGCAGAAGGTTTGTCCGATCTGCGGAAAGAGCACTGAGGTTTATTCCAGGATCACAGGATATTATCGTCCGGTTTCAAACTGGAATGACGGTAAGCTGCAGGAATATAAGGACAGACTGCTGTATGAGGTAGAAACAGGAAAAGACAGCGGAGACAGAAAAGAGAATAAGTTTGGCGCAGTCTGGGAGAAGGAGGACGCCGTACAGAGTAAGGTGTCTGATGTGATCCGTGAGGGTGCTCGTGAAGTAAAGGAAAAGAAATCTTTAGAGAATTCTGATAATAAGATCGAGTACCTGTTTACGACAAAGACATGCCCAAATTGCAGACTTGTAAAGACGTTCCTTAAAGACCGTGATTATGTGGAGATCGACGCGGAAGAACATCCTGATCTGGCAATGCAGTATGATGTCATGCAGGCACCGACTTATGTTGTTATTCATGACGGCGAAGTCGAGAAATTCAGCAATGCTTCAAATATTCGCAAATATATAAAAGATACTGCAGTAAGTAAAAGTGAGTAGTCATGTACATATATGACAGGGTCAGAAACGAAGTAATTCGTGTCATATATGTAAAAATGGCAGCGGAAAGAGAGTAAATTCATAATGATCAGTAAGCTTATTGAGAGAATCAGAAAGACCGGCGCACATATCTGTGTGGGACTCGATCCGAACCTTAGCTTTGTTCCGGAAGAAATCCAGAAAAAAGCCTTTGAAGAATTTGGAGAGACTCCGGAAGGTGCCGCAGAGGCAATCTGGCAGTTCAATCGTGCGATAGTTGATGCGACTTATGATCTGATCCCGGCAGTTAAGCCTCAGATCGCCATGTATGAGCAGTTCGGCATCCCGGGTCTCATGGCTTTCAAAAAGACTGTTGACTATTGTCACGAAAAAGGCTTACTGGTCATTGGCGATATAAAGAGAGGCGATATCGGAAATACATCAGCTTCTTACGCAAAAGCTCATATAGGACATATTAAGATCGGTTCAAAGAGCTATGCACCTTTTGATGAAGATTTTTGTACTGTAAATCCGTACCTCGGATCTGATGGAGTAAAGCCTTTTGCTGATGTATGCTCCGAAGAAGACAGAGGAATCTTTGTACTCGTAAAGACTTCTAATGCATCCAGCGGAGAATTCCAGGATCGTGAGATCGATGGCAGACCTCTTTATGAATGGGTTGCTGAAAAGGTCAATGAGTGGGGTGCATCCTCAATGGATGGTGAATACAGCAATGTCGGATGTGTTGTAGGTGCTACTTATCCGGAAATGGGTGCTGCACTTAGAAAGCTCATGCCGAAGGCTTTCATCCTTGTGCCGGGATATGGTGCACAGGGCGGAAAGGCAGAAGATCTTGTTCATTTCTTTAATCCAGATGGACTCGGCGCGATCGTAAACAATTCAAGAGGTGTGATCGCTGCATATACAAAAGATGCATATAAAGATAAATTTGATGCGGCACACTTTGCTGATGCCAGCCGTCAGGCAGTCATTGATATGATCGAAGACCTTCGCTCAAACGGCGCCGGCGTTCCGCAGTAATATCGATTCTTTAACGTCTCTCCCCTGTGGAGAGGCGTTTTCTTGTTAAACTTCATATTTTTGTGCTAAAATGTTTCCAAAATAAATTAAGAAAGGATCCGGAGGCGTCACAATACTTCCGGAGCAGATGATCCATGGAAAAATACAAGCAGGAGTTTATTGAGTTCATGCTGGACTGTCAGGTACTGAAGTTCGGAGATTTCGTTACCAAGAGCGGCCGTAACACACCGTTTTTTGTAAATACCGGATTTTACAGGACAGGTACACAGTTAAAGAAACTGGGTGAATATTATGCCCGTGCTATTCATGATCGCTTCGGAGATGACTTTGATGTCCTCTTTGGACCTGCGTATAAGGGAATACCGCTTTCTGTAGCGACAACTATCGCATTCAGTGAAATGTATGGAAAAGAAATTCGCTATTGCAGCAATCGTAAAGAAGTTAAAGATCATGGAGATAAGGGGATCCTGCTCGGTGGACCGCTTGGAGATGGTGATCGCGTAGTAATAATCGAGGATGTTACCACTGCAGGAACTTCTATCCGCGAGACTCTGCCTATCATTCAGGCGCAGGGCGATGTAAAGGTTCTGGGTATGTGTGTATCTGTAGATCGTCAGGAACGCGGAACAGGTGCAAAATCTGCACTTAAGGAAATCGAAGAGGAGCACGGCTTCACTACAACTGCTATCGTAACAATGGAAGATGTGATCGGCTATCTCACAGAAAATGAAGTTGGCGGAAAGAAGATCATCGATGAGAACCTCAAGGCTGCCATCGACGCATATTATGAGAAGTACGGCGCAGAAAATTGATAAAGTGAAAGGAAGTATGATATGAGTAACGAAAACGAACTGGTATATAAGAGTGTGCGTTTTTCGGCAGTAGTAAGCATTGTACTTGGTATTATCGCTGTGACAGTAGGACTTGTAAGCGGCGTAATGCTCCTTATCTCGGCAGGAAGACTGATGAAGGCCAAGTCAAGGATCATGTTCTAAGGAATTAGATATGTTAGGTAGAAGAAAATATCTGTTCACAAGCAGCAGCCAGTCTTCAAAGGGCATAATGTCCTCTGTTTGCGGCGTGATATCGCTTGTGGCATTTATATTTGTAATGATGAATGTACTTAAGGCAGGCGGAAGCGCTACCCCGAGACAGGGGGCAGTGGGCTTCGTTTCCTGCCTTTTCAGCGTGGCAGGCACAGTGCTGGGGGTAATGAGTCTTATTGAGCCGGATAAATTCCGTTTGTTTCCTCGACTTGGATTCATCACCTCTTTATTATCACTGATCGCCTGGGGAGGAATAATATATGCGGGCATTGCCGGAATCTGAGGCAGAACTTTTAAGAGAAAGACAGGAACTTGCGGAAGGCAGGATCCGGGAAATAATATCCGAAGACCTTGTAAAGGCTCCTTATGATGAATTTTTTAAGAGAACAGCTGAGTTTATCCTTCAGCCGTCTTATGAAGCAGCGCTTCCGGAAAACTATGGCTCATCGTGGATGAATCCCGTGTACTCTGTATCACGCTGTGGAACGGAAATGGGACGGCTTCTCTCATTTTTGGCATATGAACTTTTAAATCTTGTTGCATTTCATGCAGAGGGACTTCTTACGGATATAGTTATCCTTGAGGAAGTATTCCTCGAGATCTATAGTTCGTTTGTAGCAGCCATGCAGGAGGAAGGAACTGAACCTCAGGCAAAAGTCATACATGGTATTTTATATTCATTTGTAAGCGATTACACAGATTATACGGTAAGCAGAAGGATCCGCGAGATCGTAGATCCTGCAGAAGACGAATTTGCGAGAAAAATCATCATGGAAGCGGATCTTACTGATCTGTCATATCTGGACAGATTTGGTGAATATATTGATGATGATACGAGAAAGATCGCGGCGTATTTAAATACCTTTTCTGAGGAAAAGATCCAGTCTATGGCAGATACCTTTACAGAAGGCTATCGCATGGGATTCGTGAACACAGGAAAGGATCTGTCTAAAAAACGCTCTGTGGCAGTAAGATATGAACTCGGATTTGAAAGAATGATCCGTGCCGCGATCCGCAATTTTGAAAAACTCGGTCTTTCGTACACTATATATCGTCGTCCGCTTCACGCTGCAAATCGTTCCGGTATGAACAGAAACGGATATGCGGGAGCGTGGGTAAATAAGCAGATGGCATTTGACCATATGGAAGACAACGCGCTTTTCCTTGACAAGGCATACATGACACGAAAGCTTGAAGTTATGGAGCATACCTTTGAGGAAGTTAAGGACCTTGCACGTGAGTATGGCGGACCAGCTGTTATGGAGACATTCGGAAGCAATCCTTTTATGCCGGAGTCACATATTGAAGCATTTGCGTTGAGTCCTGAGCAGCAGAAACTTGCGGTTGACCTTGCGGTAGAAGCAGGAAAGCTTACGAGTCGTTATATTCCGGGAGATGAAAGATCATTTACTATCATTTCATATCCTGTTCCGTCTATAAGCCCTGAATTTGAAGCTGTATTTGATGCTACGGTTAAGCTCAATACGCTTGACTCTGATAAATATAAGAGGATACAGCAGGAACTTATCCTTCAGCTTGAAAAGGGCAGAAAAGTAGAAGTTAAGGGACGAAACGGCAATAAGACAGATATTACCGTATCGCTGCATGAACTTCCGGATCCGGAGCATCAGACCGTGTTTGAAAACTGTACGGCGGATGTGAATATCCCGGTTGGTGAGGCGTTTACATCTCCGGCGCTTACAGGAACAGATGGAATACTGTTCGTATCCGAAGTATATCTCATGGGACTTAGATTCGAAAATCTTGAGTTCCATTTCAAGGATGGTTTCGTAACAGACTATAACTGTACGAATTTCCCTACAGAGGAAGAGAATAAAAAGTATATCCGTGACCATATCCTTCATCATCACGATACGCTTCCTCTCGGAGAATTTGCGATCGGTACAAATACGACCGCGTACCGGATGGCAAAAGATTTTGACATTTTTTCGAGACTTGATATCCTGATCGCGGAAAAGACCGGACCGCACTTTGCCCTCGGAGACACCTGCTATGAGCGTGCGGAAGATGTAAAGGTCTATAATCCGGACGGACGTGAGATCATTGCCAGAGACAATGAGTATACGATCAAGCGAAAAACAGATCCCTCGTTCCGTTATTTCCAATGTCATACGGATATTACCATTCCTTATGATGAACTGGATACCATAACTGCCATAGATGCAGACGGAAACAGATATCCTGTGATCTTGGGCGGAAAGTTCGTCGTTCCCGGTACGGAAGAACTGAATCAGCCTTTGGAAAAATAATCACATTGACTTGAAATATCAGTAAACCTATAATGTGTATTGCGGCGTTAAAACTGCGCCGCAGTAAACCACGAAACAGAATAAGGAAGGTTCAGGAAATGGCAAAAGTAGGTATTGTAATGGGTTCCGATTCCGATATGGCTGTTATGTCTAAGGCAGCCTCTGTTCTTGATGAACTCGGAGTTACGTATGAGATGAATATTATCTCTGCACACAGAGAACCGGATGTTTTCTTTGAATGGGCGAAAAACGCCGAAGCACGCGGGATTAAGGTGATCATCGCCGGCGCCGGAATGGCAGCTCATCTGCCGGGCATGTGCGCAGCACTGTTTCCGCTTCCTGTTATCGGTATCCCTATGTACAGCAAATCACTTGGTGGTACTGACGCACTCTATTCTATTCTTCAGATGCCCTCGGGCATTCCTGTCGCTACCGTCGCTATCGATGGTGCAAAAAATGCTGCCCTTCTTGCAGCGAAGATCCTAGCAGTTTCAGACGATGAGCTTCTTTCCAAGTTAAAGAGCTACACAGAAAATCTTAAAAACGAAGTTGAGAAAAAGGATGAAAAGCTGAAGAATATCGGCTGGAAGGCTTATCTCGAAGAAAAGAATAACTAATAGGCATTTATAAGCTTTAACCCTGTTAATGTGAAATGAAAGGAAATCATAATGGATTACAAAAGCGCTGGTGTTGATATTGAAGCCGGATACAAGTCAGTCGAGCTCATAAAGAAGTATGTAAAGGAAACAGTACGTCCCGAGGTTCTTGGCGGACTTGGCGGATTTTCCGGAGCTTTTTCACTTAAGCCCTTCATGGCTATGAAGAACCCAACGCTTGTTTCCGGAACAGATGGTGTCGGAACTAAGCTCAAGGTAGCGTTTGTCATGGATAAGCATGATACAGTTGGTATCGACTGCGTTGCAATGTGTGTAAATGATATCGCATGCGCAGGCGGTGAACCGCTTTTCTTCCTGGATTATATTGCCTGCGGAAAGAATTATCCGGAAAAGATCGCTGAGATCGTAAAGGGTGTGGCAGAAGGTTGTAAGCAGAGTGATGCAGCACTGATCGGTGGAGAAACAGCGGAAATGCCGGGCTTTTATCCGGAAAACGAGTATGACCTTGCCGGATTTGCTGTAGGTATCGTAGATCAGGATAATCTCATTGATGGATCATCTATAAAAGAAGGAGATACACTTATAGGTATTTCATCAAGCGGTGTTCACTCTAATGGATTTTCACTTGTGCGTAAAGTGTTTGAGATGACAGAAGCCAACCTGAACCGTCATTTTGATTCTCTTGGAACAACTCTTGGAGATGCACTTTTAAGACCTACAAAGATTTATGTACATGCGCTTCGCTCAGTTCGTGAAGCAGGTGTAAATATAAAGGGCTGCAGCCATATCACAGGAGGCGGATTCTATGAGAATATCCCGAGAATGCTTCCGAATGGCATCGTAGCTGCAGTTAAAAAGGATTCTTATCCGATCCCGCCTATCTTTGAAATGCTTCAGAAAGATGGTGGAATTGCCGATGAAATGATGTACAACACCTACAATATGGGACTTGGAATGGTACTTGCTGTAGATCCTGCTGATGCAGAAAAGACTATCGCAGCAGTTGAAAGTGCCGGAGAAAAGGCATTTATCGTAGGAAAGACAGAAAGCGCCGGAGAAAAAGGAGTTCGTTTATGCTGAGAATAGCAGTCTGCGTATCAGGCGGAGGAACGAATCTCCAGGCTATCATTGATTCTGTAGCTGACGGACGTATAACAAATGCCGAGATCGTACGGGTAATAAGTAATAAACCCGGTGTTAAAGCTCTTGATCGGGCAGAAAGCGCAGGAATTCCTTCGGTAGTCGTAAGCAAAAAGGATTTTTCTGATACAGCTGCTTTTAACAAGGCACTTATCAATGCAGTTGATGAAGCAAAACCTGATCTTATAGTTCTTGCAGGATTTTTGGTGGTGCTTCCGGAAGAACTTACCGAAAAATATACTAACAAGATAATAAATGTTCACCCGTCTCTCATTCCTTCTTTCTGTGGAGTAGGGTTCTATGGACTGAAGGTTCATGAGGAAGCTCTGAAAAGAGGTGTGAAGGTCACAGGAGCGACTGTTCATTTCGTAGATGCGGGCTGTGACAGCGGCCCGATCATAATGCAAAAGGCAGTTGAGGTTCAGCCTGATGACACTCCGGAATCGTTGCAGCTCAGAGTCATGGAGCAGGCAGAATGGATCATCATGCCGAAAGCGATCGATCTGATCGCAAACGGAAAGGTAACAGTAGAAGGCAGAAAAGTCAAAGTGGAGGACTAAAATGAATATACTGATCGTCGGCGGAGGCGGAAGAGAGCATGCGATCGCAGATGCAGTAAAGAGAAGTGAAAAGGCAGACAAGATCTACTGCTGCCCCGGAAATGCAGGAATTGCGGAGATAGCAGAATGTGCTGATATTCCGGTAATGGAATTTGAACGCATTGTAAAATACGCAAAAGAAAAGGAAATCGACTTTGTTATAGTTGGTCCGGATGATCCGCTTGTCGGAGGACTGGTAGATGAACTGGAGGCAGCAGGTATCCGTGCATTCGGTCCCAGAAAAAATGCTGCTATTCTTGAGGGATCAAAGGCTTTTTCAAAGGATCTCATGAAGAAGTACAATATCCCTACAGCAGAGTATGCGGTGTTTACAGATGCGGCAGAAGCTCTTGCTTATCTTGATACATGTAAGTTCCCGATCGTATTAAAGGCTGACGGACTTGCGCTCGGAAAAGGAGTTCTCATTTGTCAGGACAGAGATGAGGCTAGAAACGGCGTAAAGGAGATCATGCTTGATAAGAAATTCGGAACAGCAGGAAACAAGATGGTCATTGAGGAATTCATGACCGGACGAGAAGTTTCTGTTCTTACTTTCTGCGACGGAAAGACTATCAAGGTTATGAGCAGTGCTCAGGATCATAAGAGAGCAGGAGACGGAGATACCGGACTCAATACAGGCGGTATGGGTACGTTTTCACCTTCACCTTTCTACACAAAAAAGATAAATGACTTCTGTAAGAAAAATATTTTCCAGCCTACTGTTGATGCAATGAAGGCAGAAGGTCGTGAATTCAAGGGAGTTATCTTCTTTGGTCTCATGCTTACTGAAGATGGACCGAAGGTTCTTGAGTATAATGCACGTTTTGGAGATCCTGAAGCACAGGTAGTGCTTCCTCGCATGAAAAATGATATTATTGAAGTGATGGAAGCATGTGTTGATGGAAGTCTTAGTAAGATCAAGCTGGAGTTTGAAGACAATGCTGCAGTTTGCGTAGTTCTTGCAAGTGACGGCTATCCTGTGAGATATACTAAGGGACATCTTATCAGCGGATTAGAAAAGTTTATTGAAGAAGATGGATATTACTGCTTCCATGCTGGAACTAAAAAAACTTCTAAAGGTATCGTGACAAATGGAGGACGAGTTCTCGGAATAACTGCAAAGGGCGAGAATCTTCACAAAGCGCGTGCAAATGCCTATGAAGCAACTACATGGGTTAGTTTCGAGAATAAGTACTGCCGAAAAGATATCGGAAAGGCAATCGATGAGTTCGGAGAAATTCGTTGAGGAGTTTTTTGATGATTCTTATCATCGGCCCGAGGCGTGTGAAAAATGCGGCTCAAAGCTGGAGTTTATCGGCGTCGGCGGTTATCGGTGTACTAAGTGCAGGCACTTAATGTATGATGATTACGGAAAAGTGCGTAATTATCTGGAAGATCATCAGGGAGCTACCGCTGGTGAAGTAAGTGAAAATACCGGTGTAGCGGAGAAAACCATTACACATATGCTCCGAGAGGAGCGTTTACAGGTCTCAAAAGATTCAAAAACATTTCTTAAGTGTCAGGTTTGCGGTAAGGCTATCATGAGCGGAAAGTACTGCAAGACCTGTGGTCAGCTTGCGCAAGCGGCTGATAAGAAGAAACGTGATGAGATCGAGCGCAAGAAGCGTGAGATGATGATTCAGGGTGTCGGAATGGTTTCTCATAATGATGATGGTAAAAAAAGATTCGAGCGTTAAGATACGTGATCTATGGAGGCAAAAAGGAGCAGCGGCAGTAGGAGTACTGCTGCTCCTTTTCGTCTTTGTTTTTACATACCCGATCAGGGCTGAGGACATTAAGCAGGGAGTCACAAAAGGCACCAATATACAGGTCAGAAAAGATAAGCCTGTTAATGGTGAAGTCATAGCGACTCTGAACACGGGGATTTCCGTAAAAATCACAAAATCTTCAGAAGGAACAGATGGTTCTGTATGGTATTATATAGAGGCACGCAAACCTTCTGTCGCAGGTTATGTCAGATCTGATTTCATTGACCTAAACGGAACAGCGTCGGAAGATATCAAAGAAGACCGTATCCTGACGATCAACTTTGATGATGTTAAAGTGCGCTCAAAGGCATCTTTGCTTGGTGATGTGCTTTGTGAACTTGCACATGGAAAAAATTGTACATTCAAAAGAGCGGAGTTTGATGAGAGCGGCGGATATTACTGGTATTATGTAACATTCAATGCAGAAAACGGTGTCACATCAGGTTTTGTACGTCAGGATTATTTCAGTACGGATGACTATAGGGATGAACTTATAGATAGGGGTTTTCCTGAAAGTTATATAACGAGACTGTTAGTCATTCACGATCTTTATCCTGAATGGGAATTTGAAAGCTATAATCCGGTAAGTGCTCTTACATGGGAAAAGGCTGCAGAGGCACAATATGGTTTCAGTAAGGTCGAAGGAGCTGCGGAAAGCAGCGACGATACTTCTTCAGATAATGATCTTGACGCTGAGACTACAATGCTGAACAGTCACATTAAGGATGCATCATATGATGATCTGCAATATGGTTTTGCATCCGGTCTTGGGATAGATTCGTTGTCGGAACTTTTTAGTGATGAAAAGCAGGGAAGAAGCTATATCACGTGGAAAAAAGCTACTTTGGCTCAGATCAAGTACTATATGGACCCGAGAAACTTTATGGTGACAGAAAATGGGAGTCTGAATACTTCGTTTTTTATGTTTGTGGATGGAACAGATAGTACCGGAACTACGGAAAAGGGCGTATCAGTCATTCTTTCCACCACATCCATGAAGGGTACGCTTCCGGATGAATCGTCGACCACATATGCATCACTTATCAAAAAATTATCCGATGATTCAAAAGTAAATCCGTATCTCGTCGCAGCAAGGCTTCGTCAGGAACATGGAAGCAGCAGCGGGGATGATCTCATAAACGGAAAGTATCCGGGTTATGAAGGATATTATAATTTTTTTAATATTCAGGCGAATGGCACAAATCCTGTTCTAAATGGGTTAAAATATGCAAAGTCACAAGGGTGGGATACCAGAAGAAAATCTATAAGCGGTGGTCTTAAATATCTTTCGGATAATTATTTCTACCGTTCGGTTCCACAAAATACGCTTTATAAACATAGGTTTAATTATAGCGGGACAGCTATTTCTCATCAGTATATGGAGAGTCTGTATGCTCCTCATTATGAAGCGAAAAATGTTTATAAGGGCTATGGTACAGATATCAGCCCGGCATCAAAATACAGTTTTTTGATCCCGGTATATGCAGATATGCCTTCCGAACCGGAAGGAAAGCCTTGATACAGGCAAAAAAGAGTTAGAACGAATAAAAACGTTCTGGAATGGAGTTTGAAATGAAACGTAACAGCATCTTAAAGAGAGGCATGATCTCGCTTCTTCTTTCGGCACTTCTTATCGGAAGTGTGCCGACAAATGCCTTTGCAGAAGAAGTGGCTGCTGAAAGTGAAATGACGGATGAGGAAGCACAGGCAGCGGCAGAAGCTGCTCAGGCTGCGCTTGAAACAGTTACACCAAGTGACATCACGACAAATATTGATGGAAAATATCTCGCATTGACATTTCCGGCAAGTGAAGTTCCTGCAGGATTTTCTGTAATTACGATCGAGTACCAGGGACAGAATGTACAGATCGCGCAGATGACCTGTAAGAGCGCGACCATAGGAGCAGAGGGACTTACCATTACACTTGCATATCTTACGGATGCCGATGGATCAAATGGTGAGTTTTATCTTTGTGACACTACAGAAAATGCCCGTATGTCAGATATGATAAAGATTGATGGAAAGGGCGACAGCTATATAATCGTTCTTGATCCGGGAGATAATGTGGTAGGCCCTGACGGATTTACAAAGCACAATCTTCAGTGGGGAAATAAATCGGCAACAGCATGGTCACTTCCGCCGGAAACAACTTCTGATGAAGAAGATTCCGAGGGATCTTCTGAGGTTTCTTCCGAGGCATCTCTTTTTTCTGTAAAGGCTTATGCCGAAGAAGAAAGTGGGTTACTTGTAGGCGCAGGCGCTGAACTCTCGGGAGAAGATGATGGGGCAGCAGTTCCGGCCGATGATCCTAATTCTGAGACAGAACCGGCAGCTCATATTTCCGGTGAAGAGGGAGAAGCTGCAGGCGGAGAAGCAGAGGCAAATGGTGAGGTATCTGCGGAAACAGGCGATGCAGCAGCGGCTTCTACTGAAGTAGATGACAATGCAATGCTTGCACTTGAGGAGATAGCACATACCAATCTCTCAGGTCTTATCCAGGCTCAGCCAAAGGAATTTTGTCTTCTTTATGCAGTAGATGAGAGCGGAAACTTAGGTTTCTATCTTTATGACATCACACGCGGAACTTATCAGAGATATGTAGATATTCCTCATGGTGAGTCAGCAGTAATAGCAAAGTATAAGAAGCTTTCTCGTTCCAGACTTCTTATCATTGTTGTGCTGGTGATCATGCTTGTGATCATGATCTTCCTTTTCATCAATATGATGCTTGGAAAGCGCGGACGCGGCAGAAATGATGATATGAGTGACGATGATGATGAAGATGAAGCAGCTATCCGAAAGAGAGTTGCGAGAAAGACAAGAGCTGGCAGGGCAGAGAGAGAAAACAGAGAACGTCCGAGAAGAGAAGAAAAACCTGCACGTCGTAAGAAACGTGAAAGCTCTCACAGATCCTATGAAGAGGATGAAATGCCTGTTGAGCGCAACAAAGCAGAGGATGAGGTTGACTGGGAAAACATGGAAGTTACAGCAGGTATACCTACAAAGAAGGTTAGAGCTGCGACTGATGAAATGACAGAAATAGAAGAAAGCAGTGCTTCGGTACGTCGTAAGCCGTCTCAGGACTATGATCTTGATGAGGATTTCGATTTTGAGTTCTTAAATATAAAGAAGCACTGACGAGGTGTTTATGAATTATACGGAAAAAGCGAAGAAGGCTCTTGATCTCGCACGAGCATGTGCAAATGAACTGAATCAGAATTATGTAGGAACAGAGCATATATTGATTGGTTTACTTCGGGAGAATTCCAGCGTGGCTTCATATGCTCTGGAGCAAAATCATGTCCAGGAAAAGCAGGTTCTTGAGCTTATCGAGCAGCTTGTTGCGCCTGGACTCGAGGTGGCACTTTCCGAACGCGACGGATGGACTCCGAGAGCCAGGAGAGTACTTTCCCTTAGTGAGGAGACGGCAGAACGTTTTCGCAGTAAGGAAGTTGGTACAGAGCACATACTTCTCGCGATCATAAAAGAGGGAGAAAGCGTTGCGGCTCGTCTCTTAAATACCCTTAGCGTAAATCTGCAGAAGGTATATTCCGATACACTCGTAGCTATGGGTGAAGATCCTGCTATTGCAAGGGAAGATCTGTATCCGCAGAAAGGCGCAAAAAGCGACAGCAGTACGCCAACACTCGATCAGTATTCAAGGGATCTTACCGAGCTTGCGCGAAGCGGTGAGCTTGATCCGGTTATCGGACGCAGTAATGAGATCATGCGTGTAGTCCAGATCCTTAGCCGAAGGACAAAGAATAACCCATGTCTCGTAGGTGAGCCCGGAGTCGGAAAAACTGCTATAGCAGAAGGCCTGGCGGTAAGGATAGTTGAAGGAAATGTTCCGGAGACGATCGCGGGAAAGAGAGTAGTATCTCTCGATATGTCCGGAATGGTTGCAGGAAGTAAGTACCGCGGTGAGTTTGAGGAACGCATAAAGAGAGTTATCCGCGAAGTAATATCATCCGGAAATATACTTTTATTCATGGATGAAATTCATACTCTCATAGGAGCCGGCGGAGCAGAAGGTGCCATTGATGCATCTAATATCCTTAAGCCGTCACTTGCTCGCGGTGAGATACAGCTTATCGGAGCTACCACTCTCGATGAATACAGGAAGTACATCGAGAAAGATGCTGCGCTTGAACGCCGATTCCAGCCGGTAGTAGTTGAAGAGCCTTCAGAAGAGGAGGCAATTCAGATACTTAACGGAGTAAAGGACAGATACGAAGATCACCACGGTGTTACGATACCTGAGGAAGCTGTTACCGCAGCGGTAAAGCTTAGCGCGAGATATATAAATGATCGTTTTCTGCCGGATAAGGCAATTGACGTGATGGATGAAGCGGCGAGTCACCTGCGTCTGTCCAATCTGCAGGAGTCTGATAAAGAAAAGAAGATTTCTGAGAATATAAAGGCTTTGGAAGCAGAAAAGGAAAAAGCGATAAGAGAAGGTGACTTTGATAAAGCATCCGAAATCCGCAAAGAACAGCTTGCAGAGCAGAAAAAGCTTGATCAGGCAATGAACCGCAGAAAGAAGAGAGAAAGTTCAAAGCAGCTCAGTCTTTCTGAAAATGATATAGCAGATGTGGTGGCACTGTGGACAAAAATCCCTGTAAATAAGCTCACAGAGAAGGATAATGTCCGCCTTATGGGCCTGGAAAAGACACTTCATAAGCGGGTTATCGGACAGGAAGAAGCAGTTACACTCGTTTCAAAAGCAATAAGACGAGGAAGAGTAGGATTAAAGGATCCGAAGAGACCGGTAGGATCATTCCTTTTCTTAGGACCTACAGGTGTTGGAAAGACAGAACTTAGTAAAGCTCTTGCCGAGGCTATGTTTGGCTCGGAAGATGATATGATCCGTGTAGATATGTCAGAATACATGGAATCACACTCGGTAGCGAAGATGATCGGTTCACCTCCGGGATATGTTGGTCATGACGAAGGAGGGCAGCTTGCAGATAAGATCAGGAGACATCCTTATTCGGTAGTTCTGTTTGATGAGATCGAAAAAGCTCATCCGGATGTATTCAACATACTTCTGCAGGTGCTTGATGATGGTCATATAACTGATTCAAAGGGACGCAAAGTCAGCTTTAAGAATGCTATAATAATCATGACGAGTAATGCAGGCGCCCAGTCTATCGTAGAACCGAAGAAACTCGGATTTGGCGGAATAGACAGTGAGTCTGAGAAATACAAGGATATGAAGAACGGCGTAATGGAAGAAGTACGCAGGATCTTCAAGCCTGAGTTCATAAACAGAATTGACGATATTATCGTATTCCATCAGTTATCGAAAGAAAACATGAAGAGTATCGTTACACTGCTCTCAAAGGATCTGATACACAGAGCAAAGGAGCAGATGGGAATTACCCTTTCAATTTCAGCAGGTGTAAAAGACGAGATCATTGGAAAGGGTTCGGACAAGAAGTATGGCGCAAGACCGCTTCGTCGTGCTATCCAGAACATGATCGAGGATCCGCTGGCAGAAGAGCTGCTTTCAGGCAGGGTGCATAGCGGAGACACAGTTCACGTAAACCTGGTGAAAGGAAAAATAGTTTTTAAGGCGTCTTGATTTTTGGACGCATGTAGTCGAAATAGAATTTGAGATACTGGAAACATTTAGTCAGTTAGAAACTGGCGGTTTTAGAGGAGGTTACAAAATGGCAGCGGTTAAGGAATTGCTTCGCAGTGAGGCAGACGGTTCTCTGAGCTTTGGAGATCATACCCTGGACGCAAAGGCAAAGAAGGAGGATTTTCCGCATAACGGTGATCTTTACAAGGTAAAGACCTACAAAGACATCACAAAGCTCGAAAAAAACGGATTGTTTGTCTATGAATCGGTTCCCGGAACCAGTGTCGGAAATTTCGCTGAGGCGGAAGATGGTGTAAAGTTCAACGTTGAAGGCGCTGACGATGCACAGATCACACTCGGACTTGCTGATGAAACAGAATATGTAGTATCTGTTAATGGCAAGGAAAGCGGACGCATGAAGACAAATCTTGGCGGTAAGCTTTCAGTAAGTGTAGAGCTTTCAGGAAATGGCAGTGTACCGGTAGAAGTAAAGAGAGCATAATGGCATCTGTTAAAAAGTCAAAAACTATATTTTACTGTCAAAACTGTGGACACGAGTCACCTAAGTGGCTGGGGCAGTGCCCTATGTGTCATGAGTGGAACACAATGGTTGAGGAAACCGTCTCTAAGGGGGCGGTTTCTTCTGCGTCAACGGCAGCGGGTAGAAAGGGACTTCGCCAGGCACCAAAGCCTCTGTCGCAAATAGAGGAAGATCCTGAGGACAAGATCACAAGCGGAAGCCGTGAAATGGACAGAGTTCTTGGCGGCGGTATTGTGAAAGGCTCAATGGTGCTTGTGGGTGGAGATCCGGGTATCGGTAAATCTACGCTTCTTTTGCAGATCTGCAGGAATGTTACTAACGAGCATCATTCAGTTTTATATGTCTCAGGTGAGGAATCTGCAAAACAGATAAAGATGAGAGCGAACAGATTAGGTTCCTTTACAGACGATCTGAAGCTTCTCTCTGAAACAAATCTCGATGACATTTCTGAGATCATTTCAGAACAAAAACCTGAGATGGTTGTGGTTGATTCTATCCAAACAATGTTTAATGAAAATGTTTCGGCGGCACCGGGATCGGTCTCGCAGGTTAGAGAAACAACCGGCGTTCTTATGCGTATCGCAAAAAGCATGGGCATAACCGTATTTATAATCGGTCATGTAACAAAAGAAGGCGCTGTTGCAGGCCCTCGTGTACTTGAACATATGGTGGATACGGTACTTTACTTTGAGGGAGATACGCATGGAGCATATCGTGTACTGCGCGGAGTGAAGAACCGTTTTGGATCTACAGATGAGATCGGTGTGTTTGAGATGAATGAAGATGGGCTGGCAGAAGTAACCAATCCGTCTGAATTTATGTTGTCAGGTCGTCCTGAAAATGCCAGCGGATCTGTCGTGACATGCTGTATGGAAGGAACGAGACCGCTTCTTGTGGAGATACAGGCGCTTGTGACTGATACGGCGTTTGGAATCCCGAGGAGACAGGCAAATGGCACGGATTATAATCGTGTGAACCTCTTGATGGCTGTTCTTGAAAAAAGAGTCGGGATGCACCTGTCCCAGTCTGATGCGTACGTAAATATCGCAGGAGGCTTAAAGGTAAGTGAACCGGCAGTGGATCTTGGTATCGTGATGGCGGTAGCATCATCTTTTAGAAATCGTCCGATCTCACCGGATATAGTTGCTTTTGGTGAAGTGGGACTTTCAGGTGAGGTAAGAGCGGTGAGTCAGATATCACAAAGAGTCAATGAAGCTCACAGACTTGGTTTCAAGACTGTCATAATCCCTGAGACATCTATGAAATCTGTCCGTGAAAATCCCGGAGTAAAGCTCATAGGCGTACGGTCGGTAAATGACGCGATGGAAGTGGTTCGAGGATAGGAATTCCAAGGGGATTTCCGATAAGTTTAAAAAAGTTTTAAAAAGTACTTGCATACAAACAATAGCTATGATATTATTATCTGCGTCGCGACAAGTGATTGTACAAAAACGAGTACGCGGCAGATAAAATATCATATAGGGGAATCATACAGTGGCAGTATCACGGTCTCCAAAACCGTTCACGGGGGTTCGAATCCCTCTTCCCCTGCTTGGGTCTAAGCCTCAGAATCGAATATGTTCTGAGGCTTTTTCTTTATAAAAAATGATGTAAGGGTCAAAAGTAAATTTTGCCCCTTACTGATGTCACGGATTGGTTACTGTTCACTCGCTTACAGCTCGCTCACGTAACGGATTTTGCCAATTAAATCGCCTCCGGCGATGGGCAAAATCCAATGGCTTTTCATCTTTCTTGGTCGCAACCAGCTAAAGCATACACTCTCACTAAGCTCACATTCGTTCGCTAAGTGTTCGTAGCATCCGCAGCGTAGTGCTCCGGTTGCGTCTGAACAGTAACACGGATTGCTTCATTGCTACGCAATTCCCGCAATCCTAAAACACTCGCATTCCGCGTAATAACGCTACTTGCTCGTGTTTTGTGGGTCCCAAGGTCTCAATCCTCTTTGTGCAAGCACAATCGGATTTTGACCTTTTGACCCTGACATCAAAAAATTAAGGCTCGCATAATTGGATGGTTCTGGAAGAACGGATAGGTGAAATTATGGAGAGAAAAGCGAAAAAAATAGTGAAAGGAGCGGTATTCGCAGCAGTCCTTATCTTTATGATTTGGAGCGGGATATTCGATGTTGTTAAGAAAGCGGTGACGGAATCAGGAAATATACCTGAACTTTGGATAGGTTTATCTGGAAATACAATAGATGAGATAAATAACGGTTCCAAATTTACTGAATATACGGGCATTACTGTAAGCGGAGCCAATATTAGAACAGAGATAACTGCAACAATACGAGGAAGGGGCAATTCTACCTGGAATGGGGTCAAGAAGCCATATCAGTTAGAATTTAATGGAAGTGTGGATCTGCTGGGGCTTGGCTCGGCTTCAAAATGGGTTCTTCTGTCAAACGAATACGATAGAACTCTTCTTAGAAATGACATCACATTTAATCTGGCGCGCGACATGGGAGAACGTTTTTCTCCTATGGGAAAACATATAGACCTATATGTTGATGGTGAATATCAGGGAAATTATTATATTCTTCCCAAAATATCTCTTGATAAGAGTTCCGTTGATCTGCGAGGTAATGATGCTGTCTTGATGGAAATTGACTGCTATATAAAAGACGGCAGCGACCTACAGAATGACGCAGGAACAAATGATATGGAAGAAACACATTCAGATGAGCCTTTTTTTGTCTCAGAAATATACGGAACCAAGATAGCACTTAAGGATTGCAACATGAAAGCCGCGGCAATGGAGAATGTTAAATCCTTTGCAGAGGCATATAATTGTTTCGAGAGAGATGCATCTACAGGAAACTGGGAAGCTGTAAAAAACGATATAAATATCGGCTCGTTCGTCGATTATTATCTGCTTTCGGAGTATGCTGAAAATATAGATTCTACCTGTACCAGTTTTTATCTGTATAGGGGAGGCAGAGATGAAAAGATAGCTGCCGGACCTGTATGGGATCATGACTCAGCGTATGGAAACAGTACCGTTGGTCCGACAAATCTCTACAACAATCCGAGAAAATTGTGGGTTTATAATGCTAATTACACGGATGACAGAGAATGGGTAAACGATACCCATATTCTTACGGATCTCATGGATATGCCCGGTTTTCGTGCGGAGGTTGAGCGGAAATACAAAGAAGTTTTTCAGTATGCAATAGATAAAGAGATAGAAGCTCTTCCGAAAAAAGCCGGGGAACTAAGAAAATCCGCAGAGAAAGATCAGAAACTTCTTTTCGACAAGTACAATAGCATCTTAGAATCAGCTGCTGTAGGGAAAGATGATATAGTATTTGAAGATTATAATGAGGAATTGGAAAGCCTTATGAAGAAGCTGACGCAGCGAAAGGTGCTGATGGATAAGGTCTTTCTTACCAGAGTGACACCCGAAGATGGTGAATACGTGCTGGACCTCGGATATGCGAAAAACTTTAAGCTCACGCAGCTTTCAAATGGATTTTTTGTGATAGAAGATGTTGTGACAGGCAAAGTTCTTACGGGTGTTGAGTATGAGAAACGTGATTATGGCGACGCGCTCGTAACAGAAGAAGTATGGAATGGGAGTGAAGAGCAGCAGTGGATGTTCTTTAATGCCGGAAACGGTAAGGTTAATCTTTTGCTGAAATACAATAATCTCTTCCTGTCGAAGGGAAAAGAGGATGGATTAGTACTTTCAAGCTATGACATAAAGGAAACGGGAGTGGAAATGTTTTCTCTCGGAAAGATTGAAAGATAATAATACCGTTTAAATCTTGAAAAGAGCTGAGTGTATATCACTCAACTCTTTTCTACTGTAAATCTACTACTATTTAGATATTTAAGGTCCTGACCGCTCTGTTTTTTCATTGCGTCGATCTGCTTACGGTTAACAAAACTGCTTAGCATGGGGCTGTTTTTGTGAAGCTCGCATCCACAAAGAATGATGTCTTCATGGTAATCCCGGACATGCCTGCAGGTTGCGGAAAGACGGAAGCGTGAACGGGTTCCCGAGTCGGAAAAAACGATCGAGAAAGCTTTGAAAAGAGGAACTTCCTCCATTTTTGGCATAGTTACCGCGATCCCCATGGCTGATATGTCATGAACATAGCCCTCATATGTTTTTTTGTTTTCGCCAACCTGTATAATACAGGGCTCTGTAAGCGGTATACGGAAAGTGTCGCGTCGGTTTGTGAGTACACCCTCTGCATCGGAAACAAGAATATAACATCTTCTGTTTTTACACAGGACGTAACGCACCGGAGTGTGGCGCCATTCATATACACGCTTTAGTTCGGGATCGAAATAATAAACGTCAAAAACGCTTCTCCCTTCGTTCGTGGACAGAACTTTATCATCAATATATATAGGCGAAGCGAATGCGACATGATGACCTCTGGTATCCATCAATTGTTCGATCACATCAGTCGTAACTTCTACTGAATTTTCCGGATGCTCTCTATCCACGGCACGGATAGAGATACGGGAACCGGGTGTAATGTCATTGAGATACATACAGTTTCCCCCTTACATCATGTTACGCTTATTGTAACAGATAACAGAGAGTAAAACCATTGCGTTTTTTTGTTGTCACAACGCAGTCTCACGGGTTATAATATTCAATAATATGCATATCTATGCACGTATGAAAAAAATATTTGAAGACGCAGAAATGTTGTTTTCAGGAAAGAAGTCACTAAATGGAAAACTCTGTTTTTATCGGTACAGCATGGTCTCTTTTACCACCTGTGATCGCTATTCTACTCGCTTTTATCACTAAGGAGGTTTATAGCTCACTATTTATAGGAATCCTGACCGGAGCACTTCTCTATGGTCAGTTCTCTCCCTGGATCTCATTTCAGTCGATATTTACTGTGATGACAGAAAATATAGATCTGAATATCCTGATATTCCTCGTAATGCTCGGTATGATCGTCATATTGATGCAGAAATCAGGCGGATCCGCTGCATACGGCAGATGGGCTTCGAAAAAGATAAAGTCAAAGAGAGCAGCACTTCTTTCCACTACAGCACTTGGAATGATCATCTTCGTAGATGATTATTTTAACTGTCTTACTGTCGGAAGTGTTATGAGACCGGTTACTGACAGATATAAAGTTTCCAGAGCAAAGCTTGCATATATCATAGATGCAACGGCAGCACCGGTTTGTATCATTGCTCCTATATCCAGCTGGGCAGCGGCAGTAAATTCATATGTGCCGGAAGATGCCGGAATAAACGGACTTCAGCTCTTTATCAGTACGATACCGTTTAATCTTTATGCGATACTGACACTGTTTATGGTTATCTTTATCGGAACCACTGCTCTTGATTTTGGTCAGATGAAGACTCATGAGATGAATGCGGCAAAGGGTGACCTGTTTACCAGTCACGCAGGAGAATTCCAGAATAGCAGTGAAGTTCATGAAAATGAAAACGGAAAGGTTATCGATCTGGTCCTGCCTACACTTATACTGATACTTGCAGCTGTTGGAGCAATGATCTATACAGGCTTCCAGAATGGTGGAACAAATGTCCAGGATGCTTTTGCAAACTGTGATTCAGAAATCTCACTTATTTTTGCGACATTTATTACACTGATGTTCATGCTGGTACTTTATCTGCCAAGAAAGGTAGTTACTTTTAAGGAGTACATGGACAGCTTTGTAAGCGGATTCCAGCTTATGATACCGGCAGTGACCATCCTTGTTTTTGCATGGACATTAAAAGGTATGACAAGTGCTCTTGAGATTCAGAGCTTTGTAAGCGGATTTGTTGGCGAAGGATCATTTGGAACAGCGTTCGTTCCTGTGATCATGTTCTTTATTGCTATCTTTATTGCATTTTCAACAGGAACCAGCTGGGGAACATTTGCGATCCTTGTTCCAATCGTTACAAGCATCTTCCAGGGACCGGAAAATCTGCAGATGATGATCATCTCTGTTTCAGCGGTTCTTGCAGGTGCGGTTGCAGGAGATCATGTTTCTCCGATCTCAGATACGACCATCATGTCCAGTGCAGGAGCACAGTGCTATCACATGAATCACGTAGCGACTCAGCTTCAGTATGCGGCAGTTGTTGTCAGCAGTTGTGTAGTTGGATATCTTATTGCAGGATTTACGCAGAATGCATGGCTGTCACTCGGTGCGGGAGCCGTAGTGATGCTTGTGGTTCTGCATGTATTAAAGGCAAAGGCAGAAAACTAAAAGGTAAAGGGGAGTATTTTTATTTAGAAAAGAGGTTAAGCTTATGGGTATGAAGGAAATCAAAGCCGATGACATGCTTCACACTGTTGGGGAACGTGTTGAAGAAGTCGAAATCCTGCTGAAGGGGCAGGTCAGAGTTTCAAATGCTTATGGAAGTATGATACTTAAGACCGGTGCACTTATCGGTTGTTTTGAAACTCCGGAAGAAACATATGCGTATGACTATGAGGCAATAGATGATGTCACGGTTTATACGCATGAGTATAGTACAGCAGAGGACATAGCAAAGGTTGTTCAGATGCAGGGAAAGATCTCTCCGGTTCTCGCGTCAAGTTCTGTAAAGACGGCGCTTGATCTGTATTCATGGTATGAAAAACTGCATACAGAGGTAGAATCCAGATATCATTCCGTAAAGAGTGATTTCGATAACTATCCGACCTATGCCGTGGAGAATGGTCAGGAAGTTAAAGAGTACCCTGAGATCAGAGATCTTGAAGCACCTCCGGAAGAAGAGGGACTTGAAGGCTGGAGGATGACTTACCTCAACAGCCTCATGGAAAACGATGCTCAGGTTAGAAAGGGCTTCTATGCATTATCTCCGAATCTTTGTATCGGAACCGTAATGAGAATGTCCGAGTTTGACACAACTGTTTCAGAGCAGATAATGGAACTTGTCGAGTATCGTGAACGTCTGGAAGAAGCAGTTGGCGATTTTGAATTAGATTTCCGTTTCCTTAAGGCACGTTCGGATGAGGCTTCATCATCTGGCGGCGATGAAGCGGGAGATAAAGAGATCACCGGAGCGATGGATATCATTTTGGGATATGCCGGAGCAAATGCTGAAACCGCAAAGCTGATGCATCAGCTCGTGGATCAGTTTTTGGCAGCACCGGATAAAAATGACTCCAGCGATGAAATGCGAAGACTCAGAAAAGAGATGTCCAGGATTTTCTATTCTGTTTATACTGACGTATTTTTGAAGTCGCTGGAAGATAGTGCACCGCCTGCTGAAGTCAGGATGTTCCTGATGTTTGGCTTTATTGATGAGCGTCTTGTGGGTAAGGAAGACACAAAGAAGCTATATCAGCTGATGCTTAAATGGAGACCAGATCCAAATAAGCATGTATTTACAGTACCGGAATGGCTTCGAAGGATATATGAAATGGCAGAGAATCCTTCAAAGAACGAATTTGATGCCGACTATCCGGAATATTTAAGAGAACAGGTTCAGAGCGGAAATATTACAAAGGCTCAGGCTGCTGAACTTACAAATGATCGTAAGGAACGCGTAAAGTTTGAGATAGATAACCTGTTTGCTATGGGTAACAGAGTTACCTACGGACGTATCACTACCTTTATCCCTCAGTTTAATTCCGAGGAGATCATTCGTCCGCTGGACCAGACTTTGCTTACAAAAGAGAAATTAATGCAGGCGATAGATAAGATCAGGGATATTGATTTCTCCCTTTTCTATCGTGAAACCTATCAGACTTATGCTGAACTTGATGTGAATCAGTTCGTTAAGAGTGTTGAGGTCCTGCCGAATATAATTCTGATGCCAAATATGGGTTCCAGAACCCAGATGTGGCAGGAAATAGACGGAAAGAAGCGAGATACACCGTCCAGAATGCTTATGCCGATCTTCTATACAGAGGATCTGGATGAAGCTCTTGTAAAGCTTTGCGGAGAGTACCGTTGGGAAATGTGCCGCAGAGTGCAGGGTGTACACTGGAACGATGTCACCGATCCGTCACTTACAAGTGAATATTGTGATTATCTGCAGTTCTATAAAAAGAATCATGAGCTTTCACCGGATACCCGTGAAAAGATCAAGACTGCTTTGCAGAAAGCCAGAAATAATTATCGCGGCGTATTTGTACAGGATTACACTGCATACATCAGGAATGAAGCGGCCGGGTCAGCCAGAATGAATAAGGTTGCCCGTGGAATTGTTTTCCGTTACTGTCCGTTCCCTAAAGCACTCAGGGATAAGATGCATGAAAATCCACAGTATGCGGAAATAATAGATAAATGGAAGGTGAAGCAGTCGGGTAAAGCCAGACTGGTTCAGGCTACCATTAAGAAGGTCGAAAATCTCGGTAAGGAAGTACCGAGAGAAATGACCGATGAAATGAACTACTTACTTCGGTAATTTTCTACCATATCCGGAAAGGAGCATTTCTTTTGGAATCAGAAAATGCAGTTGCAGCTGAATTTATAAAGACCTATGGGTCGGATGTGAGACAATTGTCTGTGTATATCCCTTACTTTACAGGGAAAAGAGGCAGCGATGTATCACATGCATATGATGGAAAACAGGGCGAATCAAAACTGAAATTTCCTGTATTTGATTCGACTTTACTTGATTTTGTTAAAAAAGCATCTCAAACAAAACTTATGGACAGAAATTATCCATATGCGTATTCACGCCACAGGATAAGAACGCATGATGATGAGCGTATGTTCATCGAACGTGCCACTGTCAGAGATGTGAATGTGCTTCGCGGATTTATTTCACGTTACGTCCTGGAAGGGATGCACAACGGATCCCGATGGGGTGAGGGTGTTCAGGAAGAAATATTTCTAAGAGTCCTCACTAAGCTTAGGGACCTGATGGATTTCTATCAAATGAATCAGTGAGATCTTTGGTATGAAAAAAGCCAAGGATTGGCAGCAACGGTTTCGTGGCGGCCGGATTTCCGGCCGCCTTGAAATATGATGACAGGGGAAAAAGTAAAAAATCCGATTGTGCTTGCACAAAAAGGAGTTTTATTTGGACTTGTCATCAGTTGGGGACGGAAGTATTTTTGACCTCAACATATAGATATTTTATAAATGTCCGGGAAAAACGGACTGGTTTCAAGAGGAGTGTGTGTAATGGTCAGACGTATCTATGTGGAAAAGAAGCAGCCCTTTGCAGTACGCGCAAAAGAGCTCACGGATGAGATCCGGAATTACATTGGCATCGACAAAGATGTCACAGTTCGTCATCTTATTCGTTACGACGTGGAGAACACAGGTAAAGACATCTTTGAAAAAGCTAAGCAGAGTGTCTTCTCAGAGCCTCCGGTCGATAATCTTTACGAAGAAGATTTTCCACGCAATGATAAAGATACTGTTTTTTCAGTTGAGTTTTTACCGGGACAGTTTGATCAGAGAGCTGATTCCGCAGTTCAGTGTATCCGTTTCCTTAAGGGAAGTGAAGATCCGATAATCCGTACAGCTGAGGTTTATTGCCTGACAGGAGATCTCACAGAGAGCGAAGTACAGACTATCAAGGATTATGTAGTGAATCCGGTAGACTCACGTATTATTGGTCTTGATAAGCCGAAGACACTTGTTACAAAGTATGATGAGCCTGAAGATATAAAGATATTTGACGGTTTCATCGGAATGAAAGATGCAGACCTTAAGAAACTTTACAATTCTCTTGGTCTCGCAATGACTTATAAGGATTTTAAGCATATCCAGAATTATTTCAAAAAGGAAGAAAATAGAGATCCTTCTGTAACAGAGGTACGCGTACTCGATACCTACTGGTCTGACCACTGCCGTCATACAACATTCCAGACAGAACTCACTGACGTGGAATTTGACGACGGTTTCTATAAGAAACCCATCGAAAATGCATGGAAATCTTATCTTAAAAACAGAAAGAGCGTTTATGGCGCAAAGCGTCTGAAAGAGAACGACGGAGACAAGTTTGTCTGCCTCATGGATATAGCTACCATGGGTGCGAGAGCACTGAAAAAGGCAGGAAAGCTTGAAGACCTCGAAAAATCAGACGAGATCAACGCTTGTTCAATAGTAGTTCCCGTTGAGATAACTGACGAAAAAGGAAAGAAAAGTACAGAAAACTGGCTCGTAATGTTTAAGAACGAGACACATAACCATCCGACAGAGATCGAGCCTTTCGGTGGAGCTGCAACATGTCTCGGCGGTGCTATCCGTGATCCTCTTTCAGGTCGTGCATATGTATATCAGGCTATGCGTGTGACCGGTGCCGCTGATCCTACAGTTCCGGTATCTGAGACCATTCATGGAAAGCTTCCGCAGAAAAAGCTTGTTCGTGAGGCAGCACACGGATATTCTTCCTACGGAAATCAGATCGGTCTCGCAACAGGTCTTGTTCGTGAGATCTATCATCCGGATTATGTGGCAAAGAGAATGGAGATCGGTGCGGTCATGGCTGCAGCACCTCAGAAAAATGTCATCCGTGAGACAGCAGATCCGGGTGATGTGATCATCCTTCTCGGAGGACGTACAGGACGTGACGGAATCGGTGGAGCAACAGGTTCATCGAAGGTTCACACTACAGAATCCATCGACACCTGCGGAGCAGAGGTTCAGAAGGGAAATGCTCCTACAGAAAGAAAACTCCAGAGACTTTTCAGAAGACCTGAAGTTTCACTTCTTATCAAGGTCTGCAATGACTTTGGTGCCGGCGGAGTTTCCGTTGCTATCGGTGAGCTTGCAGATGGACTTGAAGTAGATCTCGATAAAGTTCCGAAAAAGTATGCAGGTCTTGACGGTACTGAGCTTGCTATCTCCGAGTCTCAGGAGCGTATGGCAGTAGTTGTTCGTGAATCTGATGCAGAACAGTTCTTAAAATATGCTGCTGAAGAAAATCTGGAAGCAACACGTGTTGCTGTAGTAACAAAAGAGCCTCGTCTGGTACTCAAGTGGAGAGGAAAGTCGATCGTAGACATAAGCCGTGCTTTCCTTAACACAAATGGTGCTCATCAGGAGACAAAGGTACAGGTACAGATGCCTTCTGAAAAGAAGAATTACTTCGGTGAGATGGTAGCAGTAAAGGATGAGAAGAAAGAGTGGTTAAAGACTCTTGCTGATCTTAATGAGTGCTCCCAGAAGGGTCTTGTAGAAAGATTTGACGCAAGTATCGGTGCAGGTACTGTAGAGATGCCATACGGCGGAAAAAATCAGACTACACCTATCCAGACAATGGTAGCAAAGCTTCCTGTACTTAAAGGTACATCTGATACGGTTACAATGATGAGCTATGATTACGATCCGTATCTTTCATCCTGGAGCCCGTTCCATGGAGCTGTATATGCAGTTACAGGTTCCATCGCAAAGATCGTAGCCAGCGGTGGTGACATGGATAAGATCCGTTTCACATTCCAGGAATACTTTAAGAGAATGACAGCTGATAAAAAGCGTTGGAGCGCGCCGCTCACATCTCTTCTCGGTGCATTTGATGCACAGATGAAGTTTGGTCTGCCGAGTATCGGTGGTAAGGATTCCATGTCAGGAACCTTTGAAAAGATCAATGTGCCGCCTACACTTGTGAGCTTTGCGGTAGATACTGCAAAACTTAAGGATGTGGTAACTCCCGAATTTAAGAAAGCCGGAGACACTATCGTTAAGTTTACAATCCCACTTGATAAGTTCGATCTGCCGGATTATGAGAAGACAATGGATCTTTATCATGGTATCCATAAGGCCGTACAGGAAGGTCTTATCAAGGCTGCGTATGCTCTTGATGAAAAGGGAATCGCACCTGCCGTATCCAAGATGGCATTCGGAAATGGCTTCGGTGTAAAGATAAATGAAAACTGGCTTCCTGAGCAGATGTTCCTTTCAGAAACAGGAAATATCGTTGCAGAGGTAAGTGATCTCAAGGCTCTTGATAAAATCGGAGTTTCATACGATATAGTAGGTACAGTTACAGAGGAGCAGAAATTTGTTCATGGTTCTATGACAGTTACCATGGAGGAAGCACTCAAGGCATATAATGATACTCTTGAGAAGGTATTCCCGACAAAGGCATATAAGGGTGGGGAGCATGTAGAATCTCCTCTTTACCATGAAAAGAAGGTATATGTCTGCAAGAACAAGGTTGCGCGTCCGAAGGTATTTATCCCTGTATTCCCGGGTACAAACTGCGAGTACGACAGTGCACGTGCCTTTGAGAGAGCTGGAGCGGAGACAGAAGTTCGTGTATTCTCCAACCTTGACGAAAATGCGATCCTTGATTCTGTAAATGCATTTGAAAAGGCAATACGTGATGCGCAGATCATCATGTTCCCGGGCGGATTCTCAGCCGGTGATGAACCTGATGGAAGTGCAAAGTTCTTTGCAACAGCATTCCGTAATGAAAAGATCAAGGAAGCTGTTATGGATCTTCTTCATAAGAGGGACGGACTTGCACTCGGTATCTGTAACGGATTCCAGGCACTTATCAAGCTCGGACTCGTACCTTATGGCGAGATCATCGAGAGCCAGACTGAGGAGAGCCCGACACTTACATTCAATACGATCAACCGCCATATCAGTAAGATGGCATACACAAAGGTAGTATCCGATAAGTCCCCGTGGCTTGCAGGTGCAGAACTTGGTCATGTATTTACAAACCCTGCATCACATGGAGAGGGACGTTTCGTAGCACCTGAGAAAGTATTGGATAAGCTTTTTGAAAATGGTCAGGTAGCAACCCAGTACTGCGATCCTGAAGGACGCGTATCCATGGATGAGACCTGGAATATCAACGGTTCTTACCGCGCAGTAGAAGGAATCACCAGCGCAGATGGACGAGTTCTCGGAAAGATGTGCCACTCAGAAAGAAGAGGAGAAGGCGTAAACATCAACATCTACGGTGACCAGGACATGAAGATCTTTGAGTCCGGAGTAAAGTACTTCAAATAAAATATCGCAGTTGCGTGTAACACTTTACTGTGTTAAAATACCGTGAACCTTGTGTCGGGCAGCTCTAAAAAGAGTCTGCCCGACACGTTTGAGATAATCTAATAAGGAGCATAGAATGCAGGCATTTTTAATTCTGGAAGACGGAACTGTCTTTACTGGAAAGAGCATCGGAGCCCGAAAAGAAGTCATCAGTGAGATCGTATTTAATACATCCATGACAGGCTATCTTGAGGTGCTCACAGATCCTTCCTATGCAGGACAGGCAGTTTGTATGACGTACCCATTGATCGGAAACTATGGCATCTGTGAAGATGACATGCAGTCTGATCGAGTATGGCTTGATGGTTACATTGTTCATGAGCTTTCACGGAACGAAAGTAATTTCCGTTCCGGGGGTCGTATTCAGGATTTCCTGCTTAAATATGATATACCCGGAATCGCAGGCATCGACACACGTGCGCTGACAAAGATCCTCCGTGAAAAGGGAACAATGAACGGAATGATCACTACTAATGCAGAGTACGATCTCGATGAAGTGATCCCGAAGCTCAAGGCATATACAACTGCCGGCGTAGTAAAAAAAGTAACATGCCGTGAAAAATACTTTATCTCCGGCTCCAGAAAGCTCGAAGAAAACGGAGTGCTTCACGGAAAGGCAGTAGCCACAACAGGTATTACGGAAAAACCGGAATTCCCGGAGCGTGTACCCACAAGAGTACGTGAACTTAACGGAGCAGGACTTAAGGTAGCCCTTCTCGACGTTGGAACAAAGCGTAATATCGCGCTCAATCTGGCACACAGAGGATGTGACGTAACAGTATTCCCGGCTGAAACAACAGCTGAAGAAATACTTGCATTTGAGCCGGATGGAATCATGATCTCGAACGGCCCCGGTGATCCGAAGGAATGTACAGAGATCATAAAAGAAGTAAGAAAGCTCTATGAATCAGATATACCGATCTTTGCTATCTGCCTTGGTCATCAGCTTATGGCACTGGCAGCCGGCGGAGATACACACAGACTTAAATATGGTCATCGCGGTGCCAACCATCCGGTCAAGGACCTGGAAAATGGCCGCGTATATATAACATCTCAGAACCATGGTTATGTGGTAGATGAGGAAAAGATGGATCCTTCCGTTGCCGTACCGGCATTTGTAAATGTAAACGACGATACAAATGAGGGAATGCGCTACATAGGAAAGAAAATATTTACCGTACAGTTCCATCCGGAAGCATGTGGCGGACCTCAGGACAGCGAGTATCTCTTTGATCGTTTCATCTCCATGATGAAAGAACAGTAACGCAGTAAGAAAGGATCATCAAATGCCAAGAAATAAGGATATTCAAAAAGTACTGGTCATCGGTTCAGGACCGATCGTTATCGGACAGGCAGCGGAGTTTGACTATGCCGGAACTCAGGCATGCCGTTCGCTTAAGGAAGAAGGAGTAGAAGTATGTCTCGTGAACTCCAATCCTGCAACGATCATGACCGATAAAGAAATCGCAGATCAGGTTTATATTGAGCCTCTTACAGCGTCTATGCTGGAGGAGATCATCATAAAGGAAAAGCCGGATTCCGTACTTCCGACCCTTGGTGGTCAGGCAGGACTTAACCTCGGTATGGAGCTTGCAGAGTCAGGCTTCCTTGAAAAGCATGGAGTAAAGCTTATCGGAACTACCGCTGAGACTATCCGTAAAGCCGAGGACCGTCTGGAATTTAAGCAGACAATGGAAAAGATCGGCGAGCCGGTAGCACCTTCACTTGTAGTAAAGGATGTGGAGACAGGAGCAGATTTTGCTAAGAAGATCGGTTATCCTGTAGTTCTCCGTCCTGCATATACACTTGGAGGATCAGGCGGCGGTATCGCTTATAACGAAGCAGAGCTTAGAGAAATCCTTGCAAATGGTCTGAGACTCAGCCGTGTAGGCGAGGTTCTCGTAGAGAGATGCATCTCCGGATGGAAAGAGATCGAATATGAGGTAATGCGTGACAGCAACGGAAACTGCATTACCGTATGTAATATGGAAAACCTTGATCCGGTAGGTGTACATACAGGTGATTCCATCGTAGTAGCACCTTCTCAGACAATATCCGATAAGGAATACCAGATGCTCCGTTCAGCAGCGCTGAATATCATCGATGAGCTGAAGATCACAGGTGGATGTAACGTACAGTTTGCACTTCATCCTAATTCCTTTGAGTACTGCGTTATCGAGGTAAATCCGCGAGTTTCACGTTCATCAGCCCTTGCAAGTAAGGCAACAGGATATCCGATCGCAAAGGTTGCTGCAAAGATCGCACTCGGATTCACACTCGATGAGATCAAGAATGCTATTACAAAGAAGACCTACGCAGGCTTTGAGCCGGCACTTGACTACTGTGTAGTTAAGATCCCTCGTCTTCCTTTCGATAAGTTCATCACAGCAAAGAGAACTCTTACTACTCAGATGAAGGCTACCGGTGAAGTTATGGCTATCGGCGATAACTTTGAAGGTGCGCTCATGAAGGCGATACGTTCACTTGAGCAGCATGTAGAGTATCTTGGAAGCTATGATTTTACTGATCTTTCAAGAAACCAGTTGATCAAGAGACTGGATATCGTAGATGATCAGAGAATATATGTGATCGCAGAAGCGATCCGTAAGGGCATTGATCCGGAGACCATCCATCAGATCACAGCTATCGATCGCTGGTTCATTGATAAGCTTTCTATCCTTGTAGAGATGGAAAATCGCTTAAAGGATGACGACCTGACACCGGCACTTCTCCGTGAGGCAAAGAGGATCGAGTTCCCGGATACTGTTATCGCAGAACTCACTGGAAAGAAGCTTGACGATATCCGTGCAATGCGCAGAGAGAATGGCATCAAACCTTCCTTCAAGATGGTTGATACCTGTGCTGCTGAGTTCAAGGCTACGACACCGTACTTCTATTCTGTTTACGGAGGAGAAGATGAAAGCGGTGAAGTAGAAGCAACAGGAAAGAATAAAAAGGTTCTGGTACTTGGTTCCGGTCCTATCCGTATCGGTCAGGGTATCGAGTTTGACTTCTGCTCTGTTCATGCTACATGGGCATTTGCAAAGGCAGGCTATGAAACAATAATCATAAATAATAACCCTGAGACTGTTTCAACCGACTTTGATATCGCTGATAAGCTGTACTTCGAGCCTCTTACTGAGGAAGATGTAGAAGCTATCGTAAATACAGAAAAGCCGGACGGCGCAGTAGTTCAGTTCGGTGGACAGACAGCTATCAAGCTTACAGAAGCTCTGATGAAGATGGGTGTACCGATTCTCGGAACAAGTGCTGAGAACGTTGACCGTGCAGAGGACCGTGAGCTTTTCGATGAAGTACTTGCAAAGACAGGTATCCATCGTGCAGCAGGTCAGACAGTATTTACAGCTGAGGAAGCCGTAAAAGCTGCTGATGAGCTCGGATATCCGGTTCTTGTACGTCCGTCTTATGTACTTGGCGGACAGGGTATGCGTATCGCATTTAACGATGATGAGATCCGTGAATTTATCGGTATCATTAACCGTTATACACAGGATCACCCGATCCTCGTAGATAAATACATGATGGGTAAGGAAGTAGAGGTCGATGCAGTTTGTGACGGTACAGACATCCTGATCCCGGGTATCATGGAGCATATCGAGCGTGCGGGAATCCACTCGGGAGATTCGATATCTGTTTATCCTGCGCCTACTCTTTCCGATAAAGTAAAAGAGACCATCGCTGACTATACAAGAAGACTTGCGCGTGAACTGAATGTACTTGGTATGATCAATATCCAGTTCATTGCCATGCCTGATGACTCAGTTTACTGTATCGAGGTAAATCCTCGTTCCAGCCGTACGGTGCCTTATATCAGTAAGGTTACAGGTATTCCGATCGTTGATCTCGCAACACGCGTGATCCTCGGTGAGAAGATAAAGGATCTCGGATATGAGCCCGGACTTCAGCCTGCAGCAGATTACTATGCGATCAAGATGCCGGTATTCTCATTTGAGAAGGTATATGGAGCGGAGATCAGCCTTGGACCTGAGATGAAGTCTACAGGTGAGTGCCTCGGTATCGCAAAAGACTATGACGAAGCACTTTATAAGGCATTCCTTGGAGCAGGTGTTCGTCTGCCGAAGTATAAGCAGGTGATCATCACTGTTAAGGATTCCGATAAGGCAGAGGCGATCGAGATCGGTAAGAGATTTGAAGCGCTGGGTTATAAGATCTATGCGACACGTTCTACAGCAAAGGTCCTGCAGGATAATGGTGTACATGCACTTAAGGTCAATAAGGTCAGCCAGGAAAGTCCTACTGTAATGGATCTGATCCTTGGCCACAAGATCGACCTTGTTATCGATACTCCGACAGAAGGATATGATAAGCACAGGGACGGCTTCCTGATCCGTCGTGTTGCTATCGAGACAGGTATCAATGTTATCACAGCACTCGATACAGCAAGTGCACTGCTCACATCTATGGAAAAGGATGCACAGCAGACAACGCTGGTACCGATCGATATCGCTAAGGTTGAGAGCCGCGGGAAAAATTAATGAATAAAAGAAATTACAGACGGGAGATGGATGCACTGGTGGCTTCTCTCCCGCCGGACAGCCCGAGACCTAAGGTTCTCCTGCATGTTTGCTGTGCACCGTGCTTCAGCGGATGCATCGAGAGCCTTACTGATTGGGCGGATGTCACACTTCTTTTTTATAATCCGAATATGGATACGGCCGAAGAATATCGTAAAAGGGCGGTAGAACTCAGACGATTCTGCGCGGATGCACGTCTTCCGGTGGAAGTCGTTATCGAGGAATATGATCCAAAGCCTTTTTACAATATGGCAAGAGGGCTGGAAAACGTGCCGGAGGGCGGAGAACGCTGCTTTAAGTGTTATGAACTCCGGATGAGGGAAGCTGCGCTTTATGCAAGAGATCATGGTTTTGATTATTTCACAACTACTCTGACTCTCAGCCCCTTAAAAAATGCGGATAAGATAAACAGTATAGGAGAGATGCTTGGTTCCATATACGGAGTCAGGCATCTGCCTTCTGATTTTAAAAAGAAAGATGGATATAAGCGTTCCATTGAGCTGTCAAAAGAGTATAATCTTTACCGTCAGAATTATTGTGGATGTGTATATTCCAGAAGAGATGTGCTGGCATAATCAGTAGTATTAGGAGATTTAATAATGAAAAAGTTTTTACTGGAAAGACTAACAGAGGAAGTGAGCGCTGCTTTTGAGAAAGCCGGATTTGACGCTTCACTTGGACGTGTGACAGTTTCAAACCGTCCTGATCTCTGCGAGTTTCAGTGTAACGGTGCCATGGCAGGAGCAAAGGCGCTGCATAAGAATCCATTTGATATCGCAGAAGCCGTAGCAGAGCAGTTAAAGTCATCTGCTGCATTTTCTGATGTTCAGGTAGTACGCCCGGGCTTCCTTAACATGAAGATCTGTGAGAAGTATTTAAGAGAATATCTCACAGAAATGCAGGGAAGCGACAGTCTCGGCATTGATAAGCCGGAATCACCAAAGACTATTATGATCGATTACGGCGGACCGAATGTTGCAAAGCCTTTGCATATCGGACATCTCCGTTCAGCTATCATCGGAGAGAGCGTAAAGAGGATAGGTCGCTTCCTTGGAAATAATGTTATAGGTGACGTACATCTCGGAGACTGGGGTCTTCAGATGGGACTTATCATCGCAGCATTAAAGGAAGCTCAGCCGGATCTTCCGTATTTCAATCCTGACCATGTAGGAGATTATCCGACAGAAGCTCCGTTTACTCTTTCTGAGCTTGAGGAGATCTATCCCGCAGCGTCAGGACGTTCAAAGACAGATGAGGCATTTAAGGATGCTGCAATGCAGGCAACTTATGAGCTTCAGCATGGTAACCCGGGATATACTGCTATCTGGCGTCATATCATGAATCTGTCCGTAACAGATCTTAAGAAGAATTACAAAAATCTGAACGTTACTTTTGACCTTTGGAAGGGTGAAAGTGATGCAGATCCGTACATCGGTCCCATGGTTGAAAAGATGAAGGCTGATGGTTTTGCTCATGAGAGTGAAGGCGCACTCGTTGTAGATGTAAATGAAGAGACAGATGCAAAGGAAGTACCTCCGTGCATGATCCTCAAGTCTGACGGAGCAGCTCTTTATACGACAACTGATCTTGCTACTCTTGTAGAGCGTATGAAGGATTACGATCCTGATCAGGTTATCTATGTAGTTGATAAGCGTCAGGAACTGCACTTTGTTCAGGTATTCCGTGCAGCAAAGAAGACAGGCATCGTTCCGGAAAAGACCGGTCTTGATTTCCTTGGATTCGGTACTATGAACGGCAAGGACGGAAAGCCCTTTAAGACAAGAGAGGGCGGTGTAATGCGTCTCGAGACTCTCATTAAAGATGTTAATGACGAGATGTACCGCAAGATGAAGGAGAATGACTCCATCGATCTTTCTGATGAAGAGGCTCGTGAAACCGCAAAGATCGTTGCGCTTTCCGCTATCAAGTATGGTGATCTTTCAAATCAGGCAAGCAAGGATTATGTCTTTGATATCGACAAGTTCACTTCCTTTGAGGGAAACACAGGTCCGTACATCATGTACACCATTGTTCGTATCAAGTCCATTCTTCGTAAGTACAGTGAGAAGTATGGAAAGATCGATGGTCTGGAACTCAATACTCCGCAGAATGCAGAAGAAAGAGCACTTATGCTTTCACTTGCGCAGTTTGGCACTATGATGACAGGCGCTTTTGATGATCTTGCTCCTCATAAGATCTGTGCATTCATCTATGGCATTTGTAATGAGTTTAACCGTTTCTATCACGGAACCAAGATCATTGCAGAGGAAAATGAAGCACGCCGCAGAGGCTGGATCGCAACACTTGTCCTGACTCTTAACGTCCTTGAGAAGTGTATAGATGTTCTCGGAATGGAAGCGCCTGACAGGATGTAATTCAAGTTAATATCAGATACTACGTGTAGGTCGTATGATGACCTCTTGTCACGGCTCGGACAGACACTAAGCTCACGCACTGCCCTCATGAACACGGAGATTTTTGCGAAACTCGCCGCAAGCGGCTCAGATAGTTCGTCAAAAATCTCCTATTCGGTCAGTGTGTTCACTAAGTGTTGCCGGCTAATTGTTCCAAGAGGTAATCATGCGACCTACACTTGGTTTTGGCCATTGAAATAATTAATGGCTTTTGTCAAAGAGTAAGTGTATGGCGTGTAGACATTTCTTTGAACAATCAGCCGGCAGTTCTTAGCAAACACGTTGTCCGAATAGGTAATTTAGGATAACTGTTTGAGACGCGAAGCGTCGAGTTTAGACTAAATTACCGTGTTTATGAGGAC